>JBBSHB010000248.1:0-1888 GCA_038253515.1 Gemmatimonadales bacterium | reverse complement strand
GCATGGAGCGCACGGCTGGAGGGACTCGAGCTGCTCCGCTGGGCGGGCCGGCTCGATCCGGGGTTTCAGGGCGGGGGACGCCAGCGGGCGGCTCGGACCATCGAAGTGGCACTGCTCACCGGCTTTCCGCTCTCCCACTGGCAACGGGTGGCGCGGGCCCAGGGCGTGCTCGACCCGTGGTACATTGTGTTGACCGTGCCCCGCCCGGTGCTGCACCAGCGGATCGCCCGCCGGGCCGTGGAGATGCTGCGTCGCGGGCTGATCGAGGAGGCCGCGGCGGTGCTGGCCGAGGGACATCCGCCGCTGGCCCCGGGCCTCGATGGGATCGGTCTCCGCGAAGCGGTGGAGTACCTGCACGGCAAGCGGACGCGCGAGTCGGTGGCCGACGCGATCGCCGTGAGCACCCGGCAGTACGCCAAGCGGCAGCAGACCTGGTTCCGCCATCAGCTCGGTGGAGCGGCGCTCACCCTGGATGCCACGCGCAACCCGGAGAAGGTCGCGCAAGAGATCGCCGACGCGTGGAGCAGGGACGACGGCCCGGTTCCGGATCCTCAGACCCATACCCTGCAGGCACCATGAAGATCGGCATCACCTGCTATCCCACCTACGGTGGCTCGGGCGCCGTGGCCACCGAGCTGGGCCTGGACCTGGCGCGACGAGGCCACGAGATCCACTTCATCACCTATGACGCGCCGTTCCGGCTGCGCGGCTACTCCGAGCGAGTCTTCTTCCATCAGGTGGAGACCCGGATGGGGCGGTATCCGCTGTTCGACCACTTCCCCTACACCCTGGCGCTCGCCTCCAAGCAGCACGAGGTCGTGGTGGCCGAGGATCTCGAGCTGCTCCACGTCCACTACGCCATCCCCCACGCGACGACGGCTTACCTGGCGCGCCAGATGCTCGCCCGCGAGCGGCCGCTCCGGGTGATCACCACGCTGCACGGCACCGACATCACGCTGGTGGGGCAGGAGTCGAGCTTCTACGCGATCACCAAGTTCTCCATCGAGCAGTCGGACGAGGTCACCGCCGTCTCCGCCTACCTGCGGGACGAGACCTATCGCGCCTTCGGCTGCGTGAGCTGCAACATCCGGGTGATCCCCAACTTCGTGAACCTGCAGGAATACCGGCCACGGGAGAGCGATGGACGGAGCGGCCTCGCGCCCGAGGATCACAAGGTCATCACCCACGTCTCCAATTTCCGGGAGGTGAAGCGGGTCAAGGACGTGGTCCGGGTGTTCGCGCGCATCCGCCGGGCCATGCCGGCGACCCTGGTCATGATCGGCGACGGTCCCGAGCGGGTCGACGCCGAGAACGAAGCACGGGAGCTCAACGTGGCTCCCGACGTCCGCTTCCTCGGCCGACTCGATTCGGTCGCCTCGCTGCTCCAGGTGAGCGACCTCTTCGTCCTCCCCTCGCAGACCGAATCGTTCGGGCTGGCGGCCCTGGAGGCGATGGCCTGCGGGTCGCCGGTGGTGGCCAGCCGGGCGGGCGGGTTGCCCGAAGTGGTGGACGATGGGGTGAACGGGATCCTCGAGCCGGTCGGGTCGGTGGAGGCGATGGGCCGGCGGGCCGTCGAGCTCCTCCGTGACCCGGCCCGCCACGCGGCGATGCGCCAGGCCGCCGTCGCCAAGGCCCAGGAGTTCTCGGCGGATCGAGTGGTGCCGATGTACGAGGCACTCTACCAGGAAGTCGTCTCGTGAGTCCGGCCGCCGAGGCCGGTCTCCTCGGCAAGGCCGCGCTGCTCGGCCTGGTCGAAGGCATCACCGAGTTCATCCCGGTGTCCTCCACCGGGCACCTGATCGTGGTGAGCCGCTGGCTCGGCGAGGTCGACGAGCGGGCCAAGACCTTCGACATCTTCATTCAGCTCGGCGCCATCCTGGCCATCGTG
>JBBSHB010000247.1:0-2176 GCA_038253515.1 Gemmatimonadales bacterium | reverse complement strand
GGCCCCGACGGCCCCTCCGATGAGGGCATGGCGTTTCCGATCCCGTGCGGACACGCTGAACTGACCGACGGCCGGGTTGCTGCCGTCGTGGATCGGCACGGACGGCTGCCAGGACTCGAACCGCGCGGGTGAGTTGGCGGCCAGCGGCAGCGGCATTTGAGTCTGGGCCGAGCCCGTCGTGGCGAGGACGAGGCTGGCGATCAGCCAGGCAAGTCGGTTCCACATGAAGCCTCCCAGAGGGTGGTGACCGACATTACCGCGAGAGCGTCCTCCCACCGTGACCTCGGCGACGCCGGGTCCGATCCAGGAATCCACTACGGACCGTCACGACGGCAGCTTCATCCGGAGGGGAGACGTATGATCATTCGAGGATGCGGCGCCACTGGCGTCTTGGCCACCATCTGGCTCTCGCTCGGTATGGTGGACCTGGCCTCGGGGCAGACGCGTCTCGCGGGCCCCGGTTCGGACCACAAGGAGGCGGTCGTGACGACGCACGCACGTGGAGCGTTCGAGGTGAAGCTGACCCCCCAGCCTCCAGGGGTCGAAGCCGAGGACTCGATGGTCTCCCGGCTGATGATCGACAAGCGGTTTCATGGCGATCTCGAGGGAACCAGCCGAGGCCAGATGCTGGCTGCGACGACCGGGGAGCAGGGATCAGCCGGCTACGTGGCAATCGAACTGGTGCGTGGCACGCTCGAGGGTCGCACCGGCACCTTCATGCTCCAACACAGCGGCACGATGGCCCGAGGCGCACCTCACCTGAGTGTTTCGGTGATACCGGACTCGGGCACCGGCGAGCTGGTGGGGCTCACCGGCCAGATGTCCATCACGATCGCCGACGGGAAGCACTCCTACGAGTTCGAGTACACTCTGCCCGCCACTCATTGATTGCTCGCCTTGCCGCCGGTACCTCAAGCGGCCTGATCCGCACCAGGCCACGGTCGGACCGACTCGGGTGAGCAAGCCGCCAACCGACCTCCAGGGACTCTCGAGATGAGCGTCAGCCCGAGCTTTCGAAGTTTCGTCCTCGAGCAGCTCCAGCGCACCGCGCCGGGCATTCGGGCCCGGAGCATGTTCGGTGGCGTGGGCATCTATGCGGCCGACATCTTCTTTGCGCTGATGGACGACGACACCGTCTACTTCAAGGTGGATGAGACCACCCGAGGCGAATTCGAGGCCCGCGGGATGGGCCCGTTCCGGCCCTATGGTGAGCAGGGTGAGGTCATGCAGTATTACCAGGTGCCGGCCGACCTGCTGGAGGATGCCGAAGAGTTGCAACCTTGGGTGGCGGCGGCGATCGGAGTGGCCCGCCGCGCCAAGCGCCGGCGCCCGCGGCGACGAGGCGCCTGACCCGCAGATGCCCCGGCGAGATACCGACCGCGGCCGGCCGCCCTCATGGCGGTCGGCTTCCCAGAGCAGGAGTCGGAACCTAGGATTCTGGGGCCGGCACGCTCGTCGATCGAACCTCGGCCGGTGGTGGCCACGTGTCCCTGGCAGTCGGAGACCTCCCCATGCAGCTACTCCTTTCTCCTGATGAGACGGTCATCCTGCGGGATCTCTTGAGCTCCTACCTCCCGGCGCTGCGACGAGAGGTGGCACGCACCGAACAACACGAGCTTCGGCATCTCCTGGTCCAGCGGCTGGACTTGGGGGAACGACTTCTCGACCAGCTCGCCACGCCGGCGACCTAATCGCTGGCGGTCGGCAGAGCCTGGGTCGAGGCGGCAACTTGGTGAGAGGGTGACCGATGGACGACGCGTCTCCCGCCTTCGTTCCACCTGCCCGGGTGGGGCAGATCGCCATCCCGGTCGGGGACATCGATCGGGCCGTGAGCTTCTACGCCGACACCCTCGGCCTCCGCCTGCAATTCCGCGCACCGCCGGGCCTGGCGTTCTTCGACTGCGGCGGTGTGAGGTTGATGCTCACCGGTGCGGCCCCGGGCGAGACTCCGGCCGGCGCCGGGATCATCTATTACGTCGTGACCGATCTTCCAGTCGCGTACACGGCGCTCTGCGACCGAGGGGTCCGCTTCGTGGATACGCCCCATCGCGTGGCCCGGCTGCCGGACCACGAGCTGTGGATGGCGTTCTGCCGGGATTCGGAAGAGAATCTCCTCGCGCTGATGAGCGAGGTGCGGCCGGGGACGAAGGTCTAACGCACAACCGGCGGAGCTTTC
>JBBSHB010000246.1:0-2454 GCA_038253515.1 Gemmatimonadales bacterium | reverse complement strand
GCGACCGCACTGGCCGTGGGACTGTGGCTCTCCGCCCTCAACGTGCAGTATCGGGACGTGCGGTATACCCTCCAGTTCCTGATCCAATTCTGGCTCTTTGCCACCCCGGTCGCCTATCCGAGCAGCCTGGTGCCTGGACGTTGGCGGACGCTGTACGGTCTCAACCCGATGGCCGGCGTGGTGGAGGGATTCCGCTGGGCCCTCCTGGGGAAGGGAGAGCCGCCCGGACCGTTGCTGATGGTCTCGGTGCTCACGGTGGCCGCGGCGCTGGTCGGGGGCCTGTTCTACTTCCGGCGCATGGAGCGAGGCTTTGCGGATGCGGTCTGAGCCATGAGCGACGTCGCCATCCAGGTCGAGCGGCTTGGAAAGCAGTATGTGCTCGCCCGGAAGGAGCGGTACCGGACACTTCGGGACTCCGTCGCCGAGGCAGCCGCGTCCTCGCTGGGTCGCATCGGTGGTGCGCTCCGGGGCGGCAGGCCGAACCCCGCCCGGCCCGGGACGGATCTCCTGTGGGCGCTTCGGAACGTCTCGCTCACGGTCGGCCGGGGAGAGGTGCTCGGAGTGATCGGCCGAAACGGCGCCGGGAAGAGCACCTTTCTGAAGATTCTCTCTCGGATCACCGACCCGACCGAGGGCTGGGCCGAGATCCGGGGGCGGGTCGGCTCGCTCCTCGAAGTGGGTACTGGCTTCCATCCGGAGCTGACCGGGCGAGAGAACATCTTCCTGAATGGCGCCATCCTGGGCATGCGGCGCGCGGAGATCACGCGGAGCTTCGATGAAATCGTCGCATTCGCGGAGACCGAACGATTCGTCGACACGCCGGTGAAACACTATTCGAGCGGCATGCAGATGCGTCTCGCGTTCGCGGTCGCGGCGCACCTGCAGGCGGACGTGCTCCTGGTCGATGAAGTACTCGCGGTGGGAGACGCCGCCTTTCAGAAGCGGTGCATGGGGAAGATCGGGGACATCGCGAACGCCGGCAAGACGGTGCTTTTCGTGAGTCACCATCTCGAGGCGATTCAGCGGCTCTGCCCGCGATGCATTCTGCTTCACGGAGGGCGGATCGAGGACGACGGACCAACCACGGCGGTGGTCGCCCGCTACCTCTCGACCATCGCGGCCCGGGCTCGCCCGCAGGAATGGATCCAGCTGGACGCGGTTCCCCGAAGCGGCAGCGGGCTCGCCCGGTTCGTCGCAATTCAATACGGCAGCGATCGCGCCGCGATCGGCTTCCAACCGTACACCAAGGGGCGGCTGGAGGTCGGGCTGCTCATTCGGGCGGCGGAGGGCTGTGAGATCGGCGGACTGGCGGTGACGATCTACAGTCAGCTCGGCACCAAGCTGGTGAACGCGGATGTGGGAAACCACGAGCGCATCCTGCATCTCTTTCCCGGCCTCAACCAGGTCCAGGTCCAGATCGATCAACTCTTCCTCAATCCGGGGGTGTATCGAATGGGTCTCTGGCTCGCGGACCCGGCCAACGATCGGTATGCGGGGGGCGCCTACGACTACATCGAGACCGCCTTCGAGATCGAGGTCCTCGGGTTCGAGGCCGACACCATCGAGATGCAGGCGGACGGCGCGGTGGCTTGCGACTTTACCGTCAGTGACCCCACGCCGGTGAGTGGCGATGCACGGTGATGCGCGGAGCTCGCAGGCTACGCCCCCAGATCGGAACCCCGAGTCGGCCAGGCGCCCGCTGGTCTCCGTGGTGATCATCTTTCGTGACGCCGGACCGTTTCTCGGGGAGGCGATCGACAGCGTCCTGAATCAGAGCATGGTGAACTGGGAGATGCTGCTGGTCGATGACGGCTCGTCGGACCGCAGCACCGACGTGGCTCGGCGGGCCCTGGCTGCGGATCCCCGCCGTATTCGACTGCTCCAGCACTCCGGTGGCCTGAATCAGGGTATGAGCGCGTCCCGCAACCTCGGCTGGACTCATGCGGCCGGCGAGTTCGTCACCTTTCTGGACGCCGACGACGTCCTCCTGCCGAGCGCGCTGGCATCCTTGGTCCAGCCGCTCGAATCCGAGCCGCGGGCGGCCATGATCTACGGCCCGGTCGAATACTGGTACAGCTGGGCCGAGCATCGCTACCGGGGAGGGAAGGATTTTATTCAAGATCTCGGGGTCCCGGCCGGCGTTCTCATCCCCCCACCGCACCTGTTGCTGGCCTTCCTCCGCCGCCGAGCCGCCGCACCATCGGGCGTGATGGTTCGCGCTGCAGTCCTGAGACAGGTCGGTGGTTTTGTGGACGCGTTCCGAGGGATGTACGAGGACCAGGCCTTCTGTGCCAAGGTCTGCCTCACCGCACCGGTGCTGACGACGGCCAGCTCGGTCTACCGGTACCGGCAACACCCCGGCTCCAGCAGTGCGGCAGCGGACAACGGCGGGGTGTACCAGGCCGGCCGCCGGTCCTTCCTCGGCTGGCTGGCGCACTACCTTGACGAACAGGG
>JBBSHB010000245.1:0-2468 GCA_038253515.1 Gemmatimonadales bacterium | reverse complement strand
GACCGCCGAGACGGCAGCCGTCCGCATCTCGGTGATGAGTCGGCCGTCCAGTATGGCGAGCGGCTCGCCGGTCTCGGGGCGGAACAACAGGATGAGTGCGTGATGGGTGGGAATCCCCTGGTTCCCGGGATAGAAGGTGACGAGCTTCGCTCCGAGCGCCCCGGCATACGCTGGCATGACCGCGAAGAAGCCCTGGTGCTCGGCGACCGGCAGCATGGTGCGGACCGGCTGCACCACCCGTCCGGCCGAGAGATCCGCCAGTGCTCGAGCCATGGCAGGGATGAGGTCCTCCATGCGCAGGTGCCGGCGGATGGCGTCTTCGTCGAGGATCCCGTCGTTCATTCCTCACTCCCCGTCGAGTGGTTGACAAGGTCTGGAACGGGGAGTAAAAGGGTAAGAATCCCGTTGGTCACCGTCTCGCTTTCGATACCAGGGGCCGCCGCTTGAGAAGGAGCGGGGCGCACTCGTCGAGGTGAGGGCGCCCATCAGGGTCCGTAAGTTGCGGTACCCGGGCTCACACAGCAATCATGGCTCGTCGCTTCCTGCGGCATTCCTGCGCTAAGGGTGCGAGCCACATTTGCCTAGAACCACCCAGAGGAATCGCGTCTCCGGAAAGCGCCCCCGGTGGCGTGTGGTGCGTGCGCAACACGCGTTGGAGGACGTATGGACGGCCTGGTTGACTCGATGATGGGATACCTCTTTACCTTCATCATTCTCTGTCTCCTCGTTCCCGTGATGCTGGTTCGTCCAGTCCTCATGCTCCTCGCTCACCTGAGCAGCAGGACAGCAACCCTGGTGCAGCCACGGCTGGCGCGGAGGCGTGTCGCCGCCCTGGGCGTTCTGGCGGATCGAGGGAAGTGGGGGGTTTAACAAGAGCAAAACCTTGCACCATTTTTCCGTTCACTCCCTCCCGTTCCTTCCTGTGCATTCCCAGCCCGCGTGGCTCAGCTCGAAGTGACTGCCAAGCTCTGACGGAGCGCTGCCTCGGTCCGGGCGATTTCGGCCTGCCGACGCTCTTGGCTCCAGCCCAGCACCGCGCCCATCAGCTCGGCGCAGCGTAGCAGTGCCGCTCCCCCCGGGTGACCTCCCGCCGCCAGCTCGGTGCGGCGAAGCACGAGGTCGTCCAGCTGCTGCGCCATTTCCCGCTCGACACCGTAGACGACCTCGGCGCCGATCACCGGGCAGCCAGGAACCAGCTCGGTGCCGAGCGAGGGGTCGGCACGAATGTAGCCGAGCACCTCACTAGATGCCGAGCCGTAGTCGTCCAGCAGGTGGCGCATCGCGCCGGGGCTCACGCCCGGGGGAACCTCGCCTCGCGCTGGTGAGCGATCCAAGTGGTCCATGTCGGCGCCGGGCAGCGGGCGCTCCCGGGGATGCCGGGGCGCACTGTTCGGGCGGAGCCGTCGCTCCACCAGGTCCACGGCCTCTTCGGCGGTCAGCCGAGCGGTCGTCCACTTGACCCCGACGGCGGAGATCAGGCCGGCGGCCCCCTCGCTCGCGTGGTCGTAGACGCGGGAGTGCTTCACCAGCTGGACCTCGCGGGGACCGGGTCGGGGTACCTCCGGCAGCAGCCCGCCGAGTACAGCGAGCACGTCCTTCCGGGACAGCCCGGCGCTGGGACAGGCCATGTTGATCTCGCCGAGGAACACATCGATGTCGTCCTCGGTGATCCGGAAGTCGTCTGGATCACCCTGGTAGGGGAAGTGTCGGGTCCCGATCAGGGAGAAGCCCTTCCACGGCACCACGAAGAACAGCCGGGTGCCCTTGTTGAGCAAGGCGTCGCTGTCGCGGAACTCGGTCGGAACGGTGAAACCGATGGCGTGATCGCCGTAGAGCCGCCGGGTGACGAGGTTCATCGCCTTCGAGGGGTGGAATCGTCTGACGTTCCGAGCTCCTGGGACAGTCTGGAGGAGCCGGTCCACCCAGGGCCCCGCAGCGTTCAGCACCATCCGCGACTGGATGTCGAAGGAGTCCCCGGTCAATTGGTCGCGCGCCTGGAGGCCGTGCACCCGGCCGTCGCGAAGCAGAAGGCGGGTCGCTTCGACGTAGTTGGCGCAGACCGCCCCGTCCTCCACTGCAGCGCGCAGGTACGCCAGCGCGAGGCGCTCCGTGTTGGCGATCTGGCAGTCGTACCAGACGGCGCCGCCTGTCAGTCCTCGCGACTCGAGATCCGGAATCATCGCCCGAACCTCCTCTCGCCCGATCACCCGGCCGGGCGGGATGCGACGCTCCTCGTCCACCCCGGCATTGCGGTCGAAGCCGACCACATCGTTCAGGAGGAGAGCCGTCCGCATCACGGCCTTGCTGCGAAGCCCGTGGCCATAGGTCGGGATCACGAACGGGAGCGGCCGCACCAGGTGAGGCGCCGTGCGCAGCAGCATGGCGCGCTCGCGGATCGATTCGCGCATCCGGCGGAGGTCGCCATGCTGGAGATAGCGGAGCCCGCCGTGCACCGTCTTGAGACTGTT
>JBBSHB010000244.1:0-2699 GCA_038253515.1 Gemmatimonadales bacterium | reverse complement strand
GCGATCTCGGCCGGCGTCGCCATGGACTTCGCCAACCTCAACCCGGTGCAGGCGCTCTACTGGTCGGCCGTGCTCAATGGGCTCCTCGCGCCGTTCCTGCTCAGCGGGATCCTGCTCCTCGCCTCGGACGCCAAGCTGATGGAGGGGCAGCCGACCTCGCTGATCGGCCGGCTCGTGGTCGGCGCGATGTTTCTGGTCTGAGCTAGCTCGGACGAGCGGCGCCAAGGCCCGCGGCCCGCCCGGTGGCCCACGCCCACAGGAAGTTGTACCCGCCGATCGGGCCGAAGGCGTCGAGCACCTCCCCGCAGAGGTAGAGGCCCGGGTGCCTCCGGCTCTCCATGGTGCGCGGATCGATCTCCGCCAGGCTCACGCCGCCGCCGGTCACTTCCGCCTTCCGGTAGCCCTCGTCCCCCGTCCACGGAAGCTCCCCGCGGACCAGCACGTCGACCAGCCGAAGCCGCTCCTCCCGCCTGAGCTGGGCCAGCGGTCGTGCTGGGTCGATATCGACCGCCTGTACCAGGGCGTCGGCCAGCCGTGCAGGGAGCTCGCCGCGAACCACCGCGCCGACGCTTCGGCCGCCGCCGGCGCGGAGCGCGGTGGTCCATCCCTCCGCA
The DNA here is from genome assembly GCA_038253515.1 of Gemmatimonadales bacterium. Taxonomy (GTDB): domain Bacteria; phylum Gemmatimonadota; class Gemmatimonadetes; order Gemmatimonadales; family GWC2-71-9; genus CAVVWJ01. The sequence continues at coordinate 2,085 of JBBSHB010000244.1, read as the reverse complement.
TCCAGCGAGGTCCACCGCACCTGAAGCCGTGCGGCCGAGCCTTCCCCACGAGCCCGCACCAGGACGTGGGAGACATCGAGCACGGCAGGTCCGCTGTAGCCATGGTGGGTGAAGAGGAAGCCGCCGGCGGCCGCGGCGCTCCGGGCGCCATCCTGTGCCGTGAGCGACACGGGCAGCGACACGCCGGCGAGCGAGCCGAACCGGGGCGGCTCGTCCACCACCGGCGTGAGTGCGGGGTAGGTGGGGTGAACGGCATGACCGAGTGCCTGGAGCACGGCGAGCCCGGCGCCGTCGCTGCCCGTCGTTGGTACGGACAGGCCGCCCGTCGCGACGATCACCGCGTCCACCGCGAGCGCAGACTGCCCCGCGCACTCGATCCGCCACCCGCCCCCGGCCGGAGCGAATCCCGTCACCAGCGTATTGGGAATGAACCGCGCGCCGTGGCGGGCAGCGAGCGCCAGCAGCCCGTCGCGCACGTCACGGGCCCGCTCCGACACGGGGAAGAGCTTGGCCGAGGCGGGCTCCTCCATCAGCGGCAGCCCGAGCTCCCGCTCGAAGAAGGCGATCTGTTCCTGGAGCGGCCACGAGCGAATGATGTTGCGCAGCGTGTGCGGCGAGGAATCGGTGACGAAACGCGACTCCTCCAGCCGGGACGGGAGAATGTTGCAGCGGCCGCCACCGCTGATGAGGATCTTGCGCCCGCCGTCCCGCGTCCGCTCGAGCAGAAGGGTCTCCGCGCCCGCCTCAGCGGCGAAGATCGCGGCCAACATGCCCGCCGCGCCCGCGCCGATCACTCCGACCCGCCGCGATCGCGCGCCCCGCTCTGCCATGCCGTTCCCTTCCCCTGTCGCCGCCGTGCCGGAGGCCCCGAGTGCAGCAGACTGTCAGGATGTCCCTTGCCGCACAAGTGAGCCATCGGCTATCGTTGCCGCCGGCTCGAAGGTCGTCCGCCTCCTCTCGAAATCGCCCGAGGTCCTCGATGCGTCCGCTGCGCTCTCCCGCACTCCTGGCATCGATGGTCCTCTGCCTTCCCGCCGCCCGGCTGGGCGACGACGCTCCACTCCGCGGGTTCACCGCGGAGTCGTCCCGGGCCGAGCGGCAGTGGGAGGGGAAGCTCAGGGCCGCGGTCGAGCCCGACTCGATGCGCGAGGCGATGCGCTTCCTGTCTGCCCGGCCCCATCACGTCGGCTCGGTGCGAGACAGTCTCAACGCCGAGTGGATTCACGGGAAGTTTCGGGCCTGGGGACTCGATGCCCGGATCGAGATCTTTCAGGTGCTCTTCCCCACCCCGAAGGAGCGAGTGCTCGAGCTGGTGGCGCCGCACCACTTCACCGCCGCGCTGCGCGAGCCGACCGTCAAGGAGGACCCCACCAGCGGCCAGCACTCCGAGCAGCTCCCCACCTACAACGCCTACTCCACCGATGGCGACGTGACCGCGCCACTGGTCTTCGTGAACTATGGGCTGCCCGCGGATTATGAGCGGCTCGAGCGTCTGGGCGTGTCGGTCCGGGGGGCGATCGTCATCGCGAAGTACGGAAACTCCTGGCGCGGGATCAAGCCCAAGGTGGCGGTGGAGCACGGGGCGGTCGGCTGTCTCATTTATTCCGACCCGGCCGACGACGGGTATCGCGCCGGTGACGTCTATCCCAAGGGTCCCTTCCGTCCGCGGGACGGAGTGCAGCGTGGCAGCGTCATGGATCAGCCGCGCTACCCCGGTGATCCGCTGACTCCCGGTGTCGGCGCCACGGCGGGCGCCAAGCGGCTCGCGCGGTCCGAGGCCCAGACGATCACCAGGATTCCGGTGCAGCCGATCTCCTACGCCGACGCCGAGCCGCTCCTGGCGGCACTGGGCGGCCGGGTCGCGCCAGACGGATGGGCCGGCGCGCTGCCGATCACCTATCACCTCGGCCCGGGTCCCGCCCGGGTGCATCTGCGCCTCCGCTTCGACTGGCGGCTCACTCCCGTGCGCGACGTGATCGCCCGGATCCCGGGAGTTACCGCGCCGGATGAATGGGTGGTGCGCGGCAACCACCACGATGCCTGGGTGAACGGTGCGGAGGACCCGATCTCCGGGCTGGTGGCGCT
>JBBSHB010000243.1:0-2731 GCA_038253515.1 Gemmatimonadales bacterium | reverse complement strand
GTCAGCCGGGAGAGCGCCGAAGCGTAGAGCACCTCGAGATCGAGTCGGATCATGGGCAATGATCGCGCGCCGCGCGCTCTTGCGCGAACCGGCGAGGCGTCTTACTACCCGTCATGACCATCCGCGAAGTCATCGTCACCAACCTCGGCGACCTCATCGCCGAGGTCACGCCGACCGAGCCCGACCCCGCGACCGGGCGACGGCGGGGCAGCGGCATCTACTGCGGGGGTGCGGACGCGTCCTTGCCCCTGCTCACCAGCCTGGATCAGCTCGGCGGGATCTCCCGGCCCCACAGCAAGGGCGACCTGGAAGAGCACATCCTGCGGAACTTCATTCGCTACTCCCGGCCCTACTTCTCCACCCCGCCGGTGAACGACTGGGAGGTGTTGGTGGCCGCCCAGCATCACGGCCTCCCGACGCGGCTCCTGGACTGGACCTACTCGCCCCTGGTCGCCGCGCACTTCGCCACCGTCGACACCGCGGTGGTCAGCGACCGGGCGATCTGGCGGCTCGACTGGAAGCAGGTCCACCGCCATTTCGGTCTTCCCGAGCTGGCGCTGCTGATTCAGGACCTGGAGGGAATCTTCGGCCAGGAGCGGCCGTTCACCCCCTGGTCGCTGTTCGGCGGCGGCGTCCGGGAGCAGCGGCCGTTCGCCTGCATGCTGGAGCCTCCGTCGCTGGACGCCAGGATCGTGGCGCAGTCCGCCACCTTCACCCTCTGCTCGGACAAGCGGCAGCCGTTCGACCGCTTCCTCGAGCAGTACGGGTTGGGGGAGACGCTCACCAAGTTCGTGATCCCCGCCGGCGACGCGGGACGGCTCCGCGATCAGCTCGACCTGGTGAGCGTGGACGAGCGGCGCCTCTTCCCCGACCTCGACGGGGTCGCGGCCCACCTGCGGCGTTACTACTCCTGAGCCGGGTGCCGGTGCCCGATCAGCTTCACCGCCACACGCTGCTCCACGTTCTCCGTCCGGGTCAGCAGCCACTCGTAGCCGTCGCGCGGCGCGTTGATGGGGTGTACGGCGACGAACTCCCCGGGCTGCCAGGCCGCGCTCGTCGCGCGATCGGAGATATCCACCTCCCAGAGGCTGCCGTCCTCCAAGGTCAGGTAGCGCCCGCCGTCGGCCACGGCCCGCACGTCGAATCCGAGCGGAGCCCGGAGGGCGCCGCACGCCCAGTCGGACAGGCAGGAGGTCGGGCCGGCGGTGGCGGTCTCCTGGCCCAGCAGGGGAGAAAGCGGCGCGGCAAGGAGGAGCGAAACGAGAAAGACCGGGCTGACGGACTGCATGGGGGTACCCTCCATGATGGATATCTGGATCATACAGCGGTCCCGGCGCCTCGGTGAGGTGGCAGGGCCTCGGGAAGGGGGACGCCGTCCGGGGCGATGTCCACCGTGTCGACCGGACTCAGCTCAGGCCGCGGACTGCTGGACCAGCACCGACGCGCTGTCGTAGTAAAAGCGCTCCCGGATGATCTTTCCGTCTTTCCACGTCTGATGCGCCACCTGGTCGAGCCGATACTGCTGGCCATCCGCGCCGGTGAACTCCAGCAACCAGCTGATCACGGCGTAGTCGCCATCCACGACGGCGGCGAGCGCGCGGTGCTGGTGCACGGTGATGCCGGCGAAGAAGACGCGCTCGCGCTCCAGATTGGCCTCCAGGCCGACGGTCGGCGGGTTGGCGTTGTCCTGCATCGAGACTCTCTCGTCATAGAACTCGGCGATGGCGCCGAGAATGTCACCTCGCTCGACGTAGCTGATGAGGCTGGCGACTCGCTCACGAACGGACATGGGACTCCTCCAAGGTGATCTGGTTGGGTCCTACCGGGGATTTACTTTCTTAATGAATAGTTGGCATGCAAAGTTTCAACCCTTCTGAGTGCACTGCGATCTTCCCGCCGCTATCGCTCCGGTTGAGCTCGCTGCCCGGCGCGAACGATGTCGAGCAAACCAAGCAGTTGCGTGAGCAGGTCGGGGTCGAGCATGGCGACGGCGGCCTCGTCGGCGTCATCCACGGACCGGTCGAGGGTGGCGACAAGCTTCCGACCTCGATCGGTGAGATAGCAGATGACCTGGCGCCGGTCGGGCGCGCCGCGCTCCCGCCGCACGTAGCCCGCCTGCTCGAGCTTGTCGAGAAGCCGGGTAATCGCCGCGCCCTCCTCGATCATCCGGTCCCGAACCGCCAAGGTGGCGAGACCCGCGCTGCCGGCCCCTCGCAGGATCCGCAGCACGTTGTACTGGGCGAGGCTCAGGCCGGCCGGCTCCACCACCCGGGCCAGCGCGCGGCCCACGACCGATGCGGTCCGGAGCAGGGCGATGGTGGCCTCCTGTCCTCGGGAGCGGAACCGGCGGCGCTGGCCCAGCTCGCGCTGAAGCGAGCTCGGCTCCTGGAGCCTCGTGGGGGACGTGGCGTGTTGGCGATCAGTACCCATGCTGACAATTTACATGTAAAGCATTTAGGCGTCAAGGGGAACTCCCCATTGGCCGAGCTCAGGTGGCGCCGCGCGGCTTCCGGCCCAGCCAGGCCTCGCGCAGGAGCCGCTGCTCGGCGGTCGGGTTGGAGTCGATCTCGAACCGGACCGGGTTCCCATTCTGGTCCTCGACCAGGGTGATGCCGAGCTTTCCGTAGTATTCCTTGATCGGCAGCCGCTGTGCCTGCCAGACGTAGCGGTCGAAGAAGTCGTGGATCTCCGGATAGGTCATCGCCACCAGCGTGTCGACGAAGGTCGATTC
>JBBSHB010000242.1:0-2854 GCA_038253515.1 Gemmatimonadales bacterium | reverse complement strand
TGCTCCTGGCTCCGGGGCGCCACCGCTTCGCGCGCCACGTCGCCCGTCGGCTCCTGCGCCGCGAGTGGCGTCCCGGCGGAGAAGGCCGCGCCGAGGAGCGCAGCCGTCAGTCCCACCGTCGCGATACGACCGGATCGGATCATCACGCTCTTCTCTGCGCTACGAGTGTTCCAGAGCTGCGGTGACCCCCTCCACCAGGAGGAGAGCCACCAAGACTCCCACCATCGAGCCGAGCATCGGACCGGCGCGGAGGCCGAGGACGGGAATGAGCGCGAGTCCGGCGATGCCGACCACCGTGAGCCGGACCAGCATGCCAAGTCCCCACACCAGCATGAATTCGTCCCGCCCGATGCTCCAGAGGGCCCACCATCCGAGGGGGGCCTGCAGGATCAACCCGCTGGCCACGCCCCAGATGACTTCCACCCGGGCCGCCTCCGGTACCGCCAGCACCAGCCCCGCGCCGGCCGCGGCCACGATGGCCACGCCGAGGAGGTAGCGGCGCAGCGTCACTCGTCGCCGCCGTCCTTGCGATTGAGGCTCCGGATCAGCGAGTACATCGTCCCGCCGAACCCGACGAAGGCAGCCACGACGGTGAGGATCCCGCCGGTCCCGAGCTTTCTGTCGGCCCACTGACCCACCAGGACGAACACCAGCAGGCTCACGGCGAGCTGGACGCCGAGCCCGGCGTACCGCATCGGCCCGGGGGTTTTCCCGCCGCCCGGATCAGGGGTTTTCACGGGGCTAACCTACCCGCTTGTGAAATATTTCGCAAGCGTTCTCGGGAGGCTGGTTCCGATGGAGGAAAGCCGGGATTGTCATCCCGAGGGACGAAGCCGGGATTGTCATCCCGAGGAGCGTAGCGACGAGGGATCTTGCCCGCCGGCTCCGGACGGCTGCTACGGTGTTCCGATCCGTTTGAGAAGATCCCTCGCTCCGCTCGGGATGACAGGCCTGAGCTCTGACCCGCTTCTTCGACTCCAGCGTGGTGAAACAGCAGCTCCGCGCCTGGCGTCCATCTACGGACCCGGGTAATCTCCACCGATACCCGTCACCACAAGACCCCTCACCGAGATCCGATGACCGCCACCCGACCCGCCCAGCACGATGATGTCCAGCAACTCGCCCGTCTGGTGGATGCCGTCGCTCAGCTGCGCCGGCAGGTCGCCCAGCGCATCGTGGGGCAGGAGGAGGTGGTGGACGGGATTCTCACCGCCGTGCTGGCGGGAGGACACGCGCTGCTCATCGGCGTCCCCGGCCTGGCCAAGACCCTCATGGTCCAGACGGTGGCCGAGGCACTCAATCTGTCGTTCAACCGGGTGCAGTTCACCCCGGATCTCATGCCCAGCGACATCACCGGCACGGACATCATCGAGGAGGACCTGACCACCGGAAAGCGCGCGTTCCGATTCGTTCCCGGCCCGCTCTTCGCCAACATCGTCCTGGCCGACGAGATCAACCGCACGCCGCCCAAGACCCAGGCCGCGCTGCTGCAGGCCATGCAGGAACATCAGGTCACCGCCGGCGGCACCACCTATCACCTGCCCGACCCGTTCTTCGTGCTGGCCACCCAGAATCCGATCGAGCAGGAGGGGACGTATCCTCTTCCCGAGGCGCAGCTCGACCGGTTCATGCTGGAGCTCCGGGTAGGCTACCCGAGCCGGGCCGAAGAGGAAGCGATCGTGGAGCAGACCACCGGCTCCGTGCGCGCGCCACTGCAGCCGGTGCTGGACGCGGAATCCGTGCTGGCGATGCAGACGCTGGTGCGCAGGATCCCGGTGTCGCGGGGGCTCATCCGCTCGGCGGTGGCGCTCACCCGCATGACCCGCCCGCCGGATTCGGAGGCACCCGCGTTCATCCGGGAGTACGTGGACTGGGGCGCCGGGCCCCGCGCCTCGCAGTACCTGGTGCTCGGCGCCAAGGCTCGCGCGGCGATGGCCGGCCGGCCGATGGCCGATCTCGACGACGTGCGCAGCGTGGCGCCGGCCGTGCTGCGCCACCGGGTAGTCACCAACTTCGCCGCGGAGGCGGCCGACCGCACCAGCGAGGATCTGGTTCAGGAGCTGATCGGCGGCAAGGCCTGGTTGGGCAGCCCGAAATAGAACGGCCCGGCAACTTCGCCGGGCCGTCGTTCAACCTTGCTCCTTCCGACTCAGCCGAGCGGCGCCAGCAGATCGCCGAACACGCCGAACGAGTCGTCGTAGTAACTCAGGATCGTACGCAGCATCTCCTCCTCCTCAGCGGTCAATGCCTGGCCGCTCGCGCCGGTGATCACTGGCTCACTGCCGCTCGACAGCGCGATCGTGGCGAAGAGCTCGCCGTTCACCTGGACGGTGAAGTTGCCTCCGCCGGCGCCGCGGTACCCTGCAGCCTGATCGTGCCGTTCTCCCCCTGGATCGTCAGATCGACGCCCACCTGGACGGCTTGGCCGGTGACCTCGGTGAGCGTCGCCGTCCAGTCCAGCTCGAGATTCCGGTTGGGGACGTCCAGGCCGTAGTCGAGCACCAGCGTGACGCCGTCGCTCGTCTGGGTGACGGTGTTCTCCAGGTTGAAGTTCGCCCGGATCGTCCCGTCGGAGGCGTAGCCCGTGACGGTGACCGATCCCGAGGAGCCCGTCCCACTGGCGTGCACGCTGTAGTCCAGATAGGTGGCACCGTTGGAGACCACCAGGACGCGGACGGCGACGGTGCTGCTGCCGCTCTCGTCGATGATGTCCACGTAGCCCACCTCAACCAGCGGCTCGACCGGACGGAAGGTGACCGGGTTGACGGCGTAGAGCAGGAAGCGCACTCCATTGGATGGGGCGCCGGAGAGATCGGACTGCACATACTCGGCGTTGGTCGAGTCCCACACGTAG
>JBBSHB010000241.1:0-2876 GCA_038253515.1 Gemmatimonadales bacterium | reverse complement strand
TCGGTGGGGAAGAGCTTCGGCCGCCTCGGGGGCGTCGTGGTCGCACTGCGCGGCCACGCCACCTTCGGCTCGCTGCGGGCGCCGATCACCTGTGACGACGACGCGCTGGCCGATTCCACCAGCGAATGCTTCGGCGGCCAGCGCTCGGACGACAAGCTCCGGCCCAACATCCTCGGCGCGGACGTCTCGGTCGGGTGGAGCCTGGCCGAGGGCCGCCTCCGTCCCTACGCCGGCACCGGGTACAACCGGCTGCGGCCCCGGTTCCAAGTCAACTTCACCAACCGGTTCGGCGAGCTGGACGACCGGCGGGTCGAGGTGAATCTCGACCGCCTGGTGGTATTCGGCGGGGCGACGTGGGATGCGACCCCGAGGCTCGGGATCAGCGGCGAGCTGTACGCCGCCCCAGCCGACGCCGTGACCGGCCGTCTGGTAGTCCGGGCGGCGGTCGGACCCTAGCCGTCCCTTCACGAATCCTTGGTTACGAGAGGAGAAAGCCTCCCATGTATCGCTTGCGCGTGACGACCCTGCTGCTCGCCGCCTGGTTCCCAATCGCGGCCGCCACCCTGCCGGCGCAGCGCGCCATCCCCAGCGGCGCCCTCCGGGAAGGTGTCCTGAGCTTCGACGGCCGAGCGACCGTGGGCAGCTTCATCGGCAGGACCAGCACGATCACCGGCGAGATGACCGGCGGCGCCGGCCTGTCGGAGGTGCGAGGATGGGCCGAGGCGCCAGTCAAGACCATCGTCACCGGGAACGGGAAGCGGGACAAGGACCTCAACAAGTCCATGGAATCGGAGAAGTACCCGGCGATCCGGTTCGATCTTGCCGCCGTGGTCCCCGGCGACGTTCGGGGCGATACCGCGACAGTCACGCTTCATGGGTACTTCCAGATCCATGGCGTGCGTCAGCACGCCGCCATCCCGGCGACGGTGACGTTCCTTCCCGATGGCGTCCGGGTGCAGGGCGAGGTCCCCATCAGTCTCAAGAGCTACAAGATCGGCGGCCTGACCAAGATGATGGGCATGCTCAAGATGTATGACGAGATCCTGGTGCATGTGGATCTCACCTTCGGCTCGGCCGGAGTTCCCCACCAGCAGGCCCAGGCGGCACCAGTCGGGGAATGAGCGGGGAGGATCATGCTCCCCTCCCGCCTCGCCCAGCGGCCGCGGCCACGCTGCTCGTTTCGTCCTCTGTAGTCCCGCAGCCTACACCGCATTCCGTCAACTCCCTTCGCCCAGATCGGCTTCCCGCTGATTTCCGCCAACTCGCTCGGAACCTACTCTTTCATCGTCTCATGGAGAGGGCGGGGTCGGGAAACAGCGCGCACGGCCGAGCGGGGAGACGCGGCCAGGTGGGCTCCAGTTGCCGGCGTGGAAGTGGGCGACCCGGATGCCTGCGATGCTACCACTTCAACAGTGTGGAGGTTTGCGATGAAATCTTCCTTTTCACGTTCCGTATTCTTACTTCCTGCGGTGACCCTGGCGTTCGCCTGCAGTGATGGCAGGGCGCCGACCCAGCCATCGACCCCCGACTTCTCGGTGGGCCATCGGAGTGGCTTCGGCTTCAACGGCACGGCGAGCGGCTTCCCGACCGGCGTCGTGTTCCTGACCGGCGGCGGGGCGTTCGACGCGAGCACCGCCTCCAACACCATTCCAGCGGAGACGTCCGTCGCATCCGGCGGCGGCTTCCGCTGCAGACGCGCGGTGGCCCAGGGGCCGCTGGCCGGGTGCGCGGACGGCGAAGGGGTCCGATGGGACACGGCCCAGCTCCTCAGCTCCACCGGGTTCAAGTGCACCGGGACCGACGCGGGGAAGACTGCCGCAACGGGCGCCGGGACCGTCGTGCTGCTCGCCGACTTCTACCGAGCGGGCGACGGTGTGGACGAGTCGTTCACGGCGCAGATGATCGTCTCGGAGAGCGACCTCGCGCCGGATATCCCCGGTGTCCAGAACCTGTGGATCCAGGGCGTGGGCTGTGGCGCGGCTGTGGTGCACTTCAGTTAGGCAAATCGGACCCGCTGGAGCTCTGCGATCTTCGCCAGCGGGTCTCCCTCCACGCACGTCCCTCATCGCCCCCCGGGAGTCAGCCTGTAACGTCCGCAGGCGGTTGGCACGGCAACGCTGATAGCTTCCATCGTGCGGTCGTTGCCGTCCGGATCATTCTGCTGGGCCTCTGGCCCCTTGGAGGCAGTATGCCGAAAACGATGGAGAAGCCTTTGCACTCGGTGCGGTTCCCGGGCGAGACCCCGGAGTATCGGTCGGCGCGGGACAGGCTGCTGAGAGCGGAGCTGGACCTGCGGAAACAGGTGGAAGAGGTCACGGCGCTGCGGCGGCGTCTGCCGCTGGGCGGCCCTCTCAAGGAGGACTACGTCTTCGAGGAGGACGGTGCGAAGCAGGTCCGGCTCTCGCAGCTGTTCCGCCCCGGGAAGGACAGCCTCCTGATCTACAATTTCATGTTCGGCCCGACGATGAATGAGGCGTGTCCGTCGTGCACCTCCATTCTCGACGGGCTCGACGGGAGCGTCCCCCACGCGCTGGACCGGATCAACTTCGCCGTCGTCGCCAAGTCTCCGATCGAGCGGATCCGATCATTCGCGCGCGAGCGGGGATGGCGGCATCTTCGGCTCCTCTCCTCCGCCCACAACAGCTACAACGCGGATTACCATGGCGAGACTGCCGAGGGCGACCAGATTCCCGCGCTCAACGTCTTCGTGCGACGGGACGGGCGGATTTATCACTTCTACAGCACCGAGCTGCTCTACATCCCATGGACCGGTGGCGAGCAGCCGCGGCACGTGGACTCGATCTGGCCGGTGTGGAGCCTGCTCGACGTGACGCCGGAAGGGCGGGGGACCGACTGGAACCCGCAGTTGAGCTACG
>JBBSHB010000240.1:0-2903 GCA_038253515.1 Gemmatimonadales bacterium | reverse complement strand
TCCCGCAGCACGGGCGCGAGGTCGAGCGGCACCGCCGAGAGCGTCACATGCTGTCCCCGCGGCGTGCGCTCCATCCAGCGGACCGTCGGTGGCCCGCCACTCAGAGGTCGCAGCGAGCGATTGAGCCCGTCCGAGATCGCGTCCAGCCGACGAATCACGGCCCTGAGCTCCTGCAGGATCGCGCCGCGTCGCTCGGTCTCTTCCGACTCCGCCAGTCGATCCGCGATGGTCTCGACGCTCTCCTGCAGCGCTCGGAACGCGCCGAGGGCCGCGTCCAGCTCGACGCCGAGCCCCTCGGTCCAGATCGGATCCGCGCCGAAATCGTCGTCCAGCCGAAGCTGTCCCGCGGCGGCATCGTCCAGCCGAGTGTGCAAGCGGAGGAAGAGCGCGTCCGTGGCCCGGCGCGCATCGGCGATGGCGGGCAGCAGGCGTTGCTTGAGGAGATCGAGACTGGCCCGGCTCAGCAGGTCGCTCCGGCTCATGAGCTCGTGCGCCAGCGTCGGCGCGAGGCCGCGACCGTTGCGCTCGAATCGCGCCAGGAGCCGGCGGACCGCACGGCTGGTCACCGAAATGCCGAGGTGATTCGCCGCCACGTCCTCGAGGTGGTGCGCCTCGTCCAGCACCAGCCGCCGATACGGCGGCAGCACCGCGGCCTCCTCCCAGTTGTCCTGCGCCTGCCGCACGGAGAGGTCGGCCGCGAGCAGATGATGGTTCACCACGACGATGTCCGCCTCCGCCGCCCGGCGCCGGGCCCGAAACAGAAAGCATCGGTCGAAGTGGCTGCACTTGAGTCGGGTACAGAGATCGGCCTCGGCGCTGACCTCGTCCCAGACCTCCGGCGTCGGCGTGACCGGCAAGTCGCTCAGGGTGCCGTCGGCCGTGTGACCGGCCCACTCGGAGATGGCGATCAGCTCGTCCAGCTTGTCCTGCTCCAGCAGGGTCCGCTGCGACGCCACCGCCTGATGCATCCGGGAGAGGCAGAGATAGTTCCGCCACCCCTTGAGCAGCGCGAAGGTCGGCGTGTAGTCCGCCGTGCTCAGCGCCCGCCTGAGCAGCGGCAGGTCCTTCCCGACCAGCTGCTCCTGCAGGTTGATGGTGTTGGTGCTGACCACGGTGCGCTCTCCGTTGGCGCGTGCCCATTGCAGCGCCGGCACCAGGTAGGCGAACGACTTGCCGACGCCGGTCCCGGCCTCGAGCAACTGTACGCCACCATCGTTGTAGCCGTCGGTGATGTACGCCGCCATGTCCCGCTGGCAGCGTCGGTCCTCGTACTGCCCCAGCTCGCCGGCCACCGGACCGCCTTCGCCGAGCATCTCGATCACGTCGAACGGATCGAGCCGCACCACTTCGCGGTCTCGCGGCGCCTCTACCACTACATACAGTGCGTCCCCGGCGTTGGTGATGATCCCGAAGCCGACGCCGCCGTCGTGCAGCCGGGCGGCCACGTTCAGGTCCGCACCCGAGGGTTCCAGATTCCCGCTGGGATGATTGTGCAGCAGCATCTCGCCCCGGCCGGCCGCCCCGGGAAGCGCCAGCACCATCTCGACCGTGCCGCGTGCCACCGCCCGCGCGCTGGTGACCACGCCGTCGCGGTCGACCTGGGCCACGAACGAGACCTCGCGCCCGCCGGCCGCGGCGATCTCGGCGGCGAGCGCGGCCCGCACGCCCGGAGCGATGCGCTCGGCGCCGCTCAGGTCTTGAGCTCCTTCTTCTTTGCCGCGGGGAAGAGGACGTTGTTGAGGATGAGCCGGTATCCCGGCGAGTGCGGGTGCAGCGAGAGATCGGTCGGGACGTCCCCGATCTGGTGCTGAGGGTCCTCCGGGTCGTGGCCGCCGAAGAAGGTCCAGGTGCCCTGCCCGTGCTCACCGTGGATGTACTTGACCCACGGCGCCCCGGCCTCGTCGGCCAGGACGGTGACGCTGGGCTTGAGCGTCCTCCGGGTGAACGAGGTGGTGAGCCCGTAGAAATCGGGGATCACCTGCCGATGGTTCTGCACCAGCATGGTGGCCACCGGATCGATCTTCGCGCTGAAGTTGAACAGCGTGAACGAGCCGAGCTGCTGCCGCCGGTCGGGGGAGTTGACCTGATGGCCATCGATGTCGGAGTACACCGGAATCGTCGGGCTCAGCTCCAGCTGCGCGTTCTGGAACGCCAGGGCCAGCTCCCAGTGCATCCGCCGCGACGCGTCGGGATCCATCGGAGTCCCGTCGGCGTACGCCGCGGCGATGTCGACGTGATCGGCGGCGAGGGCCAGGTCGAGCGTGTCGGTGGCCGTGCACATCGCGAAGAGGAAGCCGCCCCGCCCCACGAACTCGGCGATCGCGACCGCTACCGCCCGCTTCTCCGCCGGCACCGTGGCGAACCCGAGCTGCTTGGCGATCGCGCGGTTGCGGTCCACCATATCCACCAGCCAGGGCGCGCCGGCGTAGCTAAGGAAGAACTTGGAGTACTGGCCGGTGAAGTCCTCGTGATGCAGGTGGAGCCAGTCGTACGTCTTGAGCTTGCCGCTCAGGGCCTCGGCGTCCCAGATCTTCTCGAACGTGATGCCGGCGTAGTTGAGGGCCATGGTGACCGCGTCGTCCCAGGGAGCGGCGTTGGGCGGCGCGTAGACCGCCACCTTGGGCGCCTTCTCCAGCGGCACGGCGTCCATGTTCCCTCCCTGGAGCGATCCGCGGATCTGGACTACCTGTCCATCGTCGAGCGGCTCGACCGCCACGCCGGCCAGGGCCGCGTCGCGCGCGGTCGCCGCGTCGCCGGGCAGCAGGAAGGAGCCGCTTCGATAGTTGAGGAACCACTCGGCCCGGCTCCCCCGCTCCAGCACCCGGAACGTCACACCGTACGCCTTCAGATGGTCGGACTGCGCGTCGTCCATTGGGACCAGCAGCCACGGCGCGCCGGTGAAG
>JBBSHB010000239.1:0-2961 GCA_038253515.1 Gemmatimonadales bacterium | reverse complement strand
GTTCGTCGGGGTGACCGTCAGCGCGATACTCAACTCCGCCCACACCGGCGAGGTGGGCGACGGCAAGGTCTTCGTCCTCGACGTGGAGCAGGTGCACCGGATCCGCACCGGAGAGCGGGACGAGGGGGCGGTGACGCCGGCTCTGACCCAGCCGCTCTGACGCCCGAACAGTCTACTTGAGATCCCGCGGCAGCCGCGGCGAGGCGAGCAGGGCCCCGAAGGCCCACCACCGCGCCGCGGTCGAGTCGTGGCCCTCCCGCTCGACCCACGCCGCCACCAGGTCCTTCCCCAGGTTGTAATTGATCACGTAGCTCCGATAGGTCTCGATGAACCGCAGCGTCTTGGCCGCCTGGTCCGGGGACTGCAGCCAATAGCGTCCCATCGCCGCCCTGGCGGTCGCCGAGTCCAGCTCGCCGTCGAGATACCGCCGGGCGACCTCGTTCCTGGCGTAGTTGAGCCGCTCCATCACCACCCGCACCGCCGCGTTCCGCTCGGCGATCGCCGGGTTGAGCCCGGCGAGCGGAAACAGCGAATCGCGCTCGAACGCGGTCCGCTCTGCCACCGGAAACGCCATGTCGATCCCGAAGTTGGCGCTCCCTTCGGCGATCAGCGACTGGGGGCTGAACAGCGGATACACCGACAGCTCGACCCACCCCCGCCCGCGCAGCAGCGCGCGCTCGAGCATGGCGTTGTAGACGTGATGACCGGGATATCCCTCATGGCAGGCCAGGTCGATGGCGCGGTCGACCGCGATCGGAAAGTCCCGGTTCACCTGAATCACGCTGTGGTACCCGCCCTTGTACCAGTTGTAGGCGTTCCACGGCGTGCCGGTGACGTACTCCAGGTCGAATCTCTCCTCCGGCGGCAGAGTGAGGTGCGCCATGGTGCGCGCTCGGCACGCGGCAATGGCCGTCCGGAACACGGTGTCCACCCGTGCCGCGGGGATCAGCGTGCTGTCGCGGAAGTAGGCGTAGCGCCGCGCCAGGGGGGCGCGCCCCGGGAGCAGCGAGTCGAGCCGGGCGAGGAGCGAGTCGAAATGGGCGTCCGACAGGTGCGGCGGCGTGACGTCGTAGAGCGCCTCGGCCTCCTGGTCGAACTTCAACCGCTTGCCCTCCAGCATCCCCGCGCGGGCGGCGAGCGAGCCGAGCTGGGTGCGGAGATAGCGGTGGCGGAGCCGGACGAGCGAGTCGCCGTAGGCGGGAACGGTGTCGGCCAGGATGGCGATGAGCGATTCCGCCGCCGCGCGGACCCGCCCCACGGTCAGCGAGTCATGGTCCGCCATGGCCTTGAGGGAGTCCGGGCCGTAGTACGCGTCGACGTAGTTGGGGTCGTGCCGTCCGAGGCCGAGGACCAGGACGACGTAGCGCCGGGCGACGCCGTCGAGCACTGCAGGATCGGCGGCGGGTCGCGTCGTGCGGCAAGCGGCCATCAGAGAGACGGCCAGTATCACCGCAGGAACGACCGCATCGGGAGACTCCGGTGAAGGTGCCCAAAGGTAGCGACCGCGGAATGCTTCAGGGATGGAGGGCCCAGGCGAGGAACCGTTCGGTCTGAAACAGCGCGAGCTGGGCGCTCAAGCCGTTGGAGATCGCGTCGAACGCGTGCTCCGCCCAGGGGATCTCCAGCAGGACCGAGGTAGTGCCGGTCTTCCGGAGACGGTCCTGCAGCATCACCCCGAAGCGAGGCTCCACGATGTTGTCCCGACCGGCGTAGACCAGCAGCGTGGGCGGCAGCCGTCGAGTCACATAGGTGATCGGCGACGCCTCGCGATACCGGAGCGGCTGCTGGTCCGGGGTGCCGCCGAGGTACGCTTCCTCGACCGCTCGGACATCGAGCGGGTCGGGGCGAGGCGGGTGCCGGTACCCTTCGGCGAGATCGACCGGACCGTAGTAGATCACCACCGCCTGGACCGCCGGTGCGCCGGGCCCGTAGGCGGCCACCATCGCGAGCTGGCCGCCTGACGACCGCCCCACCAGCGCCAGCCGAGCCGGATCGGCGCCGTAGCGCTCGCCGTTGGCCCGCACCCAGGTGAGCGCCGCCCGTACATCAGCGAGCTGCGCGGGCCACTGCCAGCGGGGCGCGTGGCGGTGGTCGATCGCGAAGACGACGTAGCCGTGACCCGCGAGGTACCGGGCGAATGCCGCGTTCGCCGACGGGGCGCCGGTCTGCCAGGCACCCCCGTAGATCTGCACCACCGTGGGAAATCGGCCCGACGTGGGCGGACGATAGACGTCGAGCGTGAGCCGCACGCCATCATGGGTGGCGAACGGAACGCCACGGGTGACGCGCGCGTCGGCCGGATCGATTCCCCGGACGAGATCGGCCACGAGCAACGGTTGCCGCCGCATCCCGCTTCGCACCCCGGCCGGTACCTCCGCGAGGTAGTGCTCGCCGAGAGACGAGCGCATGGCCGCGTCGAAGCGCCGGGCGACGGCGGCGAACTGGACCAGAGGAAGAGCAGCGAGCACCAGAGCGAGAAGTGCCAGTCCGACCGCCACGCGTGCCGCCCGGGAGCGGCGCACGTCCGCCAGCGCCAGGCCGCCGGCGAGGAGCGCGAGGCCCACCAGCCAGACGCTGACCTCAGGCGCGCCGACCGCCAGGGGCAGCAGGAGGTACGTCGGCGGCGGTAGCACGATCCACGAGGCGAGGAACAGCGCCGTTGCCGCCATCGCGAGCTTCACGGTAGCCTCCGCCGCTCACCTATATTGTGATCCGACCGGGGGTCATGATGCGTGGTGCCAAGACAGAGGATTGGACGATGTCCCGTTCGTTCGCCGATCACTTCTCCCGAGTGGCCACCGGCTACGCGAGCTACCGTCCGCGGTACCCGGAGGCCCTGTTCACCTACCTGGCCGCCCTGCCGGCGCGGCGGGCGCTCGCCTGGGACTGCGCCGCCGGCAGCGGCCAGGCCACCGTCGGGCTCCTCCCCCACTTTGCCCGCGTCGTGGCCACCGACGCGAG
>JBBSHB010000238.1:0-2980 GCA_038253515.1 Gemmatimonadales bacterium | reverse complement strand
TCCAGCCACAATTCCCAGCTGCTCGGCGCCTGATCGGCCGCGAGCGTCGCCTGCCACATGTTCGACTGGTAGATCGCCTGGTGCGCCAGTTCGCCGAGCAGGCTGTCCATGGCCACCTGCGCGGCTGGCGAACGGATCAGCGCGCCCAGCGCGCGAGCCCTGACTCGGGGGTTCTCCGGCAGCGCCGGGAACGGCTCGCCACCCGGTACGGTACGCCTTCCCGTGAGCGAGGCCAGGAGGTTGAACCATTCGTCCGAGAGCGCCGGGAAGCCCGAGGCATGGTCGCGCCGGAACCGCCGCCGCTCGGCGCCGAGGTCGAGCACCGGGTAGTAGTCGGAGTTGGGCTGGGCCAGCGACTCGATCAGCGGCGCCAGCTCGGCTCGCGAGACAATGGAGAGTGCATCGAGCACCTGAGGGGTCAGCGGCGTGAACCGGCAGAGATCGGACCGGAGTCCTTCGGCCTGGAACACCGACCAGTCGGGTGATGGCAGTTTCTCGCGGTTGCTCGCCACGATCAGGAGATCGCCGCTGGGGACGAGATAGACCTCGTAGGAGCGGAAGTTCTGGTGGATGGCGGCCAGCACGCTCAGGACCAGTGCGTCGTCCAGCTCGTAGACGTGGAGCCACTGACCGAAGACGCCGTCGTCGGTCAGGTACTGGTGAATCCGGCCGTAGAACTCGGTGGTGAACAGTCCGGAGACGCCGCTCACCCAGGGGTTGGAGGGCTCCGACATGATGACGTCGAACCGGCGGTGCGCCGAGGCAAAGTACGACTTGGCGTCGTCGATGACGATCTCCGAGCGCGGGTCCTCGAACGCCCTCCGGTTGGCCGGGAGGAAGATCCGGGAGCCCTCGATCATCTTGGGCTCGATCTCGATGGTGACCAGACTCTTGAGCGCGGAGCTGCCGAGGAGCAGGTGGGACGACATCCCCGAGCCCTGGCCGATCACCGCGGCGCTCGTGGCGCGGGGCATGTGCGCCAGCGTGACGAGCGGGAGCAGCGTTTGCGTCGCCGCGTCGGCCATGAGCGGCGTCGGGCGGGAGACGGAATCGCAACGCTGATACCAGATCGGCGTCAGGGAGGCGTCGGGCTTTCCGTTGGTGGCCAACGTCTGGATGTTGGAGCCCGTGGTCCTGGATGCCGTGACGGTGGCGGTCCGGCCGTCCCGGTAGAACGTGATCTCGCGCTCGCCCGGCGCTACCAGACCGCCGGTGCGGTAGACCCCGCTCGACAGTACGTTGCGGTCGAGCCGCACGCCGAGCCCCACCCCGAGGGCAAGCGCCGCGGTGGCGAAGGCCGCGGCGGGGGCGAGCCAGGTTCCCTTGCCCTCCACTCTGGCCGCCCGGGCGAGCAGTGCCGCACCGATGCCCATGTCGATCGCCGCGCCGGCGATGAGCATCGCCTTGAGGCCGATCATCGGCAGCAGCACCAGTCCGCCGAGCACCACGCCGATAATGGATCCCAGCGTGTTCCAGGCATACACCGCGCCGATGGCACGCTCGCCCGAGCCGCCGGTGAACAGCGCGCGGGTGATGAGTGGCAGCGTCATCCCGGCGCAGAAGGTGGCGGGGAACATGATGGCCAGGCAGAGGCCGTACCGGGCGATGGTGAATCCGACGTATCCGGCGTCGTTCCGCGCGAAGGTCGAGAGGAGTGAAGCCACCCAGTCGAACGACTGCACGTACAGCGGCAGAGTCGCGAGGGCGAGGGAGCCCATCAGGCACTGCACCAAACCCAGCGTGCGGATCGGGCTCGGGAGACGGTCGGCGCGGGAGCGGATCCACAGGGCGCCGAAGGCGAGACCGGAAATGAAGGCGGAGAGCATGAGCTCGAACGAGTGTGTGGCGCTGCCGAGCACCAGCGCCAGCATACGGATCCAGTCGATCTCATAGATGAAGGAGGCCACCGCCGTTCCCAGGCTGGTCCAGAGCAGGAGGCGCTGGAGTCGCCGGTCGTAGGTCGCAGGCCGCGAGTCGGAGGCAGGGGGTCGGGGTGCCGCGGCTCCTGCGGCCGCCACCGCGCTGCGGGCGTCGATCTCCGCGTTCCGCGCGGCCACGATCACCCCCACCGTCGCACCGGCGACGACCAGGTTGAGCATCGCGGCGATGAGAAGCGTGCCCGGAAGTCCGGCGAGCGACACGAGATAGAAGCCCGCGATGAGCACTCCCGCCGCGGCGCCGAGGCTGTTGGAGAAGTAGAGCATCGCCAACGAGCGCCCCGGCGTTCCCCGTCCGAGCCGCAGCACACCCGCCGACATCAGGGGGAAGGTGGCCCCGAGCAGGACTGACTGCGGAAGGATGAGGGCGCCCGCGATGCCCCACTTGGCCAGGGGGAGCAGCCACGAGCCGGCGAGCTGGGGATAGACCGAGGCATAGGTCCAGGACGTGACGGCCTGGAAGATCTCGTGGAAGAAGAGCCCGATCAGTCCCACGGCGAACTCGACGGCGACGTAGCCGTAGAGTGGCTGAGAGAGGCGTTCGGACCGGCGGCTGGCCGCCAGCGCTCCCGCCGACATCCCGCCGAGGAAGATCACCAGCACGAGAATCTGGGCGTACGCGTCGTGGCCGACGAAGAGGCCGAGGTAGCGGGTCCAGATCGATTCGTAGATCAGCCCGGCGGCGCCGGAGAGCACGAAGAGTAGATAGAGCGCGCGGATCATGCTGGGGCGAAGCTCCTAACTCTCGGAGATGGTTGTCCTTGGAGTGGCTTGGTGGTGGGGAACGGGCAAGAAGCGTGCAAAGATTGTCACTACTACCGCTTCGCACGTCTATGCGGTGGCAAGGGATGAGGTTGGCGGGAGGCGCGGAATCAGGAGGGAATCATTCGCCCGCCGGCTCGATCGTGCATTACACCGCTCCAAACCAGAAAAGGCGTCGTCGCCAGCGTCGCATCGTCTCGCGCCAAGCCCTCACCTGCTAATGCTTTCCACGACAGACCCCGAGGGTGGCATGTGCGTTGCGTTCCGCGGCCCAGTGGAGC
>JBBSHB010000237.1:0-2987 GCA_038253515.1 Gemmatimonadales bacterium | reverse complement strand
CCCGAGGCCCAGTGCGCCTTCATGAAGACGATCACCCTCACCGGGGTGCGCGACTCGCTGGTGCTCGACCGATATCACATCACCGTTCCTCCCGACATCGCCGACCGCGCCCGCGGAGCCATCGACCGGATGGTCGCTCTGGGCCGGTGACGTCCGAAGCGGAGCGCATCGCCGCGATCGCGCTGGCCGAGGATGGCGACACCGACATCACCACCGCCCTCACCGTTCCCGTCGGGCTTCCCGCCCAGGGTGTGATCGAGTTCCGCAGCGGCGGGGTCCTCGCCGGTGCGGCCTACGCCGACGCGGTGGCTCGGGCATGCGAGTGCCGGGTTGTCTGGAAGGCACCCGACGGACGCCAGATCCTACCGGGAACCGCAGTGGGTTCGCTCCAGGGAAGCCTCGGCCGGATCCTCCGGGCGGAGCGGCCGTTGCTCAACCTGCTTCAGCGCGCCTGCGGCATCGCCACCGCGACACGGGCCTACGTCGACGCGGTGGCCGGCACGTCCGCTCGGATCCTCCACACCCGGAAGACCGCGCCCGGGCTCCGGGCGCTGGACATCGCCGCCGTGCTGGCCGGCGGCGGCGGCCGCCACCGCGGCGACCTGAGCCACGAGATGATGGTCAAGGACAACCACTGGAAGGCGCTGGGCAGGAGCGGGGATGAGGGCAGCCTGTCGCGGGCGCTGGAGCGCGCCCGGGAGGGAGGCTTCTCCTCGCTCTATGTCGAGGTGGAATCGGTGGAGCATGTGCGGGAGGCGTGCGCGGCGGGCGCGACTCGACTGTTGGTCGACAATCAGCCGGCTGATAGAGTCCGGGAATGGGGGGCGCTGGCTCGGTCACTGAGCGCTGGGATCGAGACTGAGGCCACCGGGGGGATCACGCTCGAGAACGTCCGTGCCTATGCGGAGTCCGGCGCCGACTTCATCTCCATCGGGGCGCTGACCCACAGCGTCCGCGCCGCCGATCTGGCCATCGAGGTGCGGTTCTAAGGCCAGATCCCCTCGAGTGTCATCCCGAGGAGCGCAGCGACGAGGGATCTTGCGCGCGACTCTCCGACAGTGGCCGCGGAGTTCCGGACCCGTTGGGAAGATCCCTCGCTGCGCTCGGGATGACAGATGACAGCCGGAACGGACTACGGTAGCTCCTCCACCGGGACGGCCGGAAACCAAGCCCTCCGGGCGTAGTAGACCGGGATGCCGGTGGCGATGATGCCGAAGGTGATGCCGGTGTTGATCGGGTCGGTCCAGAGGGCGTTGACCACCATCCCGACGGACGCGACGAGGAAGAGGATCGGGACCGCGGGATAGCCCCAGGTGCGATAGGGGCGCGGGAGATCGGGACGGGTGCGACGAAGGACGAAAACGGCAGCGACGGCAAGCGCGTAGAACGGCCAGATCCCCAGGATGAACTTGTCGGCCAGTTGCTGGAAGTTGTTGAACAGGACGTAGATGACCCCGAGAGCGGCAGCCAGCCAGATGGCGACGGACGGGCTCTGGAAACGGGGCGAGACCCGGGCGATGACGCGGAAGAAGAGGTTTCGATCCGCCATGGCGAAGAAGATCCGCGGCCCGGTCATCATCGAGCCGTTGAGCGCCCCGAAGCAGGAGATCATCACCATACCGGACGTGATCGAGCCGCCGATCCCGGCGAACAGCGGAATCCGGTCGGCGACCGTGGCGGCGATGAGCGGCGCGCCCGCCATCTCGGGCAGCGGCACGGCATAGATGTAGGCGACGTTGAGCAACAGGTAGACGATCACGATCCCGGTCGTTCCCAGGATCAGCGCGCGGGGAAGGGTGCGGCCGGGGTCCTTCACCTCGCCTCCCATGAAGGACAGATCCGCCCAGCCGTCGTAGGTCCACATGATCGAGATGAGAGCGGTCGTGAGCAGGGAGAGCCGGATGCCGGAGCCCCAGGCGGGCGCGAAGTGGGACGCGCTGCCGGTCCGGGCGGTAAAGGCCAGCAGGGCCAGCGCCGCCAGGGCGCCGTACTTGGCCACCGTGGTAAGGTTCATCACCACCGCCGCGCTGGCGACTCCTACATAGTTGAGCAGGGCCACGAACACGATCGCCGCGGCGGCCACGTAGCGGACCTGCTCCGGGGTCAGGCGGATGAAATATCCG
Source organism: Gemmatimonadales bacterium (assembly GCA_038253515.1). Lineage (GTDB taxonomy): Bacteria > Gemmatimonadota > Gemmatimonadetes > Gemmatimonadales > GWC2-71-9 > CAVVWJ01. Next base: position 864 of record JBBSHB010000237.1, on the reverse strand, counting down.
AGATACTCCGCCAGGATCGTGGCGATCGCCCCCAGCGCCGAGGCCCGGATGACGGTCAGCTCCGACCAGCCGAAGAGAAAGGCCGGAAGCGGCCCGAATCCCTCCAGAATGTAGGCGAAGACTCCGCCCGAACGGGGCAGCGCAGCCGCCAGCTCCGCATAGGTCAAGGCACCGAAGAGGGCGATGACCCCTCCCACCACCCAGGCCAGCAGAACCGGCCCCGGCTCCTGCAGCCGATCGGCGACGCTGGCGGGAACCCGGAAGATTCCGCTCCCGATGGTGGACCCGACCAGCACCGAGACCGCGCTCCAGAGTCCCAGGTGCCGAGGCAGCCGTTCCCCCCAGGCGTCGCGCACTGATGACATGAGCTAAATATATCCTTGACAAGGGCCTGCCAGCCGCCGTTCTTTACCGCGCCCGAACACCAGGGATCAGCGACAGTCACATGACAGCTGCGCAACAGGATACGACACGGCTGCTCCGCCGCCTCGCGTGGACGGGCTCCGCCCTGGCCCTCTGTCTCATCGTGCTCGGCGCGGTGGTACGCATCAGTGGCTCCGGTCTCGGCTGCGGCGAGCACTGGCCCCGGTGCAACGGCCGCTGGTTCCCGCCGCTCGACCTCCCGACCCTGATCGAGATCGGACACCGCTGGGCGGCGGCGTTGGTGAGCCTGGTCGTGTTCGCCGTGGCCGGCGTGGCCTGGACCCGACACCGGCAGGAGCCGGCGCTTCGGGGGCCCGCCACGTTGGCGGCCGTCCTCCTCGTGGTGCAGGTGCTCCTCGGCGCGGTGACCGTCAAGCTGGCGCTGCCGCCGTGGGTGATCGTCACCCATCTCGCCAACGCAATGCTGCTCCTGGCCACCCT
>JBBSHB010000236.1:0-3150 GCA_038253515.1 Gemmatimonadales bacterium | reverse complement strand
TCCTCGGGCCGCCCCAGCCGTCCCAGCGCTATGGCCTGTAATAATGTAGCCCTCGCCTCCTCGGGCAAGGCGGCCGTCATGTCCGTGTCGATGAATCCGGGTGCCACGCAGTTGACCAGGATTCCGCGGCTGGCATACTCCTTGGCGACCGACTTGGTGAACCCGATCAGCCCGGCCTTGCTGGCCGCGTAGTTGGCCTGGCCCTTGTTGCCGATGAGGCCCACGATGCTGGCGATGTTCACGATCCGGCCGGCGCGCCGCTTCATCATCCCCTTGAGCACCGCCCGCGTGGTGTGGAACGCGCCTTTGAGGTTGGCGTCCAGCACGGCGTCCCAATCGGCGTCGCTCAGACGGAGGACGATGTTGTCACGGGTGAGGCCGGCATTGTTGACCAGGATGTCGACCGGGCCGAGGGCCGCCTCCGCCGCGGCGATGGCGCGCTCCACCTGCTCGGCGTGCGCCACGTCGCAGGCCACCCCGAGGGTCCGCTCGCCCAGCTCCGCCGCCACCGACGCCGCCCGACTCTGATCCCGGCCGACGATCGCGACCTTGGCGCCCGCCGCATGGAGCGCGCGCGCGATGGCGAGACCGATCCCCCGGGTGCTGCCGGTGACGAAGGCGGAGCGGCCGGTGAGATCGATGGAGGTCATGGGCGGGCCAGGAACTGCTCCACCTCGGTCGCGGTGCCGAGGGTGACGGTCGTCGCTCCCGGCAGAATGCGCTTGGCGAGCCCGCTCAGCACGTTGCCCGGCCCCAACTCGACGAAGGTCGCGCCGGGCGCCAGCATCGCGGCCTGCCGCATGCACGCCACCCAGCGGAGCGGCGCCGTGAGCTGATCGATCAGCAGCCGCTTGGCGTCCGTCCCGGTGCGCACCGGTTCACCGCTGGCGTTGGCGAGAACCGGAAACGCCGGGTCGGCGAAGGGAACATCGCTGAGCGCATCGTGCAGTCCGTCGATGGCGGGCGCCATGAGCGGAGAGTGGAACGCGCCGCTCACCTTGAGCGGCACGACGCGCTTGGCGCCCCGCGTCCTGCAGGCTTCGCCGGCGCGGGCCACCGCCGCGACATCACCCGAGATGACCGTCTGATCCGGGGCGTTCAGGTTGGCCGCCACCACGATCCCATCGGGGCCGGAGGACGCGTCGCAGGCCTCATCCACCTGTTCCGTGGCGAGGCCGAGCACGGCGGCCATGGCACCGGGCCGCTCCCGGCCCGCCTGGTACATCAGCTCGCCCCGGCGACGGACCAACCGGGCCGCGGCGGGTGCGGCGAGCGTCCCGGCCGCCACGTGGGCGCTGTACTCGCCGAGGCTGTGTCCCGCGGCGGCGCCGACGCCGGTGAGTCGGTCGCGCACGACCGCCCAGACGGCGGCCGAGTGGGCCAGGATGGCGGGCTGGCTGTTGTGAGTGAGGGTCAGCTCCTCCTCGGGGCCCTCCCAGAGGATCCGGGAAAGATGGATGCCGAGCGCCTCGTCGATCGCGGCGAAGGTGTCGCGGGCACCGGGGAACCGCTCGGCGAGATCGCGGCCCATGCCCACCCGCTGGGATCCCTGTCCCGGACACATCAGGACGCTCACCATCGGATGACGGCGCTCCCCCAGGTGAATCCCGCACCGAACGCGACGAGCAACACCACCGACCCTGGCTGGACTCGCCCCTCGGACACCGCCTGATCGAGGGCAAGCGGGATGGAGGCGGACGAGGTGTTGCCGAACCGGTCGACATTGACCATCACCTTGGACATCGGCAGGCCGCTGTGCTTCGCGGTCGCCTCGATGATCCGAAGATTGGCCTGGTGGGGAACCAGGAGATCCACCTCATCGGCCGAGAGGCCGGCCCGGCGAAGCACCTCGTCGCATGCCTCGGCCATCGTCAGCACGGCGGCCTTGAACACCTCGCGCCCCGCCATCTTCATGTAGTGCGACCGCTCGCAGACCACCTTCTCGCTGATCGGATCGGCGGAGCCGCCCCCCGGGCGGTAGAGCAGCGGCGCCAGCCGGCCGTCGGACTTGATGTAGGTGGCGAGGAGCCCACGTCCGGGCCGGGTGGAAGGACGGACGATGGAGGCGCCGGCGCCGTCGCCAAAGAGGATGCCGGTGGAACGATCCTGGAAATCGGTGATGGTAGAGAGCTTCTCGGCGCCGACCACCAGGATCGTCTCGCTCTGTCCCGAGGCGATCAGTCCCTCGGCCACGGTGAGGGCGAAGACATAGCCGGGGCAGGCGGCCCCGATGTCGAACGCGGCGGCGTTGTGGGCCCCGAGCAGGGCCTGGAGATCGCAGGCGGTCGAGGGGAGCAGGCGATCCGGGCTCGCCGTGGCGAGCACGATGGCGTCCAGGTCGGCCGCGGTGACGCCGGCGCGGGCCATCGCGCTCTCGCTCGCCTCGCGGCTCAGCATGGCCACGCTCTGCTCCGGGCGCGCGATGCGGCGCTCCCGGATACCGGTGCGCTCGACGATCCACTGGTCCGAGGTGTCCAGCGTCCGGGTCAGGTCGGCATTGGTGAGCACGTCCGGCGGCACGCCAACGCCCACGCTCGCCACCTCCGCGAATGGACGTGCCATCATGAGCGGACGGCGGTCTCGAGCTGGGCGAACTCGGCCGCGATGTGCTGAGTCAGGCCGGCACGGACCGCCTGCAGCGCGACGCGAATGGCGTTCTTGATGGCGTTGGGGCTGGAGGAGCCGTGGCAGATGATGGCCACTCCGCGCACGCCGAGAAGCGGCGCTCCGCCGTAGGTGGAGTAGTCCAGGTGGCTGACCAGCTCGCGCATGCCTGGACGGTCGAAGACGTCGGGCGCGCGTTCCCGGATGAGGCCGACGAACACCCGCGCGGCGGATTCGTAGAACTTGAGCACCACGTTGCCCACGAATCCATCGCAGACCACTACATCGACCGCGACCCGCCGCTGCGGCCCGGGGAGGATATCTCGACCTTCGATGTTCCCGGCGTAGGTGAGACGGGGAGAGCGCTTGAGGAGCTGGTGCGCCTCGCGGACGACGGCGGTACCTTTCTCCTCCTCCTCGCCCACGTTGAGGAGCCCGACGACCGGATTGGGCCGGCCCAGCAGGTCCCGCACGTAGACCGTGCCGAGATAGGCGAAGCCGACCAGTTCGCGGGCCGTGCAGTCGAGGTTGGCACCGCCGTCGAGC
>JBBSHB010000235.1:0-3160 GCA_038253515.1 Gemmatimonadales bacterium | reverse complement strand
GTGCATGGTGGGCGGCGTGGGGATCCGCTGGGCCCGCCGCTCGGTGAGGAAGTACACCGCTTCGCCGCCGACCGGCTGGCGGAACGGGAGGCGCTCGACCGCGCCATCGGGGAAGAGCGCGTGAAAGGCGCGAGGGTTGACCACCGCACCCGAGAGGCTGTGCTCGCCGAGGCTTCCCGCCTTCTCTAGCACGGCGATGTTGAGCTCCGCGGCGCCGTCGCCCGAGCTCTGATCCTGCTTGGCCAGGCGGGCCAGCTCGATGGCGCAGGAGAGCCCGGCGGGGCCGGCCCCCACGATCAGCACGTCCATCTCGATCGCTTCGGGGCCAGGGGCCTCGTTCAGGATCAGACGGTCGAGCGGGAGAGGGGGCTGGTGGCGGGCCGGCAGAATGGTCGACACGACAACTCCTCGAGGTGAAGGGTCCTTCGCCGCTGGGCCAGAATATAACCCGGGCCCGTCCGCGCTCCTGGCGCCCGCGACGCTAGATTCACCACGGAGACACGGAGGACACGGAGGGGGCACGGAGACAACAACAACTTTTTTTGTTTTCTCCGTGGCTGTCTCCGTGTCCTCCGTGTCTCCGTGGTGAATCCTGACAGGACTTCCGCCGCGAACCTGCCTGCCGCTCTGAACCCCGACTACGTCAGCCTCAATTAGCGCCCTGCACCCCGCTAGTATTCACCGCCATGACCTCACCCATCATCCCCGGCTTCCGCTCGGTCCCCTTCACCGGCGTCATCTTCGTCATGGCCGAGGCTGCGCGCCGTGGCTTCCGCTACGGCCACCCCGACTGGTGCAACCTCGGCCAGGGGCAGCCGGAGACCGGTCCGCTCCCCGGCGCCCCGCCGCGGGTGCACCAGGTCGAGATCGGCGTGGACGACCAGGAGTACGCCCCGATCCCCGGCATCTGGGAATTGCGCCGGGCAGTCGCCGAGCTGTACAACGAGCTGTATCGGAAGGGGAAGCGCTCGCAGTACACCGAGCGCAACGTCTGCATCTGCGGCGGCGGCCGCGCGTCGCTCACCCGGGCGGTGGCGGCGCTGGGCGAGGTGAACCTGGGCCACTTCCTGCCCGACTACACCGCGTACGAGGAGCTGCTCGACGTCTTCAAGCTCTTCACCTCGATCCCCATCCTGCTGGAAGGCGAGACCGGCTACCACTTCAGCCTCGAGCAGCTGGAGCGCGAGATCACCGGGCGAGGACTCTCGGCGCTGCTCCTCTCCAACCCGTGCAATCCGACCGGGAAAGTCATCCAGGGGGCGGAGCTGGAGGGCTGGGTCGGGGTGGCGCGCGAGGTCGGCTGCACGCTGCTGATCGACGAGTTCTACTCCCACTACATCTGGACCGACAGCGGTGACGGCACAGGGATGGTCTCCGCCGCGCGCCACGTCGAGGACGTGGACGCCGATCCGGTGGTGCTGTTCGACGGCCTCACCAAGAACTGGCGCTATCCCGGCTGGCGCACCACCTGGATCGTGGGCCCCCAGCAGGTGATCGAGGCGGTCTCCAGCAGCGGCTCGTTCCTCGACGGCGGCGGCAGCAAGCCGCTCCAGCGCGCCGCGGTCCCGCTGCTCGCGCCCGCCGTCGCCTGCGCGGAGACGGCAGCGATCCGCCAGGCGTTCCTGCGCAAGCGCCGGGTGCTCGGCGACGGCCTCGCGGCCGCGGGCGTGCGGTTCGACCTGGAGCCCGAGGGGACGTTTTATTGGTGGGGAGACGTCTCGGCGCTGCCGCCCTCGATCGACACGGGGATGTCGTTCTTCCGTGCGGCGCTCGAGCGGCAGGTGATCTGCGTACCGGGGGAGTTCTTCGACGTGAACCCGGGCAAGCGGCGGAGCGGCCGGCCGTCCCGCTTCCGGAACTACGTCCGTTTTTCCTTTGGACCCGGGGAGCGGTCGGTCACGGAGGGCGTGCGCCGCATTCAGGAGCTGGTGCGCGACGCGGCCGTCAGCGCGCCGCCTTCGCCCTGATCGCCCGCTGGACCAGGAGGAACACCGGAACGCTCAGGGCCAGGATGGCGATCGACCGCACGCTGTTCCGGGTATCTCCCGCCACGTTCGCGATCAGGAAGGCGGCGGAGCCAAGGAGGGCGATCCCGGTGGTCCAGGGAAAGCCCCACGCGCGGTACGGCCGCTCGGTGTCGGGCTCCCGCCAGCGCAGCACGAAGATCGAGGTGAAGGAGAGCAGGTAGTTGAGCACGAAATAGAACGCCAGCAGCGCGAGCACCTGATCGAAGGTGCCCGTGAGAAGCAGCAGGACGGCCACCGCCGTGCCGGCGAGCAGCGCCACCCGCGGTGCGCCGCCGGCGCTGACGCTCGCCACCCGCGCGGGCAGCAGACCGTCCCGGCTCATCGCCACCGGGACGCGTGAGGCCATGAGCTGCACGGCGTTGATGGTGCTGAGCATGGAGACCACCATGAGGCCGCGAATCACGGTGTCTCCCCGCGCGCCGAAGATCGCCTTCGCGGCGGTACCCGCGACAAACGGGTCGCCGGCCATCCCTCCGATCGAGAGGACATGGATGAAGGCGAGATTGACCAGGAGATAGATGGTGACCACGATCAGCACGCCAGCGATGGTCGAGCGCACGATGTCCCGCCCGGGGTCGCGCACTTCCTCGCTGAAGTAGAAGATGCCGTTCCAGCCGTCATAGGTGTAGATGACGCCTTGAAGCGACACGGTCACCGCGGCGAAGAGCGCCGCGCCCGTGGGGGAGGGCACCGGCACCGAAGGCCCGTGCGCTCCGATGAGCAGGAAGCAGGCGAGGATCAGGGCACCGAAGCCCAGGGCCTTGGCGAGGCTGGTGATCTGCTGGACCGCATCCCCCCATCGAATCCCTCCCCACTGGATCCCGGCGAATGCCAGCACCGCCGCGACTGCCGTTGCGGTCTCCCGGCCGGCCAGCGCTGGGAAGAGCACTCCCGAGTACTCGGCCAGCACGATGGAGACTGCCGAGGCGGTTCCGCAGGTCGAGATCCAATCACTCCAGCCCACCACGAACGCCGGGTACTCGCCGAGCGCACGGCGGACGAAAACGTACTGCCCGCCCGAGCGCGGGATCATCGCGCCCAGCTCCGCCAGCGAGAGCGCGCCGAGCAGCGCGTAGATCCCGCCGGCGATCCAGACGCCCAGAAAGAGCGGTTCCGAGGGAAGCCGGGCGGCG
>JBBSHB010000234.1:0-3214 GCA_038253515.1 Gemmatimonadales bacterium | reverse complement strand
GGGTCATCGGGGCGGCTATCGAGGTACACCGTCAGCTGGGGCCGGGTCTTCTGGAATCCAGCTATCACGGCTGCATATGCCACTCTCGAATACAAGGGAGTACGGATCGCGAAGGGGTATGTCATCGATCTCCTGATCGAGGACTCCTTAATCGTCGAGATCAAATCGATAGACAACCTCCTGCCGATTCATTCCGCCCAATTACTGACCTATTTGCGTCTCCAGGGACTGTCCGCCGGTCTCCTGATCAACTTCAACGTTCACACCCTCTACCACGGCCTCAGGAGAATCCTGCGCTAATCCTGCTGTCCGTGCTGCCTCCGTAGTTCTCCGTGTCTCCGTGGTGAATCCTCACCAAGCCGCCGAATTCCCACCAAGGCGGCGAATCAAAACCGAGAAGCGCCGGCGGACCTACGCCGCTCCCCAATACCCCCGCAGCGCCCGCACGTCCGCCGAGTCGCGCAGCTTCTCGAAGGCGCGCTCCCGGATCTGGCGGATCCGCTCGCGGGTGACGCCCAGCAGCGTGCCGATCTTCTCCAGGGTGAGCGCCTCGGAGCCCTCCTCCAGCCCGTAGTACAGCGACAGGATCTTCCGCTCGCGCGGCGTGAGATGCCGCTGGAAGATCTTGTCGATGAACTCCCGCTGCAGCCGGGCGTCGGTCATCTCCTCGATCTCGCCGCCGCCGGTGCCGGCCACCCGCTCGCCGAAGCTGCTGGCGCTGCGGTCCTGCCGCTCGACCGGCGCGTCGAGCGACACCTCGGTCGAGGTCATGCGGCGGGCGGAGCGGATGTTGTCGAGGGTGTCGTTCAGGGCGGTGGCGATCTCTTGATCCGTCGGCTCGCGTCCCAGCTCCTGGGCCAGGAAGCTCTGGGCGCGGGCCATGCGCACCAGGGCCGAATTCTGATTGAGCGGGATGCGGACGCTGCGGGTCTGTTCGGCCAGCGCCTTGAGCACCGCCTGGCGGACCCACCAGACGGCGTAGGAGATGAACTTGACCCCGTGGTCCGGGTCGAACTTCTTGACCGCCTTGAGCAGCCCCTCGTTCCCGATCGCCACCAGCTCGGAGAGGTCGAGGCCGTGGCCCTGGTACTTCTTCACGTAGGAGATCACGAACCGCAGGTTCGCCGTGACCAGCCGCTCCGCGGCCGCCTCGTCGCCTGCCAGGGCCCGGCGGGCCAGTCGTTTCTCCTCCTCGGGGTCGGAGATCATGGGGAGCTTCTGGATGTCGAGGAGGTACTGGTCGAAGGCGCCGGCGGGGGCGGAACGCACTAACGCGTGAGCTTTCCGGACACGGACGTGGGCCATAGTCAACCCCAGGGGTGAGTTGAACCGAGAGCGGTTTTTTGGTTGCGAGAGCGGCGACAGATTGCTCGGAAGGCGTGATGAAATATAGGATTAGCGAGCGGCGCGGTCAAGCAAAGCCAAATATCCACATCACAAATCATTCAGGGTCAACCGGTTCGACTCTTTGTCCACCGATCGTCACATTTCGAGCCGGCCCACGGTGGGGACAAACACTGTAAGTTTTTGCAGCGTTTTGGCTTAAAGAATGGCCTCGAGAGCACTCCTGATGGCCGCTTCCGGGGCGGCACGGGTCCACCGCTCCCCCTCGTCCATCCGGCCCAGCGATGTGGGTAACGCGAAGCGGACCTCCTGGGCGCGATTCTTCTTGTCACTGCCCATCGCCGCCAGCAGGCGCTCCGCCGGCAGCGGAACCGGGAGCCGGACCGGAAGACCCAGCCGCGCCAGCAGCGACGCCACCCGCGCGCGGAGCCCCGTGCCGGCGAGCCCGAGCCCCTCCGCCAGCTCGCACTCGCTCACCAGCCCCAGGGCCACCGCTTCGCCGTGCGGCAAGCCGTACCCGGTGGCCTGTTCCAACGCGTGGGCCACGGTGTGCCCCGCGTTGAGGATGGCCCGGCGGCCGGCCTCGCGCTCGTCGCCGCTCACCACCTCCGCCTTGATCGCGACGCTCCCGCGCACCAGTCGGGTGAGCACCGCCTCGTCCCGCCCGAGCAGCGCCGCCGCCTCGCGCTCCATCCACTCGAAGTAGCCGCGGTCGGCGATGAGTCCGTGCTTGACCGCCTCGGCGAGCCCGCTCCGGTACTCCCGCTCCGGCAGCGTGCGGAGGACGCGGGGATCCGCGATCACCGCCACCGGCGGATGAAACGCGCCCACCAGGTTCTTTCCCTGCGGCGTGTCGACCGCGGTCTTGCCGCCGACCGACGCGTCCAGCATGGCGAGCAGCGTGGTGGGCGCCTGCAGCAACGGCACACCCCGCATGTAGGTGGCCGCCACGAAGCCGGCCAGGTCGCCGGCGACTCCGCCGCCGAGCGCGACGATGGCGCTGTCGCGGCCGAACCCGCGTTCCAGCAGGGCATCGGTCAGGCGGCACCACTGTTCCCGGCTCTTCGACGTCTCGCCGGCGGGAAAGGTGAGCGCCTCGCCGCGCCACGCCGGGCGCTCCAGCTTGCCCGCCTGGAGCAGCTCGAACACCGTGCCGTCGGCGACGACCGCCGTCCGCCGGCCGGCTAGGTGCTCGGCCACCAGCTCCTCCAGCCGTGCCAGCGCACCGGGCTCGACGTAGACCGGATAGCGACCCAGTGCGTGGCTGACCAGCACCGGCCCGGCGGTCACCAGGTCTCGTCCTCCCGGCCGTCACGGCGATTGGCCAGCCGGGCGAGGGTGAACAGCAGGTCCGACAGCCGATTCAGATAGACCACGAAGAGTCCCGGCACCACGGTCTCCCGCCCCAGTTGCACCACGCTGCGCTCGGCCCGGCGGCAGACGGTCCGCGCCAGGTGGAGTGCCGCGGCCTTGGGCGTGCCGGCGGGCAGCACGAACGCGCGAAGGGGCGGGAGCTCCTGGTCGGCCGCGTCCATCGCCCGCTCGAACTCCGTCACTCGCGCCTCCGAGAGCTCCGCCTTCTCCAACGCCTTGGCCACCTTCTCCGGGTCGGGCGTCGCCAGGTGGGCGGCGATGGAGAAGAGGTCCCGCTGCACGCCCTGGAGCAGCGGGCCGAACAGCTCGGCCGGTGCCGTGGCCCGGGCCAGGCCGACGGCGGAGTTGAGCTCGTCGACGTCGCCGTAGGCCGCGACCCGCGGGTGATCCTTGGGCACCCGCCCGCCGCCGAAGAGGCCGGTCTCGCCCTCGTCGCCCGTCCTGGTGTAGATCTTCACTGGCGCCTCCCTGCTCATTGTCAGATCACGGGTGGCGG
>JBBSHB010000233.1:0-3251 GCA_038253515.1 Gemmatimonadales bacterium | reverse complement strand
TACGTTGGCCCAGATCGCCTTCAGCGCGCTGGAGGTGGACGAGATGGTGCAGCGCTACGAGGGGAGCGCCGCGCCCATCTACCCGCCCGACCTGGCCGCGGCGGGGGTCGAAGGCCTGGTTCAGGCCAAGTACGTCGTCGACACCACCGGCCGGGTGGACACGACCACGGTCCGGATCCTGATCAGCAACGATCGCCGCTTCACCGCGTCCGTCCGCACCGCGCTCGGCGGAATGCTCTTCCGGCCGGCCAAGCGCGCCGGCAAGCCCGTCCGCCAGCTCGTCGAGCAGCGGTTCCGCTTCAGCAGCCCGTCCTCGTCGCAGGCCGCCCGGGCGGCCAGCTGAGCCCGCTCCCGCGGGATGGGCGTCCACGGCTCCGGTGGGGGGCGACACTCCCTCCGCGCGCTGCAGTGCCTGCATCGATCGAAGCGCGGCGGTCGGGGTGCTGCCGCAGTCACTGAGGCGCGCTCCGGGAGCGCCGCCCCCCGCCTGCGCCCGAGCATCCGGAGGAACCACCGGAGCACCGGCACCAAGCTCGGGGCGGCTCAGCCCCGAGCCTTGAGGCAGCGCTCCAGCAATCGTGCTTCCCCGATTCCCTCGGCCCATGTGGCGAACCCGCTGGTGGGGCCGCGCCACTCGAGCTCGTCCACGTCCCCAAACAGCGGCGCGTCGGTTCTGAGCGTCGCGAGATTCTTGAACAACAGCGCCCGCCCCCGGTCGTTCGCCAGCACGTTGGACGGAAAGGCTTCGATCGGCCCGTATTGATTGAGCAACCTGGCCGCCGTGGTCCGACCGATCCCTGAGATGCCCGGATATCCGTCCTGAGCATCCCCGACCAGGGCGAGCAGGTCGGGGATGAGCGCGGGCTCGACTCCAAACTTCTTGCGCACCCCCTGGGCGTCGCGGATTTCCTTCCCCCTGCGATCCACCTGCACCACCCGGTCGCCCCGGACGCACTGTGCCAGATCCTTGTCGTTGGCCCAGATGCAGACCTTTTCGACCCGCGCGTCCTCCGAGGCGAGCCGCGCGGCGGAGGCCAGCCCGTCGTCGGCCTCCAGCTCGATCATGGGCCAGATCGCGACGCCCATCGCCGCGAGGGCCTCTTCCAGCGGGTGGAACTGGGCGAGGAGGGCGGAATCGATGCCCTCATCCGTCTTGTAATCGGCCCAGAGATCGTTGCGGAAAGACTCGATGACGTGGTCGGTCGCGACGCCAAGATGGGTGGCTCCCGTCTCGATCATCTCCAGCACCGAGTGCAGCAGGCCCACGACGGCGCCGAAGGGTTTGTCCTTGCCCTTGTTGAAGCGGCGCTGGCCGTAGAACTGGCGGAACAGCTCGTAGGTGCCGTCCAGCAGGTGAACGATCATGCGAGAGTATACACCGGCGGGCTCCGAGCCCTAGCCAGGCCGCCCAAGCGCCTCCATTTTTCAGGCACCCTCCACCAAAGCGACCGATGCCCGAGCTCTTGAACCGGCTCCAATCCGCGCTGGCGGACCGCTACCGGCTCGACCGCGAGATCGGGGCGGGCGGGATGGCCACGGTCTATCTGGCCCAGGACCTCCGCCATGACCGCGCGGTCGCCCTCAAGGTGCTCCGACCCGAGCTCGCCGCGGTGATCGGCGCCGAGCGGTTCCTGGCCGAGATCAAGCTCACCGCCAACCTCCAGCACCCGCACATCCTCCCCCTGTTCGACTCGGGGGAAGCGGATTCCTACCTCTTCTATGTGATGCCGTTCGTGCAGGGGGAGACCCTGCGGGACCGGCTCACCCGGGAGAAGCAGCTCCCGGTGGCCGACGCGGTGCGCATCGCGGGCGAAGTGGCCTCGGCGCTCGACTACGCCCACCGGCACGGCGTGGTGCATCGCGACATCAAGCCGGAGAACATCCTGATCCACGACGGTCAGGCACTGGTGGCCGACTTCGGGATCGCGCTCGCGGCGAGCAAGGCGAGCGGCGCGCGGATGACCGAAACCGGGATGAGTCTCGGCACGCCGCACTACATGAGCCCCGAGCAGGCGATGGGCGAGCGGGAGATCACCGCCCGCTCGGACGTCTACGCCCTGGGCGCCGTGCTGTACGAAATGCTCACTGGGGAGCCACCCTTCACCGGCGCCACCGCGCAGGCCGTGGTGGCCCGGGTGCTGACCGAGACCCCCCGTCCGCTTGCCACCCAGCGCCACACCATCCCGCGCAACCTGGAAGCGGCGGTCCTCACCGCGCTGGAGAAGCTTCCGGCCGACCGGTTCGCCACGGCGGCGGAGTTCGCCGAGGCGCTCAAGGACAAGACCTACACATCCACCGTCTCATTAGAGGCGGCGGCCGCGCCCGCGGGGAGCGCCGGGCGAGGGCGGCGCTGGAACCGCTTCAACCTGGCGTTGCTCGGGGCTACCGCCGCGATGACCATCGCGGCGCTCTGGGGCTGGCTCCGTCCAGCGCCGGCGCAGCCGCTGAGTCAGTTCAGCCTCGCCTTGCGGTCGGCCGAGGCGCTCCAGCCGCCCCTCAACTCGGGCGGCGCACGGGTCGCCATCTCGCCGGACGGCCGCCAGATGGTGTATTCCGGGCCGGGAGAGGGAGGGAGCCGTCTCTGGCTCCGGCGGATCGACCAGCTCAGCGGCACGCCGATCTCGGGCACCGAGGGGGGTCAGAGTCCCTTCTTCTCGCCGGATGGCAAGCGGGTCGGATTCATCAAGGCCGGAACTGCGGTGCGGATCGCTTCGCTGGAGGGCGCGCCCACGGTGACGCTGACCGACAAGGCGAACTCCACCGGGGGCGACTGGGGCACCGACGGGTACCTCTACTTCGAGGTGGACTCGGGGCTCGGCCGGATGCGGCCCGCCGGGGGAGCCGTCGAGCCGGTGTACACGTTTGCGGCGGGTCGGAACGAGGTGGGAGCGGAGTGGCCGTGCGTCCTCCCGGACGCGAAGGGCCTGATCTTCCGGCTGCGGCGTGCGGGGCAAGGCCCGTCCGACTGGGACATCATGGCCATGACGCTGCCGCATGGCCCGGCGCACGTGCTCACCCACGGCGTCTATGCCCGCTACGCGCCGACCGGTCATCTCCTGGTCGTCACCGCGGACGGGAAGCTCATCGCCATTCCGTTCGACCCGAAGAAACTGGTAATGACTGGCTCCCCGGTGGCGCTCATCGAGGGGATCGGGGTGAGGGCCGGGGGCTTCAACGTCGACCTGGCCCTGTCGGGCAACGGGACCCTGGTGTACACCACGGGCGGCGCCCTGGTCTCCCGGCGCGGGTAC
>JBBSHB010000232.1:0-3304 GCA_038253515.1 Gemmatimonadales bacterium | reverse complement strand
GTGTTCAACCTGCTGATCGGCCACCGCGAGGAGATCGGGGACCCGCTGTGGCAGCATCCGGCGGTGGACGGGGTGGTCTTCACCGGATCGAAGGCCGTGGGCATGCGGATTCACGCGGGGCTCGCCGGGCGGTGGATCAAACCCTGCCTGCTGGAGCTCGGTGGAAAGAATGCGGCCATCGTCATGCCGAGCGCCGATCTCGATGCCGCGGCGGAAGGGGTGATCCGCTCGGCGTTCAGCCTGCAGAACCAGAAGTGCAGCGCCACGTCCCGGGTCTACGTGCACCGGGCGGTGGCGGAGCCGTTCGTTGAGCGCCTCCTGCAGAAGACTGGCGCGATGCGCATGGGCGATCCCTCGGAGCGCGACGTATTCTTCGGGCCGGTGATCAATGAGCGCGCGGTCGAGCGCTACGAACGCGCCGCCGCGCAGGCCCGGGCCGAGGGAGCCATCCTGGCGGGCGGCGCACGGCTGGCCGGTGGGATCTTCGACCGGGGACATTTCGTGGCTCCCACCGTCGCCCGGCTTCCGCTCACCAGCTCGCTCTTCCGGGAAGAGCTCTTCGTCCCCATTCTCGCGCTGGGCGAAGTGGAGAGTCTGGACCAGGCGCTGGCGGAGACGAACGCCGTAGACTACGGCTTGACCGCCGGAATATTCTCGGGCGAGCGGGGCGAGGTCGAGCGCTTCTTCGACGAGGTCGAGGCCGGCGTCTGTTACGCCAACAAGCGCACCGGTGCCACGACCGGCGCCTGGCCCGGCGCCCAGCCGTTCTGCGGCTGGAAGGGCTCCGGTTCCACCGGCAAGGGTGGCTGCGGGCCGTACTACGTCGCCCAATTCATGCGGGAGCAGAGCCGCACCATCATCGAGGAGCCAGCGTGAGAGACTACCCGCGAATCGTCGTCACGCCGCCGGGTCCCCGGGCGAGGGAGATCGTGGACCGGGACGCCACCTGGACCTCCACCTGCTACATCAAGGAGTATCCCCTGGTGATTGCCCGCGGTCGGGGCGTCATGGTGGAGGACGTCGACGGGAACCGGTTCCTCGACTTCATGGCGGGCATCGCGGTCTCCGCCACCGGCTACGGGCATCCTACGGTCGTGGCGGCCGTCAAGGACGCGGCCGATCGGTTTCTCCATATCTGCGGCTCCGACTTCTACTACGAAGGCATGGCCGCCCTCTGCGAGCGGCTGGCGCGGATCGCCCCAGGGACATCAAAGAAGCGGGTCTTCCTCACCAACTCGGGCACCGAGGCCGTCGAAGCCGCCATCAAGCTCGCCCGCTACGCCACCCGACGCACCGCCATCATCGCCTTCCGCGGCGCCTTCCACGGGCGTACCACCGGCGCGGTAAGCCTCACCTCGAGCAAGGCGCGGCAGCACGCCGGCTTCGGCCCGCTGCTTCCGGACGTGCACCAGGTGCCGTACGCCTACCGGTACCGGTGTCAGTGGTGCGCCGATCAGCCGGCCTGCACCCGTGGGTGCATCGACGCGATCGAGCAGGACCTCTTCAGCCGCCACCTCGATCCCCACGACGTCGCCGCCATCTTCGTCGAGCCGATCCAGGGTGAGGGCGGCTACGTGGTGCCGCCGCCGGGGTGGCTCGGCTGGCTCAGAGAGATCTGCGACCGCTACGGCATCCTGCTCGTCGCCGACGAAGTCCAGTGCGGCGTCGGACGCACGGGGAAGATGTGGGCCTGCGACCACGAGGGCGTCGAGCCGGACATCCTGCTCACCGCCAAGGGGCTCGGCTCGGGCATGCCGATCGGGGCGATGATCGCCAAGGAGTCGGTGACCACGTGGGAAAGCGGGTCGCACGGCTCGACCTTCGGCGGCAATCCGGTCTGCTGTGCCGCCGCCCTCGCCACGCTCGACCTGGTCGAGGGCGGGCTCATGGCCAACGCCGCGGTGATGGGCGAGCGCCTGCAGGCCGGGGTCCGGACGCTGGCGCAGAAGCACCAGTGCATCGGCGACGTGCGCGGAGTCGGGCTCATGGTCGGCGTGGAGTTCGTGAAGAGTCGGGTCACTCGCGAGCCGGCGCCGGAGCTGGTGCATCATCTGGTGCTGCGCGCCTTCCAGCGCGGGCTCCTCCTGCTGGGGGCGGGCAAGAGCTCGCTCCGTCTGGCACCACCGCTGGTGGTCGACGGCGAGGACGTGGACACGGCGCTGGGGATGATCGACGCCATCCTGGGCGAGCTCGATTGAACAGTGGCTCGAAGGCCACCACCATGCGGGAGGCCATCGCCGCCCACGTGCACGATGGCGACACCGTGGTGATCGAGGGCTTCACCCACCTCATCTGCTTCGCCGCCGGCCACGAGATCATCCGTCAGCGCCGGCGGGAGCTCACGCTCTGCCGGCTCACGCCCGACCTGATCTACGACCAGATGATCGCCGCGGGGTGCGCCCGGAAGCTGGTCTTCTCCTGGGCGGGGAACCCCGGGGCCGGCTCGCTGCACGCCTTCCGGCGCGCCGTCGAGAAGGGCGAGCCGCCGCTGGAGATCGAGGAGTACTCCCACTTCGGGATGGTGGCGCGGCTGAGCGCCGGCGCCGCCCGGCTGCCGTTCTGGACCATGCGCAACTACATGGGCACGGACCTTCCCGAGGCAAACCCCAGGATACGGACGATCACCTGTCCCTACACCGGCGAGCTGCTGGCCACCGTGCCGGCGCTCAATCCGGACGTCACCATCGTGCACGCCCAGCGGGCCGACGCCGAGGGGAACACCCAGATCTGGGGCCTCCTTGGGGTGCAGAAGGAGGCGGCCTTCGCCTCGAGCCGGGTGATCGTCGTGGTGGAGGAGCTGGTCGACGAGAGCGTCATCCGGGCCGACCCGAACCGAACGCTCATCCCCGGCATCGTGGTGGACGCCGTGGTGGTCGAGCCGTGGGGCGCACATCCCTCCTATGCCCAGGGATACTACGACCGGGACAACGACTTCTACGTGGCCTGGGAGGGGATCTCCCGGGACCGGGCCGCGCTCGCACGCTATCTCGACGAATTCGTCCACGGGGTGAACGATCGGGAAGGGTACGTCGCGAAGTGCGGAGGTCTTGCGGGGCTCCGGGCCGGACGGCGGATGTGCGCGGGGGTGAACTATGGCTTCTAACGGGCGTCGCGCGTGGCGTTGAACGGTTGGCGTAACGTGCGGTCATGCCGCGGGGTGCTGTCATCCCGAGCGGAACTGTCATCCCAAGCGGAACTGTCATCCCGAGCGGAACTGTCATCCCGAGCGGTGCGTGGGATCTTATCGGCCGGCTCGGAACATCCTGGCAGCCGTCGGGCTCAGGGGGGCAAGAGACCTCGCTCC
>JBBSHB010000231.1:0-3347 GCA_038253515.1 Gemmatimonadales bacterium | reverse complement strand
TTCCTCGAGATGCAGACCGCGCTCAACGCCATCTGGCGGGTGAAGCCCAAGCCCAGCGCCGGCATCCGCATGCTGCTGCTGCCGCGGCTGATCTCGTTCGGGCTGGTGGTCGCGGTGGGGTTCCTGCTGCTGGTCTCGCTCCTGGTGAGCGCCGCGCTCGCTGCCCTGGACCGCTACATGGGCGACGCGTTCCCGGGGCTCACTGTCGTCTGGCAGGCGGCCAATGTCCTGGTGTCGCTGGGCGTGGTCACGCTGCTCTTCGCCCTGGTCTACAAGGTGCTGCCCGACGTGGTCCTGCGCTGGCGCGACGTGTGGATCGGCGGGCTGGTGACCGCGGGGCTCTTCAGCATCGGCAAGCTGTTGATCGGGCTCTATCTGGGGCACAGCACGCTGGCGTCCAGCTACGGGGCGGCGGGATCGGTGATCGTGCTGCTCCTCTGGGTCTACTACTCCGCCCAGGTCGTGCTGCTCGGCGCCGAGTTCACCCGGTTCTACGTGGAGCGGTTCGGCGGCGGGGCGCCGTCGGCGATCGCTACAAAGGATCCGTCGCCTCAGCTATCGGTAGAGCCTGAGCAGTAACAATTCACCACGGAGACACGGAGGACACGGAGGGAGCACGGAGACAACAAATAAACAGCTTTGTTTTGTTGTTTTCTCCGTGGCTGTTCTCCGTGTTCTCCGTGTCTCCGTGGTGAATTGTTACTGCCCCCCGGTGCGGTAGCCGGGAGGCTGGCGTCCGGAGCCTGAGATTCCTACCGGTTCGGTCGCCCCATGAGCGGCGCCCCTTCGGGGGCGGTGTAGCTCCGCAGCCGCTCCAGCAGCCGGCGGGGATCGGACTCCACGATGATGGTGGCCCGGTGGGTCTCGGTCAGGAACCCCTCCTTCACCGCGTAGTCCAGAAATCCCGACAGCAGGTCGAAGTAGCCCGCCACGTTGAGAATCGCGCACGGCTTGGCGTGGATGCCGAGCTGTCCCCAGGTGAGCATCTCGAAGAATCCCTCCAGGGTCCCGATGCCGCCCGGCATCGCCACGAAGCCGTCCGAGAGGTCGGCCATCTGCGACTTCCGCTGGTGCATCGACGCCACCACGATGAGATCGGGGATGCCCCGATGCGCTTCCTCCTTCTGGATGAGCTGCTGCGGGATGATCCCGGTCACATGGCCGCCGCCCTCCTGCACCGCGTCGGCCAGGTCGCCCATGATGCCGACGCTGGCGCCGCCGTAGACCAGCTCGATCCCTTCCTCGGCCAGCAGCCCGCCGAGCTGGCGGGCGGCGGCAGCGTATTCCGGTCGGGCGCCGGCGTTGGTCCCGCAGAAGACACAGAGCCGCTTGATGGGTCGCTCGTTGGCCATGAGATGCCTCGATCTGGTCGCAGGAATGTCGCGAGACTTGAAATTACCCGCCCATGCCCCTAGCTGTCATTCCAGGAGACAAATCACCACACGGGAGCATTCGATGACGGAGATGCAGAAGCGCAGGCTGGGCAGTCAGGGGCTCGAGGTCTCCGCGCTCGGGCTCGGGTGCATGGGAATGGCATCGATGCGGCTCATTGGCGGCTGAGTTAATATCCGGCCCATGCCGTCCCTGTCCCTGCCGGCGCCACCGGCCGTCTCCTGTCTGGCGCCGCCCTATCGAGGGTTCACGGCGGTGCCGGACCTCGCCACCCTTCGCTCCAGCGACCTCACCGACGGCAGCCTGCTCGCCGTCGGGCTGGCCACGCCACGAGACGAGTGGCCCGCCGTCACCGCCCTGGTCCCCCGTCTCCGCGCTCGCTTCCCCGCGGCCCCGGTGGTGCTCCGGGTCGAGCGCCGCGCCTCGCCCGAGGATCTCGACTGGGTCCGCCGCGCGGGCGGACTCCAGGTGCGCGCCGTGCTCTTCGACGGCGAGCCGGTCCGCGCCAGGCTGGAGCGCACGCTGACCGATCCCACCGATCTGCCGGAGCAGGTCGAGCAGTGGCTGGCCGTCCGCCTGCCCACGCTCGCGCCCGCCGTGGTCCAGCTCATCGGCGACATCTTCCGCCTGGCCCCGCTACACCACGAGCTGGGCGAGCTGCTGGCTCGGCTCGGCCGCGCGGAGCGCACCATGCGCACCT
Organism: Gemmatimonadales bacterium; assembly: GCA_038253515.1. Taxonomy (GTDB): domain Bacteria; phylum Gemmatimonadota; class Gemmatimonadetes; order Gemmatimonadales; family GWC2-71-9; genus CAVVWJ01. The sequence continues at coordinate 1,255 of JBBSHB010000231.1, read as the reverse complement.
GGTTCCTCCGCGCGGGGGTGCCGGGGCCGGGGAAGTGGCTCGGCGCGGCGCACGCGGTGCGCGCGGCGCTCCGGCTCCAGGCCGACCAGAGCGTGCCGCTGCTCACCGTGGCCGTCGAGGGCGGGTACAGCGACCACAGCTCGCTCAGCCGGCAGAGCCTCAGGCTTTTCGGCGTGCGCCCCGGTGCCATCCGCCCGACGCTGGGCTGGGAGTGGCTGCTGGATCGGTGGCTCCGCCGTGCTTCCGCGGAGCAGACCGGGTAATTTGAGTCATGCTTCGCCAACTCGAGCGCCGGATCGATCGCCTGGAGCGGCAGCGCGCCGCGCTGCTGCGCGAGCTCCACGCCATGACGCCGGGCCGGCTGGTCTTCCATCCGGCGCCGGGGGGCTGGTCGGCGCTCGACCTGGTGGAGCATCTCGTCCTGGTCGAGGAAGCGGTGCTGCGCGGTATTCCCGACCGTCCGCCGACCCGCGGCCTGGCCGACAGCGCCCGCGCCGCGGTGGTGTTGCCGCTCCTCTATCTGAGCTTCGCGCGCGGCGGGCGCTTCCGCGCGCCGACCCCAGCCATCCTGCCGGTCGGCGGCAGCACGCTGCCGCAGCTCGAGGCCCGGTGGACCCGCGCCCGCGCCAATCTCCGCGCCGTGCTCCAGCTCATGGGACGGGAAGATCTCTCCCGTCCCTTCTTCCGCCACCCGGTGGTCGGATGGCTCACGACGCTCGAAGGCCTCGGCTTCCTCGAGCGGCACGTCGCGCACCACCTGCACCGGGTGCAGCGCATCCGCGCCCTGCCGAGCTACGTCGCACTCGCGTCCTGAGAGATGGGATGAACCTTCCTGGACAGATCCTGCAGGGGATCCTCGCCCGCGGAGCGCTGACGGTTCTCCGGATCTACACCGGCGTCATCCTGCTGGTGGCGGGAATCCCCAAGCACCAGTCGGACTTCACGCCGGGGCTGGTCGGCTTCCTCAACGACGTGGCGCTGGTGAAGGGCCATCCGTTCTATCAGGAGTTCGTGCGCGGCGTGGTCCTCCCTCATGCCCGGATCTTCGCGGGCCTGGTCTCGTGGGGTGAAGTACTGGTGGGCGTGGCGCTGGTGCTCGGTCTCTGCACCCGCCTCGCGGCGGCGGCGGCCTTCCTCCTCATGGTCAACTACATGTTCGCCAAGGGGAACTGGTTCTGGTATCCGTCGAGCAACGATGCCGCCTTTGCCGCGATCTCCATCGCTCTCCTGATCGGCGCCGCCGGCCGAACCCTGG
>JBBSHB010000230.1:0-3352 GCA_038253515.1 Gemmatimonadales bacterium | reverse complement strand
TCGGAGGTGACCAGCGCCGCCTGTCCCGCGAAGAACTGGCCGGTGCCGCCGTCCACCGTGAGCCAATCGCCCTCGGCGACCTGCCGGCCGTTGTCCCAGAATCGGCCCGCCTTCACGTCCACCTCGAGCGCCTGCGCGCCGGCGACGCACGGCTTGCCCATGCCGCGGGCCACCACCGCGGCATGCGAGGTCATCCCGCCCCGCGCCGTGAGCACCGCCTTGGCCATCACCATGCCGTGGAAGTCCTCGGGTGACGTCTCCCGGCGTACCAGGATGACCGGCTGGCCACTCCTCCCGAGCTTCTCGGCGCGATCGGCGTCGAACACCACTGTGCCGCACGCGGCCCCGGGCGACGCCGGGAGGCCGGTGGTGAGCAGGTCGAGCTGGCTGTGAGGATCGATGGCGGGGTGCAGCAGCTGGTTCAGGTCGTTGGGCGGGATGCGGGCCACCGCCTCCTCCTCCGAGATCAGCTCCTCGTCGACCATGTCGCACGCCACCCGTACCGCCGCCTGGCCGGAGCGCTGACCTCGGCGGGTCTGCAGCATGTACAGCTTGCCGCGCTCGATGGTGAACTCCATGTCCTGCAGGTCGCGGAAGTGGCGCTCGAGGGTGCGGGCCACCCGGTCCAGCTCCTGGTACGACGCCGGTAGCCGCTCCTTCAGCGTGGCGATCGGAAGCGGCGTCCGACTCCCGGAGACCACGTCCTCGCCTTGGGCGTTGAGCAGATACTCCCCGTACAGCAGTCTCGCGCCGGTGGACGGATCGCGGCTGAAGGCGACGCCGGTTCCCGAGTCCTCGCCCAGGTTGCCGTAGACCATCGCCACCACGTTGACCGCGGTGCCCATGGCGTCGGGAATGTCGTGCAGCTTCCGGTAGTCGATGGCCCGGCGGGTGTTCCAGCTCTCGAACACCGCGGCGATGGCGCCCCACAGCTGATCCAGGGCGTTGCTGGGGAAGTCCCGCCCCGTCTCTGCCTTGACGTGGTCCTTGAACCGCCGCACCAGCGCCTGCATCTCTTCCACTGGCAGATCGATGTCCCGCTCCGCGCCGCAGCGGCGGCGGTGCTCGTCGAGCAGCTGCTCGAACGGCTGCTTGGGTAGATCGAACACGACGGTGCCGAACATCTGGACGAACCGGCGGTAGGAGTCCCAGGCGAACGTGGGGTTTCGGCTCTGCCGAGTGAGTCCTTCGACCGTGACGTCGTTCAGGCCAAGGTTGAGGATGGTCTCCATCATCCCCGGCATCGAGACGGCGGCGCCCGACCGGACCGACGCCAGCAGCGGATTGTCGCCATCCCCGAAGTGCTTGCCGGTGGAGGCCTCGACCCGCTGGAGCGCGTTCTCCACCTGCACCTGGAGTCGCTTGGGAAACTGGTGGTTCTCGAGATAGTGGAGGCAGATCGAGCTGGCGATGGTGAAGCCGGGAGGGACGGGGATGCCGATGGTCGTCATCTCGGCCAGACCGGCTCCCTTGCCGCCCAGCACGTCCTTCATGGCGGCGGTCCCGTCGGCGCGGCCCTGCCCGAAGGAGTAGACCAGCGGCTGGCTGTAGGGGTCGCTCATGCCGGCGTCGCCACCAGCGGCGAGGCGTGGCGAAGCTGTACCAGGTCACCGGGGATCGGCGTCGGATAGTCGCCCGAGAAGCACGCGTGGCAGTAGCCGGTCTCACTGCCGGCCGCGCGCAGCATGCCGTCGAGCGAGAGATACCCGAGCGAGTCCACCTGGAGAAACTCCTGGATCTCCTCGACCGAGTGAGTGGCCGCGATCAGCTCCTCGCGGGTCGGCGTGTCGATGCCGTACAGACACGGTCCGGTGATCGGCGGCGATCCCAGGCGGAGGTGGACCTCGCGGGCGCCCGCCGCGCGAATCATCTGCACCAGGCTCTTGCTGGTGTTTCCCCGGACCAGGCTGTCGTCCACCACCACCACCGATTTGCCCTGGATGACCTCGCGCACCGGATTGAACTTGATCTTGACCTTGGCCACCCGGTGGTCCTGCGTGGGGTTGATGAAAGTCCGGCCCACGTAGTGGTTGCGGATGAGCCCGTACTCCAGCTTGATGCCGGAGGCCTCGGAGAAGCCGAGCGCCATGGCGTTCGAGCTGTCGGGGACGCTGAACACCACCTCGCCGCGCGGGGCTGGCTGCTCCCGGCCGAGTTGCCGCCCGATCTCCCGGCGCACCCGGTCCACCGATTCGCCGAAGATGGTGCTGTCCGGCCGGGCGAAGTACACCAGCTCGAACACGCAGCGGCTCACCGGTCGCGGGGAGAGCGGCGGAAGCTCGGTCACGCGGCCGTCCTCGATGCGGATGAACTCCCCTGGTTGCAGCTCGCAGGTCACGTTGGCACCGAGCAGATCGAGCGCGCAGGTCTCCGAGGCGAGCACCATACCGGCGCCGAGCCGGCCCAGCACCAGGGGCCGGAAGCCGCGGCTGTCGACCACCGCGTACAGCGTGCGGCCAACGGCGATGACCAGGCTGTAGGCGCCGTCCACCTGTTCCAGCGCCTCGCGGATCTGTCCTTCCACCGTGTCGGCGTCCGAGCGGGCGATCAGGTGCACCAGCACCTCGGTGTCCGAGCTGGTGGTGAAGATCGCGCCGCGCTCCACCAGCTCGCGCTTGATCTCGGCCGCGTTCACGATGTTGCCGTTGTGCGCGATGGCGAGCGGCCCGCAGCGGGTGTTGACGCTGCAGGGCTGCGCGTTGGCCAGGACCGTGCTTCCCGTCGTGGAGTAGCGGGTGTGACCCACCGCGACGTCCCCCGGGAGGGTGGCCAGGACGCCCTCGTCGAAGGTCTCGGACACGAGACCCATCCCGCGGTGTGCCCGCGCGGCTCCCTTCATGTCCACGGCCACGATCCCGGCGCTCTCCTGCCCCCGGTGCTGCAGGGCGTAGAGCCCGAGGTAGGTGAGTCGGGCCGCGTCGGGGATTCCGGAAACGCCAATGATGCCGCACATGCTTACTCTCCCGCGGAGCGATCGACGTCGGGATGCTGCATCCGTCGTGGGATCGCCATGAAATAGGTCCCTCGCAATGCCGTGATGTTCCAGGAGAACAGGCGGGCACCCACCCGGAGTTCCAGAGCGGATGACGCCAGGCCGACCCGGCCGGCCCGGAACGCGGGCACCTGGTGCTCCCGGCAGAGCGCCAGCAGCGCCTCGACCTGATCGGCCGAGCAGGAGATCACCGCGCGAGCGCCGTCCTCACCGTAGAGCAGCGCGTCCGGCTGAGCCGCCGGGGCATAGCCGGTGAGATCGAGCGACGCGCCGAACCCCTCGCCGGCATAGGGGCCGCCCATCGCCGCCTCCGCCAGCGCCACCAGGAGCCCGCCCTCCGAGCAGTCATGGGCCGAGTGC
>JBBSHB010000229.1:0-3437 GCA_038253515.1 Gemmatimonadales bacterium | reverse complement strand
TGGCCAGCATGAAGAGCGATCTGCGTAACCTGGTGACGGCGCAGGAAGCCTACTTCAGCGACAACCAGGCCTATGCTCCGGCGATCGGCGCCGCGCAGGCCGCCGGCGTCGTGGCCTTCGTGCCGAGCCAGAACAACACGCTGACGCTGTCGACCGTGACGGCCGCTGGCTGGGCCGCCGAGGCCACCAATGCCACGCTGAAGGGCAGCATCACTAAGTGCGGTATCTACGTCGGCAGCGGCACCGCCCCGAACGCCGCGGTGAAGGCTGAAGGCGCCCCCGCCTGCTACTAAGCTGGGAGAGGGCAACGGGATTGGGGGGCGGTGCCCGCAGTGGTCGCCGTCCCCTTTTCTCTGTCTCAATCGGAAGGTCCAAGGGAGCCAAGTTCAGTCGTTCAACGCTGGAGACCCCCCGTGCGACGCGACGACAGAGGATTCACCCTGATCGAACTGCTGATCGTCATCGTGATCCTGGGGATCCTCGCCGCGATCGCGATCACCAACTTCGGCAACAGCAAAGAGCGGGCGATGGTGGCTGCGATGAAGACCGACCTTCGCAATCTGGTGTCGGCGGAGGAGGCCTACTACTCGAATGGCCAGATGTACTACGGAGGGGCAGTCCCCAATGCCGCGATGCCCTTCGATCCGTCTCAGGGGATCACCATCACGCTGAGCAGCGTGACGGCCGTCGGCTGGGCCGCCGAGGCGACTCACGCGAACACCACCAAGACCTGCGCCATCTTCGTCGGCGTCGCGGCCCCGGTCGCCCCGGCAAGCGTCGAGGGTCGGGTGGCGTGTACGCCGTAGAGGCGGGATGGATGAGCCCACGCGGTCGCTCCGCACCGAGCTGCTGGTCAGTCTGGGTTTCGTCACCTCGGCCGCGGTCATCCTGGTCGGCCTGACGACGCTGGTGCTGACGGGGGGAGATCTTCGAGACACGATCCGGCCGCTCGGCGCGCTCTGGTTGGGCAGTACGGCGGTCTTCGTGCTCTTCGGCGCCTACGTCGTGCATCGACTGGTCATGCGGCCGCTTCAGCGATTGACCCTGGAGGCCGATGCGTTGGCCGCGGGCAACGTCTCGCCCTCACCAGCCGGGTATGGCTCCGTGGAATTGGACCGGCTGGCCGAACGGTATCGGGCCATGGCCGAGGAATTGCTGGACGTGCAGAGCCACGTGGTGCGGGTGGAGAAGCTCGCGGGTATCGGCCAGCTCGCGGCCGGAGTCGCCCACGAGGTGCGGAATCCGCTCGGCGCACTGGGCACCTATGTAGAGGTGCTCCGCCGTCGAGGCACCGATCCGGTGGTCACCGACGACATGCGCTGCGCCATCGAGCGGATCGAGCACATCGTGCAGGGACTCGTGGATTACGCCCGACCGGGCGTCGTTCCGCCCGCCCGATCCGTACCGGCGGCACTGGCAACCGACCTGAACGCGGCCGTGCGGCGGGTGGTCGATTTCCTCGAGGCCCAGGGCACGTTCCGGGAGCACGAGGTCGAGCTGTCGCTGGGTCGCGAGCTCCCGCCGGTGCGTGGCAACCCGCATCTGCTGGAGCAGGTGCTGGTGAACCTGCTGGTCAACGCGGCCCAGGCCGCACCGGGCGGACGCATCGTGGTGGGCACACTGGCCAAGTCGTTCGAGAGCCGCCACGCCGCCACCGCGCGGCAGGCGGAGGAGGCGGGCGAGCGCCGCCAGCGGGTGCCGCCCCGGGCCTGGGCAACACGCCCCCGACGGCGCGACCTCGCGGTGGGGAGCCCGGGCGCAATCCTGTTCGTGGCCGACGATGGTCCGGGCGTGCCCGAGGCCGATCGCGAGCGGATCTTCGATCCGTTCTTCACCACGAAGGACCCGGGAGAGGGAACCGGGCTGGGCCTCGCGATCGTGGCCCGGACGGTGTACGAGAGCGGTGGTGTGGTCTGGGTGGATCCAGCGCGGGAAGGTGGTGCCGTGTTCAAAGTCTTCTTACCAATCGCGGATGAGAGCCCATGCGACTCCTGATCGTTGACGACGATGTCAGCCTCAGGCAATCGCTCGCGCTCCTGCTTGGGGAGTCGGGCCATGCCGTCGAGGCCGAAGGCGATCCCGAGCGGGCGCTCGCGCGAGCGTCGGCGGAGGAGTTCGACCTGATCCTCTGCGACGTCCGCATGCCCCGCATGGATGGGCTGACGTTCCTTCGCCGCTATCGCGCGGAGCAGGGCACCGCGCTGATGATCATGATGAGCGCCTACGGCAGCGAAGACGCCGCCATCGAGGCCATGCGGGAGGGCGCCTACGACTACCTCCACAAGCCGTTCCGCCCCGACGAGGTGATGATCACCATCCGCAAGGCGGAAGAGCGGGAGAAGCTCCGCCGTGAGGTGGAGACGCTGCGCTCGAGCCTCGGTGCCGGCGCGGTGCAGGACCTGGTGGTGTCGGAGAGCCGCGCGATGCGCGACCTGCTCGAGCTGGCCAGCCGGGTGGCGCGCCACGGCACCACGGTGCTCATCACCGGCGAGAGCGGCACCGGCAAGGAAGTGATCGCCCGCGCCATCCACCGGATGAGCCCACGGAGCGAGCGGAGTTTCATCGCCATCAACTGCGCCGCCATCCCCGAGCATCTGCTGGAAAGCGAGCTCTTCGGCCACGTGAAAGGCGCCTTCACCGGGGCCACCGCCGACCGGGTGGGCCTGTTCGAGCTGGCGCACGAGGGCACCCTCCTGCTGGACGAGATCGGCGACCTCCCGCTCGACCTTCAGGCCAAGCTGCTCCGGGTGTTGGAGGAAGGCGAGGTCCGCCGGGTCGGTGGGCGGGATCCGCGCCGGGTGGACGTGCGGGTCATCGCGGCCACGGCCAAGCCGCTGGAGCAGGCGGTCGAGCAGGGCGAGTTCCGGGCCGACCTCTTCTACCGGCTCAACGTGGTGCGGCTGCATCTGCCGCCCCTGCGCGAGCGTCCCGAGGACGTACCCGCCCTGCTGATCCACTTCGCCCGCCAGGCCGCGACCCGGCTGGGTCATCCGGTGAGCATCACGCCGGCCGCCCTCGCGGCGCTGACTCATCACGCCTGGCCCGGCAACGTGCGGGAGCTCCGGAACGCGGTCGAGCGCGCGGCGGTGCTGGGTGGCACCGGGCCGCTCGATCCCAAGGATTTCTCGCTGGGGAACGGCAATGGCACCCACCCGCCGGAGGCCGGCACGAGCGGCACCGGCCCGCTGGACCTCAAGTCGCAGGTGGAGGCGGTCGAGCGTCAGGCTATCCGGAAGGCATTGGATGCGGCCGGCGGCAACCGTCGGCAGGCGGCCAGCCTGCTCGGCGTCAGCCTGCGCACGCTCTTCTACAAGATGCGGCGGCTCCCGGTCCACTGAGCCCCGCGTCGCGCAACAAAGCGCGCTCGGTGCAACCAAATGCAGTGCAGGCGACCCCCTCGTCTCTCGTAAATCATTGTCAGCATGCGTCTTGGCGTT
>JBBSHB010000228.1:0-3444 GCA_038253515.1 Gemmatimonadales bacterium | reverse complement strand
GGTGGACCGGTTCTTCAAGGCGCAGGCGCGCTACGAGACCGGTGAGCATCGCCGCTGGCTGGCCGATGCCGGGGCCGCGCTGGCCACCCGTCCCGGCCGGGCCTGGCTCCTCTCCAGTCCGGAGCGGAACGCGCTGCTGCGGGCCACGGTCACGCCCACGGTGCTCACCGGCAGCAACAGGACCAACGTCATTCCGCAGGAGGCGTCAGCCGAAATCGACATCCGGCTCCTGCCGGACGAGGACACCACCGCGTTCCGGCGCGAGCTCCTGCGGGTGCTGGCCGACCCCAAGCTCACAGTGGCCACCATCGGCGACGTGGCACCGCGGTTCGACGCGCCGCTCGACACGCCGCTGTTTCACGCGATCGAGCGGGTGGCCGGACGGATGCTGCCGGGTGTGCCGGTCGCCACGCCGATCAGCGCCGGGGCGTCCGACCGGCCGTACTACGCGGCGGCCGGGATCACCTGCTACGGGCTGGATCCGTGGCTGGTCGAGCTGGAGGAGAACCGGCTGGAGGTGCACGGCAACGACGAGCGGTTGTCGCTGGAGAACATCGGGTTCGGGCTGCGGCTGTACACCGGGATCCTGCAGGAGATGCAGAAGTAGGCCTCGGCGGAGTGGGGCTCACCCCGGTTCGCCGCTACCGCCGGGCCTCCTCGGTCACGGCGCGGACCAGTGCCTCGAGCCCGCGGGCGAAGCCGTACCGCTCGTTGTTCAGAAAGAAGGTCGGTGTCCAGGTGACCTCGCTTTCCTCTCCGCTCGCCACATCCTGATACACCCGCTCGGCATGGACGCTCTCCTCCAGCTCACGGCGGAACCGGTCGACGTCGAGCCGGAGCTCCCTGGCGGCAAGCGGGAGACGCCCTTACCCTTTTACAGGATGACCACCGCGCCTTATCCCACTCCCCGAACCTCATGGGCCCACCGCGCCACCGCTACGCTGCTCGCAGCCGTGCAGCTCATGATGGTGCTCGCGTCGCTGACGGAGTTGCCCCGGGGAACGGACGCGCGGCTCACCAGCACCCTCGCCACGCGCCCTCTGCGGGAGAGCCTGGCGGTCGCCCCTGTGGGCGGCCCGGCCGCCCCCCACAACGAGGCGACCTGCCCGGCCTGCATAGTGCGGTCATTACATGCCCGGCTCGAAGCCGTCGTCCCACTGCCGCCTTCCCGGCTGGAGCAGCACGAGGGACCAGTTTCGGCGCCACTTTCTCTCCCGCATCGCGAACGCACTCCCACCAACTTCTCCCGCGCGCCCCCCATCGCAGGCTAAGCCCGTTTCCTCGGCGAGCGTAAGCCGCGCCAGTCCGCGCGGCCGACCTTCGTCGCCAGCACAGGTAGACACAAAGGCAGAGCATGCGACACCTCCTCTGGGTGTGCGCGCTGGCATTCCCCGCTGGTGCGGCATTCGGACAACAACCGGATACGACCGTTCGGCCGCCGGGACTCGCCCGGAGCGCCGCGCTTGATTCGATCGACCTGGCATTGCAGCCGGACTGTGTTCGGCGCGATACCCTGCCGCCGCTGGTCGCGTCGGTACGCCCACCCGCGCGCTCACCGGTTGAGGCCACCGATTCACTCTGTCTGACGCGTGAGCGGGCAATCGCGGAAGCGTTGGTCTACAACCCTCAGCTCCAGGTGGCCGCGGAGCAGGTCGCTCAGGCGCGCGCCCGGAAGGTTCAGGCAACAGCGATCCCCGATCCCGCGTTCGGCGCCGCGTTCAACCAGTCACCTGGTTTGTTCGGTGCCGGCGGGTCGACTGAGCGGAGCGTGAGCGCGAGCCTGACGATTCCCTTCCTCGACAAGTTCCGGTTGCAGGGCCGCATCGGGACGGCGGATGTCCGCTCGGCCAACTTCTCTTCCGCACTGACCCGGCAACTGATCGCCTCCGAGACCTCGCAGACCTACGACTCGCTCCTCGCTGCACTCCGGCGCCGGCGAGACCTTCGTGAGGCCAAGGCACTCGCCCAGGACTTCGTCCGAAAGACCCAGGCCCGCTACAACGCCGGGACGACTCCGAAGCTCGACCTGGTGAAGGCACAGGTGGAGGTGGCGCAGGCGGAGAACCAGCTCATCGCGAACGAACGGGACGTTGCCAACGCGCGGGCCGCCCTGAACCGGCTGGTGGGTCGTCCGCTTGGGGCGCCGATCGCCGCGGCCGATTCTCTGGCCGTCCCGCCGGCGCTCCCCGATCTCGGTCGCCTGGAGACCACCGCTCTCGCCGCACGGCCCGAGCTCGGTGATCTCAAGAGCCAGCAGGAGGGCGCACGCGCCGCGACGGGCCTCGCGCGGGAGTTCTGGCTCCCCGACCTGACCGTCGGCCTCAGTCATGACTACGCCGACCCGGGCCCAGGCGTGCTCTTCACCGGGATATCGCTTCCCGTCCCGCTCTTCTACTGGCAGCACTCGCGCGGCGAGATCGGCGAGGCCCGTCACCGCGAGCTCGAGCTCGCCGCCGGGTACCGGGATCTCACGGCGCAGGTCGGCCAGGACCTGCGGGCGGCCTACGCGGCCTCGGCCGCCGCTCTCCGCCAGGCGGTCTACCTCCGTGACGAGCTTCTGCCGGTGGCACGCCAGGCGTACCACATCGCGTCGGTGAGCTATGGGCTCGGCGGATCCTCTGCGCTGGAGCTGCTCGACGCCCGGCGGACCCTGCTCGATGCTGAGAGTCAGTACACCGATGCCTTGGCCGCTGCCAACAGCACTCGCGCGGAGCTTCAGCGCGCCGCCGCGACTCCGCTGGACACGTTCGAGATCGGAGGTCCCCATGACCGCTAGGTCCACCTACGTCGCGGCCCTGCTGGTCACGGCGTTGGCCGCCGCGTCGGCTGGCTGCTCCCGCCGAGCCGAACCGCCCGATCACGCCACGACCCAAACCAGCCAGGCCAGCACCGTCGAGCTCGACACGGCCCAGCGCTCGCGGATTCACGTCGAGAAGATCGAGCCGGGTCCATTCAACGCCTCCATCTCGACGACCGGCACCGTCGCCTTCAACGGCGACCGGTCCACCCAGGTGATCGCGCCGATTTCGGGCCCTGTCTCACGCATCCTCGTCTCCCCCGGCGCGCGGGTCACGCGAGGTCAGCCGCTCGCTATCGTCTCGTCGCCCGATTTCGCCGAGGCGGTCGCCTCCTACCGCAAGGCGGAGGGCGGCTGGCGCAACGCGCAGCGGATCGCCGCCCTGGAGGAACAGCTGTTCGCCAATGACGCGCTCGCCCGGAGCGAACTCGACCAGGCCCGCACCGACCTCGCCGCCGCCACCGCCGACCGAGAGGCGGCGCTCTCCCAGCTCCGCGCGCTCGGGGTGGACTCTGCCTCGATCGCCACGATCGGCGCAGGCACGCCTTTGCCGCCGACGGAGGCGGCCGTCCGCGCGCCGATCGAGGGGACGCTGGTTGAGAAGCTGATCACCCCGGGACAACTGCTCCAGGCGGGTACCACCCCGT
>JBBSHB010000227.1:0-3481 GCA_038253515.1 Gemmatimonadales bacterium | reverse complement strand
GGCACCTGAGACAGGTCCGGCGCGCGGCCGTGGGCTTCGCGGGAACCGGAACCCGGCTCCGCCGATGCCAACCAAGGAAGAACGAATCGCGCTGAGAGGAAAATCAGTCACAGGTACACCCTATTTCAGCAGCCTGCTAGGCCCGTTGAGCAACACCGAGAGCCAGCCGCTTGGCTTTCGGTGTTGCCGTTGGTGCGGAGACCTGCTCCCCGATGCGGGACCAGGGAGTCGGTTAGGGCAATGGTCTCATGTTTCGCACGCCGCCTCGGCTGCAGCTCGCCAGGCGACTCCTGCCGAGCGGCGAGACATTCGCCCGCCGCTCGGCCTGCGAGCACACTTCACGGAATCGCCTGGGGCTCCGCGTAGAGGTAATCGTCCATCACGGCGAGATCGAGATTCCCGCCGTCACTGAGGTCCTGGACCCCACCGCCCAGCACCCACTGGCCCGACGTGATCCGGACCTGCGCCACCAGCGGCGACTCGAACACGATGCCAACGAAGGAAAACCCGGCCGGATCACTGCGCACCGGTGCGTGGTACTGGCCGAGGCTCCGGCCATCGGCGTCGAAGAGCTTGATGGACGCCGCTCCCACTCGCTCGACGTCGGAAAACACCACCTCGAACCCGCGGGTCGCCGCCGGGGTCTCGAAGCCCGGCACCCGGAAGCTGACGGTCAGCGCCGCGCTGCCGACCGGCATGAAGGTCTTCGGCAGGCTGAAGGCGTTGAAGTCGTCGGCATAGGCCGGGTTGATGTCGGCGAAATCGTTGTCGCCGTTGCGGAAGCCGATGCCGTCGGTGGTGAAGATCGCCCCGGCCTTCACCGTGGTGTTGAAGAAGTCGCCCGGAAAGGTGTTGACGTTGGTCTGCGCCGCCGGGACGCCGTCCCATTTGATCTCCCGCTTTCCGCGGCTCTCGGTGGATCCGAACCCGATCTGGGTGCAGGCGGGCAACATCTACACGTCGAGCGGCTTCTCGGCGGGCATCGACCTGGCGCTCGCGTGGGTGGCGGAGGACTGCGGAAGCACTGTGGCAGTCGAGGCCGCCCGGGAGCTCGTGCTCTTCCTCCGGCGTCCCGCCAGCCAGACCCAGCTCAGCGTCACCCTGGCCGCGCAGGCCAGCGAGATGCGGCCGATTCGGGAGCTCCAGGTGTGGATCGCGGACAACCTCGGCCGGCGCGACCTCTCCACGGCCGCGCTCGCCGACCGGGTCTCGATGAGCGTCCGCCGATTCTCGCGCGTGTTCACCGCCGACGTCGGCACCACGCCGGCCAGGTACGTGCTGCACCTCAGGGTCGAGGCCGCGCGCGGGCTGCTCCAATCCTCGTCGCACGATCTCCGGCCGATCGCCACCGGCGTGGGCTTCGGCAGCGTGGACGGTATGCGGCGGGCGTTCGTGCGGGTGCTCGGCAGGTCGCCCCGGGAGATGCGCGCGGGGAAGGCGTGACTCGCGCCACCGGGAATTAGTCTTCGACAGCGGCAGCAGGACGGCTGCCCCTTCCAAGGAGGTCCCCATGGCTGTCTGCGAAGTCTGCGGCAACGATTACTATCTGTCCTTTCAGGTCGTCGCCGCGGGTCAAACCCACACCTTCGACAGCTTCGAATGCGCCATTCACCGCCTCGCGCCCGTGTGCGATCACTGCGGATGCAAGATCATCGGGCACGGGATCGAGGCGAACAGGACGTTTTACTGCTGTGCGCACTGCGCCCGCGAGGCAGGCGTGACGACGGTCGCGGATCACGCCTGAGACATCCGCGTCCGCCTTGGGCTGACCTTCGGTGGAGACGCCTTACCCCGCACCGCGCTTCCGCTGCGGGGGCGGGTCTCCATCGTCCTTCCGCCTGATCACGCTGAGGTGACCGTCCGCCTCGAGGCAGCAGCGCCGCACCTCGCTCAACTCCTCCACCCCCTGCTCCCGTAGCTGCTCCTTGAGATCGTCGAGTGTCAGCATCTCCTGGCGCAGATTCTTCCGCATGACCTGTCCGTCCCGCACCAGCGTGAGAGGCGGCGGATTCAGCAGGCGGTGCACCGAGGGAAAACGGTACGCCGCCGCGTCGAGCAGGTAGTTCCACCCGTAGATGGTCGCAATCAGCACCAGGCCTTCGGTGACCGAGTAGTACTCACTGGCCATCCCGTTCTGCGCCGCATCCGCGACCAGGACCACGACCAACAGGTCGGCCGTGCTGAGCGAACCCGCCTGGCGGCGGAAGATCCGCATCGCCGCCAGGATGGCCAGGTACATCACCGAGCCGCGGAGCACCAGCTCGAGCAGGCTCACGGAGGGGACGAACATCCGGTGCCAGTCGACCGGAGGAAGAGCAGCCATCATGGTGTCCTCGATGGGTTGGAGCCTGCGGCGAGCCTCCAAACTCCCACTCCGGATCGGGTGGGCGCTAGGGCATGCCGCGGACGGCCCCGGGTGGGCCGCTGCTGGACGCGGTCGTAGGCGCCCGCGAGACCGCCGCCGGTGGGCTCCTGTCACCGCGGCCGCCCGCGGCCGCCCGCAGCACCGTCGACGCGGCTGCCAGGATGTCAACCACCCTGCTGGACCCCCGACCCGATGTCTGGCTACACCTTCGCCGTCTCCATCCTCTCCCGCATCGCCGCCATCTCCTCCCGGTTCGGCCCGTAGATGCCCGGCGGCGTACCGCCGGCCAACCGGCACATCAGCGAGAGCTGCCCGCGGTGATGGATCAGGTGCATCAGTATCGCGCCCCAGAGCATGTCGCGGACGGACAGCCGCCGGTCGGCGAACGGCAGCTCCCGGTCGAGCTGCGCCTCGGTGAGATCCGCGAGCCGCGTCACCGCCTCCTCGTGCACCCGGCGGTACCCCGGCGCCAGGAGTCGCACCTCCCGGGGACGCTGGAGGTTCGGGGGCGCCTCCTGAAACGTGACCGCGCCTTTGGTGATCCCGTAGCTGATGTAACCCTCGATCTCGCTCAGGTGCCACGCCATCTCGCCGAGCGAGCGGCCCCCGGGGTCCGGGCGGAAGTCGTACTGCGTGGTCGGGAGCGCTTCGAAGAGCTTGGTCGTGAGCTGGGCTTCCATTTCCCACACCGTGCGAAACCGGTCCAACCCATTCATTGGCGCCATCGTATCCTCCTGGCATCGTGTTGTGGTGGCTCGATTGCAAAATCCTTGGGGGAACTGGATCCCTGGTGGCCGGCCGCAGCCACCCTGCCCCATTCACCACGGAGGCACGAAGGGCACGGAGGCAGCACGGAGAATCACATTGTCATTCTTTCTCCGTGTAAACCTCCGTCATTCTCCGTGTCTCCGTGGTAAAAGATGGGGCAGGGTGGCGGGCTGGAGACCGCGGTGGAGCGGCGGTAGGAGATCACAACAGCTTGACGATCCACTCCCCCAGCAGGTACCCGATCCCCGCCACCCCGAGCCCCACCAGAAACATGTCCATCCCGCTCCGGATCACGCCCCGCCCCGTGAAGAAGCTCCGCGCTGCGCCCACCCCGAAGTGCGAGATCAT
>JBBSHB010000226.1:0-3615 GCA_038253515.1 Gemmatimonadales bacterium | reverse complement strand
TGCTCCGAGCGGCGCTCCGCGATCGCCGCCGCCTCGAGGACTGCTCGCGGCTCCGTCCCCCGCATCGGGTAGATGCCGCGAATGTCGGGTGCGCCGTAGGTAAGGGTGCCCGTCTTATCCAGCACTACCGTGTCGACGGCGGCCAAGATCTCCAGGTAGAGGCCGCCTTTCACGATCGCCCCCTGGCGGGCGGCCTGGCCGATGGCACCGAGGATCGCGAGCGGAGTGCCTGCGGCGATCCCGCACGCACCAGCCACGATGATCACCGAAATCGTCGAGCGCATGTCGCGGGTGATGGCGAACGTGAGGATCGCCGCCCCGATCGCGAAGTAGACCAGGTACCCCGCCAGCCGGTCTGCCAGCTTCTGCACCGGCGCCCGGGAGCGTTCGGCTGTCTCGACGGCCTGGATGATCTTGCCGAAGCTGGTGTCGCGCCCGAGCCGCTCTGCCCGTACCTCGAGCGCGCCCGACTGGTTGATGGTGCCGGCGAAGACTTCGGCTCCGCCGGTCTTCTCGACCGGCATCGACTCGCCCGTGATCGTCGCCTGGTCGACGTAGGAGTGGCCGCCGATCACGGTCCCGTCGACCGGGAGCCGAACCCCTGGGTTCACCAGCACCGAGTCGCCGACCCGGACCTCTTCGAGGGGGACCTCCCGGACTTCGTCCCCGCGCCGGACCCGGGCAGTGCGTGGCAGAAAGTCGAGTAGGTCCCGGATGGCCCGCCGGCCGCGTGAGACGGTCAGCCCCTCCAGGATCTCGGCCACGAGGACGAAGAGCGTGATGACGAGTACGGTGAAGAACTCCCCGATGGCCAGCGCCGCGACCAGGGCGATGGTCATCGACAGCTCCATCGTCATCTTGCGCTCGAGAATGTTCTCGACGGCCTCCTTGAAGATCGGGTAGCCGCCGACGAGGGTGGCGGCGAGTCCGATCACGCTGAGACGAGGGAACGGCTCCCAGACCCGGAACCAGACGGCCGCTGCGGCGAGCGCGACGAAAGCCACCCGGGCGAGGTCGGGCCACCTGATGGCGTGGTTGTGGTGGCCCTCATCGGCGGAATCAGGATTCTGGTCCTGACGATGTCCGCCACCGGAATCGAGGTGCTCCTCCGGCGCCCGAGTGCACTCCTCTGCCGTGGCGGGGAGTTCCGCCGACTCTCGCTCTACCATGCTCGCTCCGTGGGCCTCATCGGCCTATTTCAGGTAGGCTCGGATGACTTCGATCAGCTCCTCGGCGGCATCGCCACGCGCAGACCCGGCGTGAGTCTCGGGAAAGACGTGAACTCGGACGTGACCTTCAAGGACTTCGGCCATCAGGCTGTTCATCGCGCCCCGGCTTGCGGCGATCAGGCGCAGGACGTCACCGCACTGGGCCTCCTGCTCCAGCGCGCGCTCGAGCGCCTCGACCTGACCGCGGATCCGGCGGACGCGGTTCAGCAGCTTCGACTTGTTGCGGATGGTATGGCTCACCTTTGGCGTCCGTCTGAAAAGTGAGTATATCATACCATGGTATGGTATAACCTTGCAAGCTGCTCGCGAATCGCTCCGCTCCGCTTCGCGAGCGCGGGTCGTTCACTGGGGCTAGGGCGAGTGGGGGCGGTACGCCACCAGCGTGGTGGAGGTCGCGCCGTCCCGCCACACGACCGTCACGCCCGCGAGCGCCACGCCTGCAGGCGGCTCGAACAGCCCTGAACGGCGGATCTCGGAGCGTCTGGAGCGCAAGCACGGTCCGCGACTCGTCGGCCAGGAAGAGCCCGACCTCCTGGACCTGCCGCCCGCCGCCCTGCCAGTTGAGGCGGACGATGTCCTCGGCCACCTGGTCCACGACCAGGCTGTCCCCCGCGCCGGCGCTCCCGGGCACCGCGATTCGGTCGCCGACCCGCGGCATCACGTCGTCTCGGATGTAGGGCGCGGAGCCGCCGTAGCCGTAGCCGTAGTACGGAGACCGATATTGGTTCCACGGGCCGAAGTAGGGGAAGGTTCCGAGGACGAAACCGACGTGCAGGCCGTGGTGGACGAAGAAAGGGTCGCCGTGAACGCCGAATGGCGCGATGACACGGCGACGGAAGCCACCGTGCCCCGGATCTACATGGAAGAAACCGTCGTGGAAGGGATCGTGGTGGAACGGCTCGACGCGGGAGGGGAACCCACCGTGAAGCCCGATGCCACCCAGGTGGCCGCCGTGATGTCCGCCGAACCCTCCCAGGTGCCCGCCCCCGTGCCCCATGCCTCCGTGGCGGTGTTGCGCCAGGGTGGGCTCCGGTCGGAGCTGGATCGTAATGAGGAGAAGAGAGGTTGCGATCGCAACCGATATGCGGCACATGGTACCCTCCTGAAGAGGGCATGAGGTGCGGGCCGGTTGGTCCCGGCCCGCACATGAGTCATCGGTTCAAGTCTGCCCCAGCTCACGCTTGAACTTGGCGATCTCCCGGGTCTGGTCCGCTTTCATCTTTTCCGCCATCTGCTTGAGCTCCGGCCGGGTCAGCTTCGGCAGGAACTGGTCGATCATCTGGAGGGCCTCCTGATGATGTTTGATCGCGTTCTCGCGGAAGGTGGTGTCGTACGCCGCGCCCGACTTCGGCTTCAGTTCGTCGGCCATCGCCTGGTTGTCCGGCGTGACCTTCGGCGTGTAGTCATCCTTGAAGTCGGCCTTCAGCATCGTGACCATCCGCTTCAACTCTGCGTCCTGCGATTTGTCGATTTTCTGTGCCTCGGCCTTGACGGTGACCCCGCTCCGCTCGAGGGCACCGTGCGCCATGAGCAGGATTCCCTTGTGGTGGTCGCTCATCATTCGGAGGAACTGCTGATCCGGGTTGCCAACGCTATCCATTCCGCTCATCCTCGCCATGGTGGTATCCCCCTGCGACATGGAAGACGACATCGTGTCGGAGCCAGCCCCAGCCGGGGCGCCCGCGACATCCGCGCCCGCGTCCCGGCGAGCACCGGCCTGAGTGTCGGATTTGGAATTGCAAGCTGCAGCGCCAACGCCCAACAGGGCGACGGCCGTGAGCTGCGAGAGGTGAAGCAATTGAGAGGAGGGCATGGGAAAGTTCTCCGTAGAGGGGGCGCTCATCGGGACGCGCTCATGACGCGCGCGAACGACCCGTGGCGGCGATGGCCACCGAGGTCGCGTACCAGATGGTCAAGTCGGCGCGCGAAGCGTGGATCGACCGTGACGCACACCACGAGGATGTGCGGGCCGACGTGGAGATGCGGTACGCCCCCGATCGGCGGGGCACGGCCAGGCGAGGGGAGAGGTGCGCTTCGGGACTCGAGTCGTCGTCGTGCGCAATCAGGTAGATCTGCACGTCATTGCCATCGATGCGGAACGTCCGGACCGGACCGCGGGCGAACCGGGCAGCACCGGCCCCATCCGTTACCGGCAGAACCTGCGCGCCTGTGCGCTGCAAGCCCGCCAGGACGATGCACATCTCCAGGCGGGCCTCCGCCAGCATGTCCACGGGTACGGCGCGGGGCGCCACAAGGGCTCCTGCCAGTAGAGCGGCGGGCCACAGCAGGCGGAGTCCTGGCGCGGGTGTGCCGATCGATGACCGCAGCGCGGTCAACACCACCCCGGCGCAGAAGACGAGAGCCCCCGAGGCCACACCAGCGGCGG
>JBBSHB010000225.1:0-3760 GCA_038253515.1 Gemmatimonadales bacterium | reverse complement strand
GTCACCTTCTATCCCGGGAACCAGGGGATTCCCACCCATCACGCACTCATCCTGTTGTTCCGCCCCGAGACCGGCGAGCCGCTCGCCATACTGGACGGCCGACTCATCACCGAGATGCGGACGGCTGCCGTCTCGGCGGTCACGACTCGGCTCCTCGCGCGCCCTGACGCCTCAGTGCTGGCGATCCTCGGCTCCGGCGTCCAGGCGCGAAGCCACCTGGAGGCGCTGAGGCTGGTGCGCCAGTTCCGCGACGTACGGGTCTGGAGCCCGCGGAACGCCGGGGCGTTCGCCGAGCGATTCGGTGTCCGCGCCGCCGCCTCGGCGGAGGAAGCGGTGCGCGGGGCGGATGTGGTCGTCGTCGCCACGACCTCTCGCACGCCGGTCCTCTTCGGCGAGTGGCTCTCCCCGGGGACGCATGTCAACGCCATCGGCGCTGTCCGGCCGGACTGGCGAGAGCTGGACGACGAGACGGTCCGCCGGGTGCGGCTCTACGTGGAGTCGCGGGAGGCAGCGACGCGGGAGGCGGGGGACGTGATCGCGGCCGGTGAGGTGTTCGCGGAGATCGGTGAGGTGGTGGCGGGCACGCGGCACGGCCGGCAGTCGGCGGAGGAAGTGACGCTGTTCAAATCGGTGGGGGTCGCGGTGGAGGACGTGGTGGCGGCCGATCTGGTGTTGCGCGCGGCCCGGCGAGCGGGCGGCGCCTGACCTGGGCGTGGCGGTCATCGCCAGCATGGGTGGGGCTGGCCTCGCAGTCCTCGGAGCTCGAGATTACGTTTGCCGCACTTAGCGCCCCCCGCTGCTGTAGATTCCCGCGAGCGCGGCTCCACAACCAAAGACCCATGGACACCACCAGCCACCGATTAGTCCACGATCCCGATGGCCTCAACACGGCCGCCTGGCCCATCGGGACCGACCATCTCGTCACTCCGGTCGATCTCTTCTTCACCCGCAGCCACGCCCCGATTCCCCAGATCGACTCTGGCACGTGGCGACTCGAGGTTGGTGGGCTGGTAGATCAGCCCAGGAGTTTCTCGCTCGAGGAGCTCCGCGCGTTCCCCCGGCGCGACGTGACGGCAACACTGGTATGCGCCGGGTTGCGCCGGGATGAGTTCCTGACCCTGGGTCCCCTCCCGGGGGAGCTCCCCTGGGGCCCCGAGCCGGTCAGTACGGGCCGGTGGACCGGCATCGCCCTGCGTGACGTTCTCGAGGTGGTCGGCCCGGCCGATGGGGCCTGCCACGTGGAGTTCATCGGCCTGGATCGGGTGGAGCGGCAGGGCCAGCGGTTCGGCTTCGGGGGGTCCATCGACCTGGCCAAGGCGCTGAGCGCCGAGGTCCTGCTGGCCGACGAGCTCAACGGAGCGCCGCTCCCGGCGGCGCACGGCTTTCCCCTGCGAGCGGTGGTGCCGGGCTGGATCGGCGCGCGAAGCGTGAAGTGGCTCGGCAGGATCAGGCTCTCGGCGGAGCCGTCATCCAACTACTTCCAGAGCAGGGCGTATCGCTTTCAGCGGGAGATCGATCCGCGAGATCCACGCGACATCACCGCCGGTGTCGCCTTGAGCGCCGTTCCCCTCAACGCGGTCATCCTGTACCCGACCGCAGACCAGGTAGTGCCCGCCGGCCGGGTGCTGGTTCGCGGATGGGCCATGGGCTCAGGGGGGCGGCCGGTCACCGCGGTCGAGTTGTCGCCCGATGGAGGGGATGACTGGTTGCGGGCGCGGATCACGGCCACGGAGAAGGCCTGGACCTGGTCATTCTGGGAAGCGGCC
Organism: Gemmatimonadales bacterium; assembly: GCA_038253515.1. Classification (GTDB taxonomy): domain Bacteria; phylum Gemmatimonadota; class Gemmatimonadetes; order Gemmatimonadales; family GWC2-71-9; genus CAVVWJ01. The sequence goes on along the minus strand of JBBSHB010000225.1, from coordinate 1,994 downwards.
CTGCAGTTGACCCCGGGGTGTCACACGCTGGTGGTCCGGGCCAACGACAGCGCCGGCGAGACCCAGCCACCGACCCTCAGCGCGACATGGAACGTGAAGGGCTACAACAACAACGCCTGGCATCGGGTGGTGATCCGCGCCGAGTGAGCCGGGAGCAGTGCGCCGAGGCCGCATGGACCTGTGCATTCTTTCACGAGAGGCGGCGGAGCGCTATGAGCCGCGCGGCCTCGAGATCTGCGTCTCGATAGCCGACCCCGACGCGCCGCCTGCCCAGCTCTCGCCGGAGTTCGCCGCGGTCCTCCGGCTGGGGTTCAGCGATATCGTGTCGGTCGAGATACCGGCCGACGTACTCTTCGCGGCGGAGCACGCGGCTGGCATCGTCGAGTTCGTGGAGCGGTGGCGTCACGCCGACCGGCTCGTGGTACACTGCCATGTCGGGGCGAGTCGCTCGCCGGGTGTGGCGCTCGGGCTCTGCGACCGGTACGGCTGGCCCCCGGCCGAGCTCGAGCAGGGATACCCCTCCTGGAACCGGTGGGTCCGCAAGATGGTGAGACAGCACCAGTCTCCTCGGGGCGGCCCCCCGGGCTGATTCGCACCTATGACCCGTGAGCAGCTCCTCGCATTCATGCGCAGCCATCGCTATGCCGTCGAGGCCTCGGCGTCTTCGAGCGGAGGGGTCCAGGCGGCAGTGGTCGGCATCGTGGTGACCGACGACTTCGAGATCTTCTTCGACACGCTCGCCGAGACCCGCAAGGCGCGGAATCTTCGACGCAATGCGGCGATCGCGTTCGTCATCGGTGGAACGGCAACCGACGACGAGCGGTCGGTACAGTATGAGGGGACCGTCGACGAGCCCAAGGGCGCCGAGCTGGAGCGGCTCAAGGCACTCTATTTCCGCCGATTCCCGGACGGGATCGAGCGGCAGAGTTGGCCGGGTCTGATCTACCTTCGTGCGCGGCCAACGTGGGTTCGATACAGCGACTTCACGCTGGACCCTCCAGAGATCGTCGAGCTCGATGGTCCGCAGCTCCAGGGGATGGGCAATGTCAGAACCTAGTCCGCGGCACCCGACCGAAACCCATCGGCTGTCCCTGCTTCGCATCGCCCAGGCAGCGACGATCATCGACCCCGTGTTCCTCGACTCTCCCCAGTTCCGGCCGGAGTCCCTGGAGCGGCGGCTCGGCTGCCGCCTGGTCGTCAAGGTCGAGACCCTCAACCCGATTCGCTCGTTCAAGGGCCGTGGCACGGAGTATCTGACGGCGTCGCTCAGCGCCCGCCCCCATCTGGTCTGCGCGACCGCCGGCAACTTCGGCCAGGGCATGGCCTACTCGGCCCGGGAGCGGGGGCTCTCCCTCACCATCTTCGCCAGCGACACCGCCAACCCGCTCAAGGTCGAGCGAATGCGCGCGCTCGGCGCCGAGGTCCGACTGGTCGGGGAGGACTTCGATGCCGCCCATTTCGCGGCCAAGGCGTTCGCGGCGGAGAGCGACGCACAGATGGTAGAGGACGGCCGTGACCCGGCGCTCTCCGAAGGGGCCGGCACCATCGGGATGGAGCTGCTGCGTTGGCCGGAGCCGTTCGATGCGATCCTGGTCCCGCTGGGCGACGGCGCCCTGCTGGCCGGCGTGGCCCGGTGGGTGAAGGCGCATCGGCCGGCGACTCGCATGATCGGGGTGTGCGCCAGCGGGGCACCCGCCATGGAGCGCTCGTGGCGGGCCGGGGAAGTCCTGACGCTGGAACGGGCGGAGACGATCGCGGACGGCATCGCGGTGCGGACGCCGTTCACCGAGGCGCTGGCCGATATCACCGGGCTGGTGGACGACATCCTTCTGGTCGACGACGACACGATGGTGGCCGCGATGCAGCTGGCCCACCAGGAGCTCGGCGTCGTGCTGGAGCCCTCCGGGGCCGCGGGTCTGGCGGCGCTGCTCACCTACCGCGATCGGTTCCGGGACCAATCGGTCGGGACGATCCTGAGCGGCGGCAATCTCACC
>JBBSHB010000224.1:0-3772 GCA_038253515.1 Gemmatimonadales bacterium | reverse complement strand
TCGGCCGTGATTCCCACGTCCAGATCGTGGACGTAGAGCGCGGCCCCGCTGCCATCGGGAGATTCGCTCACGACGTCGCGGAGCAGATCCAGCGCCTCGGTGAGGGTCCGGGCAAAGGCGTATTCCAGTGCGCGTGGCGCGGGCTCGCCTTCGCGTGCTTCAGGCAGATACGCAGCGAGAAAACGATCGGTGATGACGGGGAGAAGGTCGCGGTGATTCGAGGGCGGCAGGCAGTGACGGCGTTCGATTTCGGTCAGGAGACGCTCGGCCATGAGCAAGCGCTCCTGTTCCAGGTCGGCAGGAAGCATCACATACTCCCTCTACTCGTCGTGCCGGCCTGTCTGGCGCCCGGCCGGCGGGAAGGATGGGCGGCGCCAGACGCCCGGAGAACGAGACTGCGACAACACTTCTACCAATGCGCTGCGGCGACGGGCGGCGAAAGAGAAGAAAGACCGAACGTGGGCGCTTGGAAGGTCATCCGAGGAACGGGCCACGGTTGTCATCCCGAGGGAGCGGAGCGACGCTGGCACCCCGAGCCCCTCGCCTGACAGCCCGGGGGAGCGGAGCGACCGAGGGATCTTGCCGGGCCGAGTTCGACCCCCGGGGGAGAAGATCCCTCGTCGCTCCGCTCCTCGGGATGACAGGGCGGGGATCCGATCGACGCAGAACATCCGATGGGTCGCCGCTCATTCTACCCGAACGGTGGCCTGAGCCGCCTGCCCAGTCGCCGACAGCGCCCGAATCCGGTGAATGCCGGCCTGCAGCGGCCGAGAGCGGCGCGGAGCGGACGGGGCATGATGCTCCGGGAGGTGCTCGGCCCTCACCTGCACGCGGCCTGACCACCGCCTCAGCTCGGACTCGATCCTGCCAGCGCGGGGTCGAGGGTCTCGCGCTCGGACTCATTCGCCTCGCCCTCGAGGTACTCCGCCTTGTACATCCGGATGAGCTCGAAGAAATAGGAGATCGCCAGGGGGCCGATCAGCAGGCCGAGGAGACCGAACCAGTTGATCCCGGCGAGCGCGCCGATCACCGTGATGAACGGATGGATCTGGGCCCACCGGCGGAACACCACCGGTCGGATGACGTTGTCGACGTTGGCCACCACCAGGAGGCCCCAGGCCACCAGGCCGACGGCGGGCCCGTAGCGGCCCTGCAGCGCCAGCGCCGCCGCTCCCGGCCCCCATACCAGGCCGCTACCGACCACCGGCAGGATGGCGAAGATCACCGTGACCACCCCCCAGAAGAGCGCATTCGAGAGTCCCGTCGCCCAGAAGGCGAGCCCCACCAACACCCCCTGCACCACCGCGGTGAGCCCGGTGCCCACCAGGGTCGAGATGGTCACGTCATAGAAGCGCTGGCGGAGGATCTCGGCGTTGCGGGCCGAAAACGGAATGAACGGGCGAATCTCGCTCCAGGCACCCTTCGGCGCCACCAGCAGGTAGAACAGGCCGAAGAAGGTGATGGTGAGCTGAATGCCGAGGCGGGTGGCGGTGCCGATCGCGCTGATCGCGCTGCTGCCGATCCAGGAGACCACCTGGGAGCCCAGCGCCTCGATCTGCGCCCCGATATCGTAGGGTCCGATCCTGAGCTCACGGAGCCGGGCAAGGAGGGGACTCCGGATGACCTGCGAGGCCATGTCCTGCGCCTCGTTCGCGATCAGCCCGACGAACGAGATCCCGGGCGCCACTATCAGCACGATGGCAAGAACCAGGACGACTGCCGCCGCTTTGCCGGGCGAGAGCCAGCGGGTGAACCAGCGGTGCACCGGCCGGAAAATGACGAAGAGGACCGGCGCGCCGACGAGCCCGGTGACGAACGGCCAGAGCGCATAGACTAACCCGATGCCCAGCAACAGGATCAGGGAGGCGGCGCGGTAGCGCTTGGTATCGAGAAAAGGCATGGCACAAGAGTACGCCCCGACCGCCGGACTCGCCAGCAGGTGCAGGTCTTTGCACCGGGCTTGCCGAGGGCGTACCGCAACGCGACATTACGTCCCACTTACCCCCGGTCGGAACCCATCGGAGTCGCGCACGTGAGCCAAGGGAAGCGTCCATCAGCCGCGTCCCGGCCTCCGGAGCGCGTTAACGCGTTGCGCCATACCGACCTCCTGGATGAGGGCGGGGAGCCGGTCTTCGATCGCCTGACCCGGCTGACCTGCAGGCTGTTCGGTGCACCGCTCGCGCTGGTCGTGCTGCGGGATGGTGACCGTCACGTTCTCAAGAGCCAACATGGGCTTACCCAGCCGTCCGCGACAGCAGGTGACCCGCCGCTCGATCTCTCCTTCTGCGAGCCCGTGGCGGTGAGCCGTGCGGGCGTGGCGGTGGAAGACACCCGGGCGTCGTCCGAATTGGTCGACCACGCCGGGATCCGACGGCTCGGCGTCGGCTCCTTCGCTGGCGTAGCGCTGCTCACCCCGGATGGCCTGGCCCTCGGGAGCCTGTGCGTCATGGAGGCTGGCCCACGGCGCTGGACGTCGGACGATCTCGCCAGCCTCGGCGACCTCGCGGCCCATGCCATGGGGGAACTCGACCAGCGTCTCGCCGCGCGGGAGGAGATGGAGCGTGCCGACGCGATCGGGCGGCTCGCCCGCGGGATCGCACACGACTTCAACAACCTGCTGACCACCGTCATCGGCCATGCCGGGCTCCTGCTGGAGGAGACCGGGCTCTCGCCGCGCGGTCGCGAGGATGTGGGGCAGATTCAGCGGGCCACCGAGCGGGCGGTGAGTCTGATCCGCCAGCTCCTCCCCCTCCGGGGACAGAGCGGCGGTCATGCCGGTGTGGAGGGGGAATCGGGGACCGGCACCGGGGTCACGATGGATCCGTCCCCGCGCCAGGGGAGCAGCCTGTACGTCGCGGCGCCGAGCGACGAGCCGAGCCCGTACGAGACCATCCTGCTGGTGGAGGACGAAGAACAGGTCCGCGCGTTGGCCTGCCGGGTGCTCGAGCGCGCGGGATATACCGTCCTGGCCGCCCCCGACGCCGAGGCGGCCAGCGCGATCGCCGATCGGCACCCCGGCGACATCCACCTGCTGCTCACCGACATGGTGCTGCCGAGCGCGAGCGGCCGGGAGCTGGCCGCGCGGCTCTCCATTCACCGGCCAGCGGTCAAGGTCCTCTATGTCTCAGGCACCAGCGACGAGTCGATCGCGCGGCACCGGTTGCTCCAGCCGGGGACCGAGTTCCTGGAGAAGCCGTTCTCGCTCGACCGCCTGCTCCACAAGGTGCGCCAGGTGCTGCGGACCGCCGATGGAGTGTGCCAGCGATGAGCACCGGCTCCCGTGACGGACCGCTGGCCCGGCGGGACGATCCGGTCCGCGAGCCAGGCGCGGAGCACGGGCCCGCCACCCAGTTCTATTTCGAGCACAGCCCCCTTCCCATGTGGGTGTACGAGGTCGAGACGCTCCGCCTCCTCGACGTCAATCGGGCCGCCGTCGAGCAGTACGGCTACAGCCGGGATGAGTTCCTCCGGCTGACGATCCGGGATCTGCGACCCCCGGAGGACCTGCCGATGCTCGAGCAGCGGCTCCGGATCGTGCACACGGGCGCGGAAATTGGGCCGGTGTCGTGGCGGCACCGGCGGAAGAACGGCTCGACGGCGCTGGTGCGGGTGGTCAGCCGGGCGATCGACTTCCAGGGCCGACGCGCCCGGCTGGTCGTGGCGGAGGAGATCCCCTTCACCCCGCGAGCGGAGCAGGTCCTCGAGCGCGAGCCGCACTTCGTCTCGGCGGTGCTGGACACGATCGGCGCGCTGGTCGCGGTGTTCGACCGGG
>JBBSHB010000223.1:0-3798 GCA_038253515.1 Gemmatimonadales bacterium | reverse complement strand
TGGTCCCCCGACCCGGCATCCTCCACGTCGCCCCCACCTCCCTCCCCACCACCCGCCACCGCTCCTCCCCCGCCGCCGCCAGCAGCCGCTGGAGCGGCTCGTCCACCGGCTCCCGGCTCAGCCGGAAGGTCGAATGGTGCACCGGCAGCACGTACTCCGCCTCCACCATGCGGGACATGCGCCAGGCCTCCTCCGGCGAGGCATGGTTGTAGATCCACGGGTCGTACGCCCCGATCGGCAAGATGGCGAGATCCACCGGACCGCTCTCGCGGATCCGCGCGAAGGCGTCGGTGTACGCGGTGTCGCCCGCGAAGAGCACTCGCCGGCCCGCCTTCTGCAGCAGGTACCCGCCGTAGCCGCGATGGCGGTCGGTGATCATCCGGGCCCCCCAGTGGCGCACCTCGACCGACTCCAGCCTGAGATCTCCAATCTCTGCCGAGTCACCCCAGGCCAGCTCGTGGACGGAACGGAACCGCCGGACAAGATCCCGGTTGCCTGGCTGTACCACGACGGGGGTGCTTCGCGGCAGCCGGGCGAGTGTGCCAAGGTCGGTGTGGTCCATGTGGGCGTGGGAGAGCAGCACCGCGTCGAGCGGCGGCAGCTCGCGGGCCCCGAGCGCCGGCTGGATGAGACGGCGGGGACCCAGCTTGGCGAATCCCCTCCCGATCCCGATGCGCCGCTCCAAGACCGGATCGGTGAGCAGCCAGGCGCCGTGAAAGTTCATGAGGACCGTCGCATGGCCCAACCAGGAGACGGTCAGGCGGTCATCCGGCCAGGCGGCCGGGACCGGGTGGTGCGGCGCCGGCAGGATGGGGGGTGCATCGGACCGGCGGCCCGCCACCGCGCTCCGGGCGTACCTCCGGGCGAATGCCAGTTGCTGTTTGAGTGCCATGCGTGCGTCGAGTCCGAACCGGTCTAAGTTTGACGGCGGCGTACACCAGCGGTGAACAATAATCACCTCCTGTGCGGCGGATGCGGCCATGCGCGTCGTGATCCAACGAGTCTCCCGGGCATCCGTGACCATCGACGGCCGGGTGACCGGTGTGATCGGGCCAGGGTTCTGCCTGCTGGTCGGCTTCACTCACGGGGACGCGGACGCGCAGGTAGATTGGATGGCCGACAAGGTGGCGGGACTCCGGCTGTTCTCCGATCCCGAGGGGAAAATGAATCTAGGGCTCTCGGACGTGGCCGGTGGCGTGCTGGTGATCTCGCAGTTCACCCTCTACGGCGATGCGACCAAAGGGCGCCGCCCATCATTCATTGATGCAGCCGGCCCAAACGTCGCCGAGCCGCTTTACCACCGGTTCGTGACCGCCTTGCGCAACCGGGGCCTGGAGGTCGCCACCGGCGAGTTCGGCGCCGACATGCAGGTCGAGATCCACAACGACGGCCCCGTGACCCTCATCCTGGACCGGACTTCATGACGCCTGAGCCGCTGACCCTCGCCTCCTCGTCCCCTCGCCGCCGGCAGCTCCTCGAGATGCTGGGAATCGTCGTCCGGGTGCGCCCCCCCAACATCGCTGAGGTCCGCCGAGCGGTCGAGACGCCGGTGGACTACGTGGAGCGGCTGGCGAGGGAGAAGGCGTTGAGCGTGTCCGGCGCCCTGGTTCTCGGGGCGGACACGACGGTGGTGGTACGGGACGAGATGCTGGAGAAGCCGACCGATCCGGCCGACGCACTCCGGATGCTGCAGAAGCTGCAGGGTCGCACCCACCAGGTGGTGACCTCGGTGGCCCTGGTGGCCGACGAGGCGCTGCATCAGGCCACCGACGTCACCAACGTCACCTTCCGCCGGCTGGAGAACTCTTTCCTCGAAGCCTACGTCGCGACCGGCGAGCCGATGGACAAGGCCGGCGCCTACGGGATCCAGGGATACGGCGCGGCGCTGGTGGAGCGGATCGACGGGGACTTCTTCAGCGTGATGGGGCTGCCGATCCGACTGGTGCTGAGCCTGCTGGAGCAGGCGGGACACCCCTACCGCTTCAATGGCCGGGCGGGCACGACCGAGGTGACCGAGGCCCGCTGAGTGGGCACGCCATCCGGCCGAACCCGGTAGACCTGTACCACCTGCGTCTTTCCCCTGAGTCCCATCTCGGGCAGATATTCGCACTCCACCTGCTCGCGCAGCACCCCCAGGAACGCCTCACTGACGAGAATCTCGCCCGGACCGGCCTCGGCGCAGAGCCGCGCGGCCACGTTCACCGGGTCGCCGATCACGGTGTACTCCAGCCGCCGGTGGCTGCCGATGTTCCCGGCGAAGACGTCGCCGTGGTTGATCCCGATGCCGACCCGGATCTCCGGGCGCCCCTGGCTGGCCCAGCGCCGGTTGAGCTCGGCGATGGCCCGCTGCATCGCCACCGCCGCGCGGATCGCACAGTCGGGGTCGCCCGGGTGGGCGATCGGCGCGCCCCAGAGCGCCATGATCGCGTCGCCGATGAACTTGTCGAGCGTGCCGCCGTGCTCGAAGATCACCTCGACCATCTCGCTGAAATACTCGCTCAGGAGCCGGGCGATCGCGTCAGGGTCCATCGACTCCGCCATGGCGGTGAAGCCGCGCACGTCGCTGAAGAGCACCGTCACCGGCCGCCGGTCGCCGCCGAGCGGCGTCACGCTCTCCTGCTGGGCAATCTCCGCGGCCACGTTGGGCGCGAAGTAGCGCTCGAAGTTGGAGCGGACCATGGCCTCGTGCCGGCTCTGCTCGGCGTAGCGGCTGTTCTTGATCCCCAGCGCGGCCAGGCCGCTGAACGCCACCAGGAACTGCAGGTCTTCGTCGGTGAAGCTGTTGGGCGCCGTGACATTGTCCACGTACAGCATGCCCAGCACCCGGTCGGACGAGGCCATGAGCGGGGAGCACATGGCGCTGCGCACGCTCTGCATCACGATCGACTGGCCCTTGAACCGGGAGTCCGCCGCGGCGTTCTGGGAGACCACCGCGACCCGCTCCTCGACCACCTTCTCAGCGATGGAGCGCGGCACCTGCTGCGGGTGCACGTCACCCAGGCGGCTGCGGGAGATGGTGGGCACCAGCTCGCCGGTCTGCTCGTTCCGGAGCGCGATGGTGACCCGGTCGACGTTCATGATCTCGAACGTCATGTCCACCACGGTGCGGAGCAGCTTCTCCAGGTCGAGCTCGGCGGAAAGCTTCTGCGAGACGTCCAACAGCATCGACAGCTTCATTGCCTGTCGGGCTTCGGCCGTGCTGGCGGAGACCCGGAGCTGGCTGCCGGGGTTGGGGCCGTCGCGACTGGTGAGACCCGGTGGGCCGCCGCCGCTCACCACCAGTTGGCGCACGATGGTGCCGGCCGGCGGCGCGATCTCCGCGGCGATCGGCGTGTTGCCGGAGTTTCGCGCCGCCCGGAGCCGGAACACCACCTTGCCAAAGGTGATCGAATCGTCCGGACGGAGCCGGCCGCTGCTCACCCGGCTGCCGTTGATGCAGGTCCCGTTGGAGCTGCCCAGATCGGTGACCTGCACGTCGTCGGGGCCGGCGGTCAGCTCGGCGTGCCGCCGGGAGATGGTGGGGTCGTAGAGCGCAATGTCACTCGTCAGGCCCCGTCCCACGACCACACTGCGGCCCGGCGGAAGCTCGAAGCTCTGGTCGCCCTCGGAGCTGACGAGGCGGAACGGTGGCATGCAGGAATATAGGGGCTATACCGGCTGCCTGGCCGCGAGGGCCAACGCCAGGAGCACCGCGCGCGCCTTGGCCTCGGTCTCCCGCCATTCGGACAGCGGATCGGAGTCAGCCACGATCCCGGCGCCCGCCTGGATCCAGGCGCGTCCCCGGCACATGACGCAGGT
>JBBSHB010000222.1:0-3811 GCA_038253515.1 Gemmatimonadales bacterium | reverse complement strand
TGGTAGAGCAGGTGACTGTTAATCACCGGGTCGGGGGTTCGAGTCCCTCCTCGGGAGCTTTCCACACAACAGTGTACAGCTTCACGGGCCTATGACACTGTCATAGGCCCGTTCGCTTTCCTGTCGGCCCACAACCTCCGATCAGGGTCGGCAGGGCCTGTCCGGGAGGCTTCGTGCCATCCGGTCCAGGTCCGACAAGGCCGCCTGGATATCCGGACGCGAAAAGTAGGTCGGGTCGTACTTATACATGAGGAACCCACAGAGGGACGGCTCCGACAGGAACTTGCCGCCCCAGGACCTGACCTCGTCCGCACTCATGGCGTTCGTCCCCGCCCGACGGCCCGGAATCCCGCTCTCTTTGGAGCCGCCATTGAGCACGTTCAGGCCGCCGACCAATCCGAGACCGAGCGCCTTGGCACCCTCTACCTGCTTGGCGATCCAGTCATCGATGGGCCCGAAGCGGTTGACGTAGTGGATCCGGATGGCATCCAGGTGAGGGTACTGGTAGCCCTCGAGATAGTCGGGAAACGAGCGGATGATGGTCGGCATCGAGGGCCAGACCTGCTTGCTGTACTTTGCGACCTCTTCGATTTCGGCCGGCGAAACCCGATGGCCATTCCAGTTTGTCGGATCCTGCGGTTCATCCAGGATGAGATGGCCGGCGATGGTCCCATCGGTGATGTAGGGTGTGAGATCGACCCCGCGAAAGCGATCGATCCGCTGCTCCCATTTCGCGAGGTTGAATCCGTTGATGTCAACGACAGACCGCTCATTGCCGGAGAAGCTGATGAACAGACGGGCACCGGTCCGTCTGGCCGCGTCCAGGTCGAGAATCAACCTGTCCGGCCCGGTTGCCGTGTAGACCGTGCCGCTGAACTCCGCGAACCGGTCCGACGGAAGTTGGGACGGCCCGAACGGAAGGCCCACATGGGAGACCGGACCTGGAGGTTGGTTTGGCGCCGAATCCGGGGGTGGGACCATCGGGTCCGTGCCCGGTCCCGAGGTCGTGGTGTCGCCGGTCGTGGTGTCGGGGGGCGTCGGCGGTGGAGTGGTCGTGTCCTGCCCTCCAGGCGCTCCAACGGCGGTGTCCGGAGCGCTGGTGCCGTCACAGGCACCCCACGCGAGGACGAGGAAAACGAAGAGGCTCGCTCGCACCCGCATCGTCCTCCACGCGAGTGAGAGCAGCTGCATCCTGTCGAGTGGGTTCTCCTCGGTTCGCGTCTGGGGCACCAGGGGTTGACCCAAAGAACTACGCGAGATGAAAGAGGCCGCCTGCGGGCACGGTAACGTGCCATTTCAATGTTGTCCAGACCCCAGTCGTCTGGAACGGCATCACCGCCAAGGCCGGCGGGAGCGATCCTGGGGAGCGCGACGGATCGTCTCGCTGGAGGAAGTCACCCCCGGGCGACTATCTTCCACCGGGCAGGAGCCCCGCCCGCCAACACGTCAGGGAGGTGAGATGTCCAAGCGTGAGGATCAGCGGATTGCCGCGCTCGCCAAGAAGAACGCGGAAAAGGTGGTGCAGCCCAAAGCCGATCGTGCGGTCCAGTTCGACCCGACGCTCCGGCAGCGGGCGGCCGAGGAGGACAGCGAGACCCGTCGCCTGTTCAAGGAGATGAAGAAGCGCGAGTTCTGAGCGCTCAACGTCCTCGCGGCCGCCGGAACACCGGTCTCCGCTCGCCGTCGCTCGGGTCGTCGGAAGGCTCTGGTGGCGGTTTCCGCTTCGCGGCGGGCCTCCGGCCGCTGTTCGAGAGGGGTGCGGCGGGTTGGACCTCGGCGGGTTGGGCCTTCTCGGGGGCCGCCGGCCGCTCGACCGGTGTGGTGGCCGCGAGGACCCCGATGGCGGACTGCGCCGCCACCTTGATGGTCTGGAGCGAGATGTCGATCGCTTCCCGCATGCGGGCGTCGACCCGCGGCGCCTCCCGCTGCACGATCGCCCGCACCAGCGCCCGCGCGGTGTCCGGGCCGATCTGATGCCCGATCTCACCCAGGCGCTCGCACACCAGCTCCACCGTCCCCAGGTCCGGCTCGTAATCGGCCAGCACGGCTGAGATCTCGGTCATCGGTCCCTCCGATGGTTGCTCCTAGAGCTCCAGCGCCCGCCACATGTACCAGCTCGCCACGCTGCGGTAGGGACGCCAGCGCTCGGCCCGTCTGACCATCACGGCCGGATCCTTGAGCGCGCGGCGCCCGAAGGTCCGGGCGAATCCCTTCCGCACGCCCAGGTCCCCGACGGGCAGGACGTCGGGCCGGCCCAGGCGGAACAGCAGCAGCATCTCCACCGTCCACCGGCCCACGCCGCGCACGGTGGTGAGCCGTTCCACGATCTCGTCGTCCGCCATCCGCCGTACCCGAAGCATGCTCGGCACCGTGCCGTCCATCGTCTTTGCCGCGAGGTCCTTGACCGCGAGGGTCTTGGCGTTGGAGAGCCCCGCCGCCCGCAGGCGTTCCGGAGCGGCGGCGAGAATGTCGGCGGGGCGCGGAAAGCGGCGCGGGTGGTGCAGCGCGCAGACCCGGCCCAGGATCGTGGCGGCCGCCTTGCCGGAGAGCTGCTGGTATACGATCGACTCCAGCAGCGCGGCGAAGAGGCTCTGGGTGGGCTCCGGCTCGAGCCGGAATGGCCCGGCGCGCATGATCAACTCGCCGAGCCGTGGATCCGCGTCGGAGAGATGCCGGCAGGCGACCTCCGGATGGTAATCGAGGCCCGGCAACCTCGGCGCGACCATGGTCATGGAACCAAGATAATCAGAGGCTCTACCACCGGTGCGGCGATCTCGAACGAGGGCCGTACCACCGCGATGACGCCGGCGAACGCGAGCGCCACCGCGAGCGAGACGTGCCCGCCGACCCGCTCGCCCAGCAGTGACCCGGACAGGAGCGCGACGAACACCGGCGCGGTCGCGCCCAGGGTCGCGGCGTCACCCACGCCGATCCGGTTGGAGCCCAGGGCGAAGAACGCCCCAATCGCGAAGCGGGCCGCCGCGATCTCCGACCAGGGGAGATCGGCCGAGCCGAGACGGGTGCAGACGTTCATCCCGGCGAAGCAGAGCTGCGCCAGAACCATCCAGGCCAGGCCCCGGCCCGGGCGGCGCTCGGAGAGTTGCACGCGCTTCCTTTCGGCAGCCGCCCGCTCTGACCCGGCTTGACGGGCGCGCCGGCGGGCGTTCGCTTTGGGCCATGCAACCCGACGAATTCCGCCGCCAGGCCCACATCCTGGTCGATTGGATGGCCGACTACCTGCGCGACGTGGGCACCCTCCCGGTGACGCCCGCGGTCCTCCCGGGTGACATCCGCGACCAGCTCCCCGTCAGCCCTCCTTTGACCGGTGAGCCGTTCGAGGCCCTGTTTGAGGATTTCCGGCGCGTCGTCGTCCCGGGGATGACACACTGGAATCACCCCGGCTGGTTCGCCTACTTCCCCTGCAACAACAGTCCTCCGTCGATTCTCGGCGAGATGCTCACCGCGGTCATGGGCGCGCAAGGCATGTCCTGGGCGACCTCACCCGCGGCCACCGAGCTGGAGCAGGTCGTCATGGAGTGGCTCCGGCAGATGCTGGGGCTTCCGGAGGGGTTCGTCGGCGTCATCCAGGATACGGCTTCCACGGCGACCCTGCTGGCACTGCTGACGGCGCGGGAACGGGCCACGGGAGGCCGGGCGGGCACGCTGGGCGTGGCCGAGTCCGGTCCCCCGCTCACGGTGTACGCGTCGACGGAGGCGCACTCCTCGATCGACAAGGCGGTGAAGCTCGCCGGGTACGGGCTCGACCACCTTCGTCACATCCCTACCGACCAGGCATTCGCGCTCCGTCCGG
>JBBSHB010000221.1:0-3834 GCA_038253515.1 Gemmatimonadales bacterium | reverse complement strand
TTCCCGCCGGCGGCGAAGAAGCAGCCCCAGGCAATGATACCTGCCCATACCGGAAGCGCACCGGGTCCGAGTGCCACGTAGGTCCAGCCTGCGATCAGAATGCCGATACTGATGCCGAGTGCGAGCAGCGCGTCCACGGGACACCTCCGGGGGATGAAGGGCTCACGAACAATCCCCGATGCCCACCCCGTGGGCGGCGGAGACGGACAACGTCATCGGCGGGAACTGAAGTGCCACTCTGCATCCGACACCTCTTTCGAGGCCGGCGAGAGGACGGGCATCGTCTGCTGGGGAGGCAGGGGGAGCGTATCACCAGAAGCTGACAGCGTCAAGGATTGCACCGGCCCGGCCCGATTGGGCCAGTCTGGCGAATTGCTCGTGCTGCAGCCGTTTTGTCGGTCCGTAACACGCTGTCGCGCCACTGGTTGCAAGTTGGCTTACCGCTTGCTTAGAATTGTACCGGATACTCCTGTCCGGACTCCCGTTCCTCGCTGTTAGATCGAGCCGTTCATGATCCGAGCACGTACTCGGACGCTGGCCGTCGCCTGCCTTCTGGCCGGCTGCGCCGCGACCGCTACCCTCTCCGCCCAGACCCTGCCGCCCAAGGAGCGCGATGCGCTCGATGGGTGGTATCGGCGTACCCTCGAGCGGACCCCGGGTGGCGTGTGGGGCATCGCGGTGGCGGCCATGGACGGCCGGATTCTCTGGAGCGCGAGCCCCGAGCTCGAGCTGGTCCCGGCCTCGACCGCCAAGCTCTTCACCACCGGGTTCTCCCGGGCGCGGGTCGGGGGCAACTCCCGGATCACGACGAGGGTGGTCGGCGACGGCGCGTTGGATCGGAACTCGGGGCGCTGGCAGGGGGCATGGGCGCTGGAGCTCGGCGGTGACCCGACGCTCGAGCGGTCCGGCCGAAACGGTCCCAAGCTGCTCGAGCTCGCGCGGCGTCTCCGCCAGCGCGGGGTGCGGGTGCTGGAGGGGCCGCTGGCACTCACCAGTCGCACCGGACCCGCGGCCTCGAGCTATCCCGTTACCTGGTCCACCGAGTTTCAGGGGCAGCTTTACGCACCGCCGGTAGGACCGGTCACGCTGCACGAGAACACCGTGTCGCTGACCTTCCGGCCCGGCCGCGACGTCGGCTCGCCCCCCTTGCTGGTCAGCGCCTATCCCGCGGGCGTCGACCGGCTGGTCCGGATTGCTGCGACCACGGTCGGTGGTAGCGGCAGCCGGCTCTCGCTCCTGCCGGCGCCGGATGGTGGCTGGACCCTGGTTGGGAAGATCGGACTCTACCGGAGAACCGCCGGCCTCTCGGCCGTCGCGTACGACCCGGCCCGGCTGCTCACCGCCGTATGGAGCGGGGCGCTGGAGCGCGCCGGCATCCGCTGGGTCAACCCCGGGGGACCGGTCGCCTTCGCGCCGCGGACGACGACGGTGCTGGCCCAGGTGGAGTCCGCCAGCTTCGACAGCGTGGCCACGGAGGTCAACCGCCGCAGTCTCAACATCGGGGCGGAGCTCATGCTGCAGTGGGCCGCGGGCAGTCAGACCACCGGCCCCGGGCTGGTGACCCAGCACGTCCGCGATGTCGTGGGTCCCTCGGCGCGGGTGCGGCTGGTGGATGGGAGCGGACTCAGCGATCTCGATCGGATCAGCCCGCTCACCCAGGTGCTCTACCTGGCGCGCTACCCGCAGCTTCCCGGCAACCAGGGATACCCGATGCTCCTCCCAGCCAACGGCACCGGGACGCTCCGGCACCTGCGCCAGGGAATGCTTCGAGGGGTGGTGCACGCCAAGACCGGCACGCTGGAGAACGTCGCGACCCTGGCCGGGTATCTCGGCCGTCCCGACGGCGTGCTGGTGGTCTCACTGATGTACAACGGGCGCCGGATTCACGCCGCCCGGGCGGCCGAGTGGGAGATGTTCCGCCTGCTCGGCGCCGAGGGGGTCAACCTGAGCGGCGTGCTGGAGACCCAGATGGGCGGTACTAGCACCAAGGCGGAGGAGTAGTCGCGCCGAATCAACCGGTAGGTGCCGAGAGCGCCCTCAGCACGGCTTCGAGTTCCGCCCGATCCTTCACACTGCCTTGCGCCAGCCGCGCGGATCCACCGCCGCGGCCACCCACCCGCTCCAACTCCGCCCGCAGCATCCGTCCCGCATCGATGCCGGAGTCCTCGGAAGCCGCGACCAGGATGGTCGGCGGGTCCTCGGCCGCTCCGATGAAGAGCGTTCCCGGGAGCCCGGCGAACGCCTGAGCCAGCGGCCGAAGCCGGTCGGCGGTTCCCACCTCCTCGCGAACCAGCGTCACCCGGAGCCCGTCAGGACGGAGCTCGGCCGCCTGATAGAGCTCGCGTGCGCGGTACCGGCTCCGGGCGCCTCGGACTGCGCGGCTGCCGCACAGAAACTCGAGCCGCGCGTGCTGCTTCACCCGCTCGACCTTGCGAACCAGGATACAGCCGATCTCACCGGTGGCCCGCACATGGGTTCCGCCGCAGGCGCTCCGATCGAGCCCCTCGATGCTCACGATGCGCAACGCGCCCTCGCGGTCGGTCGGCTTCCGGAGTGCGCCGGCGGCGGATGCATCCTCGAAGCTCACCCGCACCGCCCGGTTCTCGACCACCACTTCATTCGCCCGCATCTCCGCCCCGACGATCTGTTCGTGGCTGGGCGACGCGGCCTCCAGGTCGAGCGTGGCGCTCTCCCGCCCGAAATGGACGCTCAGCGTCTGCCAGCCGAACAGCTCCGCGATGACCGCGGAGAGGAGATGCTGTCCGGTGTGCTGCTGCATGTGATCGAAGCGGCGAGTCCAGTCGATCCGTCCCCGAGCCCGTGCCTCCCCACCGGGCGAAGCGAGCAGGTGGGCGATGCGCTCGCCCTCGTCCACCACGTCGACGACCTCGGCCTCGCCGAGCCAGCCCCGGTCGAACGGCTGGCCGCCGGAGGTGGGATAGAAGGCGGTGCGGTCGAGATACGCCCGCCGGCCGCCGTCCGCGAGCTCGAGGACGGTGGCATCGAACTCGGTGAGATAGGCGTCGGTGTAGTAGAGGCGCTCGGTCATTGGCGTTCGCGATCCCGGTGGATTCCGAAGGAAAGGCTCGCTCCCGCCTCAGGCGGCACCAAGTGGCGCGGGCGGACCTTCCGGTTTACGATAGCGGGTCACTTGGTTCCGCCTGAGGCGGGGTGTCCCGCCTTTGCGCACGGCCCAACTTCTGAATTCAAGAGGCGCCACATGGCCCAGGCAACCGTCGGTTCGGCGTCGGCCTCCTCGGGAACGGCCCGGAAGCCGTATCGGATTCAAGTCCACAACATCGAAGCCTGCAACTGCAATCACGGTTGCAACTGCCAGTTCAGCGGCTTTCCCGATCACGGCGGCTGCGAAGCGATGATCGGTGGCGAGGTGATCGCGGGGAGCTACGGCGACGTGTCGCTCGCCGGGGTCCGATACGTCATCGCCTTCACCTACCCCAAGGCGATTCATGAGGGGAACGGCACCGTCGCCGTGTTCATCGACGAGCGGGTGAGCCCGGCCCAGTTCGACGCCATCGCGACGATTCTCTCCGGGAAGGCCGGCGGGATGCCCTGGGAGGGGCTCGCCGGGACGGTGGGCAGGCTGGAGGGTCCGATCCGCAAGCCGATCGACATGACGGTGAACGGCACCAAGTCCGAATTCGAGATCCCGGGGGTTCTCGCGCTGCGGCAGACCCCGATCCGCGACCCGATCTCCGGGGAGGAGAAGGAGGTGCAGATCGTCTACCCGAAGGGCGGCTTCTTCTGGGATACGGGAAACGTCACCAGCACGGCCGTGATGCACGCGGAATACGGCGACATCCGGTTCAAGCACCC
>JBBSHB010000220.1:0-3852 GCA_038253515.1 Gemmatimonadales bacterium | reverse complement strand
GCGGGGCGGGGCCGGGGCGCTCGTGGGATTCGGTCGGGGCGTGGACCTCGCCTTCTTCCCCGGCGCGCCCCTAGGCGCCGGAGCGATCGTCCACCTCGACCGCCGCCTGGCCCTCCGGGCCGACGTGCTCAAGCGGTGGTACGTGACCGATGGCGGAACCGAGCCGTTCTGGAGCATCGGCCTGGGATTCTCGGTCCTCGGCGCCGGCGGGCGCTGAGTCCGCCGCGCACACCGGCGCGGGCGAAACGCAATGTGCCGGGTCCCTCTCCGCCGGGGAAGCCCTCCGCGATCGGGCCACGGGGTCGCCGGTTATATTTATTCACCGGCGCCCACTCTCACCGTTGCCGTCACGCAGGAGCCGATGTGGCCGAGCAGGAGCTCAGAGACATTTCGATCATCGGAGGGGGGCCCACCGGGCTCTTCGCCGCCTTCTACGCCGGCATGCGAGGCGCCACGACCCGCATCATCGACGCCCTGCCCGCGCTGGGCGGCCAGTTGATGGCGCTCTATCCGGAGAAGTACATCTTCGACGTGGCCGGCTTTCCCAAGATCCTGGCCAAGGACCTGGTGCGCGACATGGCGGCCCAGGGGCTCCAGTTCGGCGCCACCACTCACCTGGGCGAGGTGGTGACCGGGCTTCGGCGGGTGGAGGACGGGAACGGCGGTCATCTCCTGCTGGAGACCGACGGGGGCGAGTATCCCTCGCGCACCATCGTCATCGCGGCCGGGATCGGCGCGTTCGAGGCGCGGCGGCTGGGCATCGACGGCGAGGACGCCTTCGAGGAGAAGGGTGTCTACTTCAAGGTTCTCGACCCCAAGCAGTTCGAGGGACGGCGGGTGCTGCTGGTCGGCGGCGGCGACTCGGCGTTCGACTGGGCCGTCAACCTCCAGGGCGTCGCCGAATCGATCATGCTGATTCACCGCCGGGATGGCTTCCGCGCGCACGCGGCGACGATCAGCCAGGTCCAGGAGCTGAGCCGGGAGGGCCGCTGCGATCTCCGCACCTTCTGGGAGGTGAAGAAGATCGAGGGGAACGGCCGGGTGGAGCGGGTCACCATCTTCAACAACAAGACCAAGGAAGAGGAGACCCTGGAGCTCGATGCCATCATCCCGCTGCTGGGCTTCCACTCCGACCTCGGCGCCATCAAGGAGTGGGGACTCGACACCGAGAAGGCCGACATCAAGGTCAACCAGCTCATGGAGACCAACGTCCCCGGCATCTACGCCGCCGGCGACATCACCAGCTATCCCGGCAAGCTCAAGCTCATCGCCACCGGGACCGCCGAGGCCTGCATCGCGGTGAACAACGCCGTGCACTTCATCAACCCGAAGGCCAAGGTCAACCCGGGCCACTCCTCCAACCTGGCCATCTTCGGGCAGAAGGACGACTAGGTCCGCATCCTCAGGTCAGCATCTTGGGCCGGAGCAGGAAGCGGAGCTCGCCCGCCGCCGGGGCCAGCTCCGCCAGGTCGATGCCCAGCACGCCGCTCTTGGGGAAATCGATCCGCACGCTGGTGGCGCTGCCTCCCAGCAGGATCGCCCCCAGCTCCTCCATCCAGGGCGAGTGTCCCACCATCGCCACGATGGTTTCCCGCCCCGGCGAGCCGAGGTCGTCGGCCAGCCGGCTCAGCTCCGGCGAGTCGGCCAGGGCGGTGATGGGAACCGGTCGCTGCTGGAGCTCAAGCTCATCCGCGAGAATGTCGGCGGTCTCCGCCGCCCGGACCCAGGGACTGGTGAGCACCAGCTCGGGCACCAGCTCGAGCCGCTTGAGCGCCCGGCTCACCCGGCGATGGACCTTCCGTCCCTTGTCGCTCAGCGGTCGTTGGGTATCGTCGGCCCAGCGCGCCGGATCGCGTTCTCCGGCGTCGGCGTGGCGGATGATCAGCAGCAGCATAGGGTCACTCCGAAGTGTGGTCGAGGCGATGGCGGTGCTGGACTTGGCCACACCGCCCTTCCCCTTTCACCACGGAGACACGGAGGACACGGAAGAAACACGGAAAAACAGCGATGGGAAAAACAGCAATAATGTGGTTCTCCGTGCACCCTCGGTGCCCTCCGTGTCTCCGTGGTGAATCTTGGGGCGGGGGGCTGAATCAAGCGGACCTCGCTAAACGAGCGTATTGATGGCCCCGGCTTGCGGTCATCGCTCCTTCCCGATCTCCAGCACCAGGCTGTCGATCGCCGCCAGCATGGTGCGGGACGGCAGCGTGTGGTGATTCGCCTGAATCGAGAAGGTAACCAGCTTTCCGTCCGGCGCCTCGATGTACCCGGAGAGACTGTTCACCCGCCCGATACTGCCGTCCTTGGCCTGCACCCGCCCCGCGAGGGGACTGCCGACGAACCGGCTCCGCAGCGAGCCGACACCGCCCGCCCGCGGCAGTCCCGCGGCGAAGGTCGAGTACCGCGGGTGGGCCCGGATGAAGCGGAGGATCCGGGTGAACGCCTGCGGCGTCACCAGGTCGCCGCTGGCGAGCCCGGAGCCGTCGAGCAGAGCGAACTCGGTGGAATCGATTCCCACGGAGTCGATCAGGAACCGGCGCTCGACGGCCAG
This sequence comes from Gemmatimonadales bacterium, assembly GCA_038253515.1. Taxonomy (GTDB): domain Bacteria; phylum Gemmatimonadota; class Gemmatimonadetes; order Gemmatimonadales; family GWC2-71-9; genus CAVVWJ01. The sequence continues at coordinate 1,301 of JBBSHB010000220.1, read as the reverse complement.
CCCCTCGCTCCACGACCCCGCCTGCCCGAAGCGCCGGCCGAGCTGCTTGAGCAGCATTTCGGCGAACAGGTTCTGGCTGCGGTTCAAGATGGGGAAGATCCACTCCCGGAGCGGTCGCGACTGCAGCTCGGCGAGCGCCGGCGCGCTCCGCGCCGAGCGGTACAGCAGCGAGTCGGTGGTGGACCGGGTGGTGCCAGTGACGGCGATGCCGGCCTGATCGAGCGCCTGCCTGAGCGCCCGGGCGGTGTACAGGTTCGGGTCCGGCAGCGCGAACGACTCGGTCACCGGCGGATGATCCAGTGCCGCCGTTCCCTCGGCCCAGACCTGGAGCGTGCCGGGCACGCGGTAGAATCGGTCGCCCACGTCGGAGACGCCACCCACCGGCACCGTCAACGTCCGGTTCTCGAACGCCACGTCCCCGAAGTCGGGCGACATGGTGATCACCGCCGGGGTGCCCGCCACCGGGCCGGGCCGCCAGATGAAGTCGATGCTGTTGTCGTTGAATGCCAAGGCGCTCACCGGGGCGGCATACCACCAGTTGATGTCGAACACTTCCCAGTTGGGGTTGACGGTGCCGGACTCGAAGTAGCTCCCGTCACCCACGATGTCTCCGTGGATCTCCCGCACCCCGCGCGCCCGCAAGGCCTCCGCCAGCTCGGTGAGACGGGTGAGTGAGCTCCGGTCGCACGCGCCGGCCCGGGTGGTGTCGACCGCGAAACAGCGGCGGCTGAACGTCGGATCGCCCCGACCGTAGAGGATCAGATCGCCCTGGAGGATGCCTCCGACGAGCGAGCCGCCGGCGTAGACGCTGGTGCGCACCGTCCAGTCGGGCGGGAAGAGCGCTGATGCCACCGCGGCCACCACGATCTTGGCGTTGCTCGCCGGGGTGAACAGCCGCCGCTGGTTCCGCCCGAAGAGCAGGTGACCCCGCTCGTCCACCACCGCGACGCCCCAGAGCTGCCGGTCGAACGGCGCCGCATCGAGCCGGGCGTCGAGCCGCCGGGCGAGGGTTTGGGCGTGGGCGGAGGCGGCGGAGACGAGGAGCAGCGCTGTCATCCCGAGCGCCCGCCCTGTCATCCCGAGCGCCGCCGCTGTCATCCCGAGGAGCGTAGTGACGAGGGATCTTGCCGGCTGCTCCCTGACGGCGGCTGCGGAGTTCCGATCCCGATGAGAAGATCCCTCGCGTTGCTCGGGATGTCAGCGGCGGCGCTCGGGGGGTCGGCGCGGTCCGCCCCCGCGGCGGCGCGGCGCCGCGGCTCCGCCCCCCCCCCCCCCCCCCAAACCCCCCCCAGGCGGCGCGC
>JBBSHB010000219.1:0-3892 GCA_038253515.1 Gemmatimonadales bacterium | reverse complement strand
CGGCCCGCCTGTCATGATCGTGACTCAGCAGGAGGGAGAGATGAAGCTGACGATCTTCGCGGCGACGGGAGGCATCGGGGGACAGATCCTCCAGCAGGCCGTCGAAGCGGGCCACGAGGTCACCGCAGTGGCACGAAATCCGGGGAAACTGCCCCCAAGCCGGAATGGCGTACGGATCGTCCAGGCAGACCTGGCGACTCCGGAGCCGACCGCCCTCGAGTCGGCCGTCGCCGGTGCGGACGCAGTGCTGTCCGGGCTGGGGCTGGGGCCGAGGCCGATGGCCGACGCCGGAGTAGCGGCGCAAGGCACCGGGACGATCGTCCGGGCGATGCAGGCGACCGGTGTCCGACGCATCCTCGTGGTCAGCGCGGCGCCGATCTCGACGATTCCGTCGCCGGGCCGGCCGAACCCGCCGCGGCACGACCCGGGCGAGGGGTTCTTCATGCGCAACCTGTTCACGCCTTTCATAAGTGTCGTGCTGCGCCAGCGGTACGCCGACCTCGCGCTCATGGAGGACGAGCTGCGCGACAGCGAGCTGGACTGGACGGTCTTCCGACCTCCACGGCTCACCAACGGGCCGCTCACCGGCAACTACCGGACGGCGTTCGGGCAGAATCTGCGGCGCGGCGCGCTCGTCTCGCGCGCAGACGTCGCCCACGCCATGCTCGCGGCGGTGGACCAACCCGCGACGATCAGGCAGGCCACTGGAATCGCCTACTGACCAGGGAGACAGGCTGACTGAGATTCAAGCCCCGGGGGCGGCTTGGGGCGGCTCACTCCGGGCGCTGCGGTAACCGCTACGCTCGCCGGAAGGGGTTGGGGTGCCGTGGCGGTTCCTGACGCGCCCTGCGCGACCCGCCCCGAGCCTGGTGCAGTACTCCTTTGCGGATTTCCCGGATGCTCGGGCGCAGGCGGGGGGCGGCGCTCCTGGAGCGCGCGTCAGTGACTGCCAGCGGACCTCGACCGCCGCGATGCAATCGATGCAGGCACTGCAGCGCGCGGAGGCGGGTGCCCGCCGAAGGCGGGCGGATCGCCCCACGCCGGAGCCGAGGACCCGGACCTGGCAGTCGTGGGCGCGGGTTCAACTGGTGTGGCCGGCGGCCCGCGATGAGGAAGGGCTGCTGAAGCGGAACGCCACCCTGGAGTATACAGACACTTCTCGCTATGATACAGATGCCCAACACCGGAGCGGAGCATGGCGACAACCAAGAAGACGCCTAAGAAGGCCGTCAAATTGAATGATCCTAAGACGGCCAAGTTCCGGCATGGGGTCAGGAAGCGCAAGAATCTGATTCTGGACCAAGGCAAGATCGATCGCGCTAAGTCCATCTTCGGAGTCGCAACAGAGACGGAGGCAATCGATCGAGCCCTTGATGCTGCCGTTGATCTTGCGCGTTTTCGGGAAGAGGTCGAGAGTGGGCTTCCTGATCTGATCGGCAAAGGGGGCTTCACTGATCGGTTTCCACCGTCCCTTCCGAACCTGCCTGAATGATTCTTCTAGACTCAAATGTCTACATCCGCAGCTTCAACGACCGGACATTTGGGGCAGAATTTCGCGCGTTTCACCAGGCGGCTCTGCCCCAGCTTGCTTTAAGCGCGGTCGTCCTAACCGAACTCCTCGTCGGCGCAGACTCTCCCGATCGCGAGAAAATTCTTCGCCGTACGATCGTTGAACCGTTTCAAGCTCGAAATCGGATCCATGTTCCGACTCGTCAGACCTGGGAGCTGTCGGCAGCCGTTGATCGCCGCATTCGGGCCTTGAGAGGCTTCACTGCGAGTCTAGCGCAGCGAGGATTCTTTAACGATATCCTGATCGCCGCCTCGGCCCGGGAATTAGGAGCGGTCGTGGTCACACAAAATGTGGCGGACTTTGCCCGGATCCAGAGGGTGCTCGACTTTCAATTCCGCACCCCCTGGCCAAGCCTACCCTAAGCTCTTCAGCAACAGCGCCCGCGATCCGGCCGTCGTCATGCGGTCCCTTACCGCGGCCGCGCCGGCAGGATGTAGCCGTTGGGGAATTGGAGTCGGACGGTGAAGATGGCGCCCGCCACGGACGGATCGCCCTGCAGCACCGCCATCTGGGCCCCGGCCGGAAGCGCGTGGGACAATCTCAAGCGCGCCCTCAGGGCCGAGGACGACGAGGTGGCGGCGGGTCTGGTGCCGGCAACGCCGCGAAGCCCTCGCGCAGGGCCGCGTCGCGCAACCGATGGTCGAGCGTGACCAGCTCCAGGTTCTTGGGCTGATACTCGGACGCCACCACCGCCGCCGCGAGCTGAAGGGCATCTGCTCCGCGAAGTGCGTGCACGCGAAGGAGCCGGATGGCCTGCTCCCGGACCGGGTCGGTGGGCAGGACTTCGTCCCAGGTCCGTCCCAGCGCGTCGAGGCGGGCGAACGCCGCCTCCAGCGTACCGCCATCCATCGCGCCGTCTCGACCGAGACGGGACAGGGCGGATACCGCCTCGACCCGGCTCGCCCACCAGGTGAGGACATCGCGGTCGTCCGCGAGCAGCCCTTGCATCGCCGCGCTGGCCCGCTCCATCACGATCAGCGGGAGCAGCGCGGAGCTGTCCCAATACCTCACCGCCCGTCCGCCCGCTCGGCCAGCAGGGCGTCCACCGCGCTCACCGGTCTCGAAGGGACGACCGGCGGGGCGCCGAGCAAGGCCCGGGTCGGAGCCTGGCGGCGCCGCGCGACCAGGCCGGCGCCCACCAGCCCGCCAAGCCGTGCCGCGGCCGCCGTCGCCCTATCGCCGGCATCGTCCGGGGGGACCAGCATGGCGACGGGCACGCCGCGGTCGGTGATGACGATGCGGGCGCCGCGACGCACCCGTGCGAGCAGAGCGCTGAGCCGATTCTTGGCGTCGCGGACGGAGTAGGAAACCATGTAGCCAATGTAGCTACATTGATCGGGCCTGCAAGTGCCGTGGTCCACGGATCGCCCGGAAAGGCGGCCGCGGGCGCTTGCGCCTCTGCCGCGCTGTACGAGGTCCGACCGGATGCCGAAGCCGAACGGCATGGCCAGCTCAGGGTCATCGACGATTCGGGCGAGGACTACCTGTATCCCCTATCCCCGGGAATACTTCCAGCCTCTGGAGCTGACACCATTCCTGAGCCGCCTGGTGCGCGGCCACGGTGGCCGTCAGAACAAACTCCTTCGTCCTATGCGCCGCCCCGCCAAAGTTCACGAGCCGCCGGAGTTGATAGTATCCGGTAACGTTCCATATTATCGGCCATGCGCCGCAAGTCGCCGTACGCTCGCGTCTCGATCACGCTCCCTCGAGAGGTCCTGGCCGCCGGCGACCGACTCGCCCGAGCGGCCGACCGGCCCCGAAGCTGGGTCATCGCGGAGGCCATCCGGATCTACCAGGGCGGCCCGCAGGCCCAGCCCGCGGCTCCCGCGCTCCTCCACCTGACGCCGGAGGAGCTGCTCGCCCGCCCGATCACGGTCATCGGCGATGCTCCGGCGGTGGATGTCTTCACCGTGGCGTGGACGGTCAAGTACGAGCAGGCGGTCGGGCGCGCCGCCTCGGCCCGGGTCGAGGGCGTGGTCATCCCGTTCGTCGGCCTGGATGACCTGATCGCCACCAAGCGGACCGGCGGGCTGCAGGAGGCCGCGGATATCGAGGTGCTGGAGGAGATCAAGCGGGCGCTCGCGGAGTCGGGCCGAGGGTGACGCGGGATGGGACCCGCCGGAGCGTCCGCCCACCCCGTCTCCCTGGCGCTCTCCCCGCAGGGCCACGTCCACCTCGAGGATCCGCCCGCGCCCGGCAGCCTGGCCGACCCCGCGGTGCTCGCCCGCGTGCGCGAGGCGTTCGACCGTGGCCCCGCGGCCGGGCTGCTTCACCTCGGCGGCGTCGAGCTGGACGCCTCGCTGCCGCCGACTGTCGCCTGCT
>JBBSHB010000218.1:0-3904 GCA_038253515.1 Gemmatimonadales bacterium | reverse complement strand
TCAGCTGGTGGGCGACCGGGTGCTCCAGATCACCGAGCGGCAGCTCCCGTTTCGGAGCGGGGCCTTCGACCTGGTGGCGGCGATCAACTTCCTGGAGCACATCAAGGACGACGAGACCTTCTTTGCCGAGATGGTCCGGGTGGTGAAGCCAGGTGGGGATTTCCTCTTCATGGCGCCGAAGGGGGAGACCGGCCGGCCGGGGTTCGCGCTCAAGCGAATGCTGGGCTTCACCGCCGATCAGGAAGGATTCGGGCACGCGCGGGACGGCTACCCGCCCGCGGCGGCCCGGGCGCTCATGGAGCGGCACGGGCTGACGGTGCAGGGGCAGGACGACTATTGCCGGCTCTTCACCGAGTCGCTGGAGGACCTGCTGAACTACGCCTATCACAAGAAATCGGCCAAGGGCAAGCAGACCGAGGAGCAGGACTTCCATGGCGACACGGCCCCGATGTCGGCGGAGGCGCTGAACAAGGTGGGAACGGCCTACAAGCTCTACTCGGCAGCCTATCCGGCGCTCCGTGCGTGGACCCTGCTGGACAATCTGATTCCCTTCTCCCCGGGCTATATGATGGTCGCCTGGGGCAAGCGGGCCGCCTGACATGTGCGGCATCGTCGGCAAGCTCGGCCCGGCCCCGATCGCGGAGGCGGAGGTCATCCGGATGTGCGATGCGATCGTGCACCGGGGACCGGACGACTGGGGCACGTTCGTCGAGGGCGGCGTCGGACTGGGCATGCGCAGGCTCAGCATCATCGACATCGCCGGCGGGCACCAGCCGCTGACCAACGAGGATGGCAGCGTGGTCGTGGTCTTCAACGGGGAGATCTACAACCACGAGAGCCTGCACCAGGAGCTGGCGGCGCGGGGTCACCGGTTCCGCAGCAGAGCCGATACGGAAGTGCTGGTGCATCTCTACGAGGACGAAGGCGAGCGCATGCTGCAGCGGCTTCGCGGCATGTTCGCGTTCGCCATCTGGGACCGCCGGCGTCGTCGACTGCTGCTCGCCAGGGATCACTTCGGCCAGAAGCCGCTGTTTTTCACCGAGGAAGGGGGGCGGATCGCGTTCGCCTCGGAGATCAAAGCGCTGCTGGCCGACGACCCCCGGCTCGCCACGCTGGACCCATTCGCACTCGACCAGTACCTGACCCTCCGCTTTGTCCAGCCGCCCGACACGTTCTTCCAGCGCGTCCGGTCGCTGCCGCCGGCGCACTTCCTGGTCTGGGAGGATGGGGTGTCGCGGACCGAGCGCTACTGGGACCTGCCGTACGGGCCCAAGTGGACCTATCCCGAAGAGGAGATCCTCGAGCGGATCGACGGCCTCCTGGCGGAGACGGTGAGGCTCCATCTCACCAGCGACGTTCCGGTCGGGGCGTTCCTCAGCGGCGGGCTGGACTCGACGCTCATCGCCTCGTACGCCGCCAAGGTCCTGGGGCCCGAGCTGCGCACGTTCTCGATGGGCATCCCATACCGCGATCTCAATGAGCTGCCGGCGGCCGCGGCGGTGGCGGCGCGTTACGGGACGCGGCATTTCGCACAGGAGGTCACGCCCAGCGTGGTGGACGATCTCCCGCGCCTGATCTCCGCCCTGGACGAACCGGCCGATCCGCTCTCGATCTGCCTGCTGCATCTGGCGCAGATGACCGCGCGGGAGGTGAAGGTCGTCCTGGGCGGCGATGGCGGCGACGAGCTCTTCGGCGGATACGACCGCTACGCCGCCGGCCGCTGGCTCGATGCCTACGGGGCGGTGCCGGAGGTGGTGCGGGATCTGGTGGCCGACCAGCTTCTCCGCCGACTGCCCGATCAGTTCACCTTCAAGAGCTTGACGCACAAGCTCCGCTGGGTGGATCAGATGGCGAGGAAGACCGGAGGCGACCGCTACTCCGAGAGCCTCCAGTTCTTCTGGTTCAACCAGGCGCACCGGGCCGAGCTGTACACGCCCGAGTTCCGGGCGACCCTGGGGAGCCGGCGCCCGGACGCTTGCCTGCTGGATCTCTATGCCACACCCAACGCCGACGCGCCGCTGGACCGCATGCTGTACGTCGACACGATGTCCCGGCTGCCGGGCCAGTCGCTCATGATCCTCGACCGGGCGACGATGGCCTACAGCCTGGAATCCCGCTCGCCCTTCCTCGATCCCCGGATGGCCGAGTTCATGGCCCGGGTACCGACCGGGCTCAAGGTCCGGGGCAGCCGGCTGCGCCATCTGGAGCGACGCCTGGGAGAGCGCTATCTGCCGGACGAGGTGCTGCGGCGGAAGAAGCAGGGATTCGCGTCGCCGCTCATGTACATCATGCAGGAAGAGGTCCGGACTCTGGCGCCGCGACTCCTGTTCCGAAGCGAGCTGGTGCGCGACGGCTATCTCCAGGGATCCCGGGTCAAGCAGTTGGTGGAGGAGCACCTGAATCGCCGGCGGGACCACGGCAACCGGATCTGGCTCCTGCTGAGCGCGGAGGTATGGTACCGCCGTTATATCGGCGGCCGGTCGACCGGCGATCTCGAAGCGGAGCTGTCGGACGGCCGCTCGGAGGCCGGAGGCACGCTGGCCAGGAGCGTCGGATGAGCTCGCGTCTCGCGCCCGTCCCCTCGTCCACTACCACGTCCGGTCCGGCCACGGCGGCTACGCTGCTCGTCTCGGCATACCCGTGGGAGGCGGATCGTGCCGCGCTGCCACTCGGCTCGGCGGTCCAGCGGTTCCGGGACGTGAACGGCTACGTGGGCCTGCCCATCCCCGCCAAGCCGGCGTTCCTCAAGGTCTTTCGCCGGCTGATCAACGGGTCCCGGCCGCCGGAGCAGATCTACCTGGTGCACGACGCATCGCACGTGATCACCGGCACCACCTTCACTCATGACGAGCCGCCGCTGGTGCTGCTCGCCGGGGAGGCCGTGGAGCAGGGATTCTATTTCGCGTCCCGCGGCGTGCCCCGTTGGCTGGGCTGGATCCTGTTCTACGGCGGGGCATTCCTGGAATGCGCCCGGAGAATCGCCTCGTTCCGGCAGGTCTTTCGCGGCATCCGGCTGGGCATCTTCAACCGAGCCTACCAGTACGCGGAGCGCACCCGGCTCACCAACCTCTTCACCATGCCGGTCGACCAGCTCTGGGAGGTGCCGGTCGAAGAGGCGCGACTGCGGCTCGGCATCCCCGTCGAGGGTGCCGCGGCGGGGCTCTACCGGGAGATTCCCATCCCCGCAACGATGGCCGAGGAGCTCAGGCGGGAGTGGCGGGCATTCGGGATGGAGAAGTAGACCGAAGCAGCCTGCGGGAGCGGTCGTCCGGTTGGAGGTTCAGTCGGCCAGGTCGCCGAGCCGGTCATCCTGTCCTGCCCAGTAAGGCTCGCGCCGGGTCGGGCCGCCGCGGAACTCGAAGTGCTCCTCGGGCAGCGGCCGGTGCTTGGCCGGCGACCCGGTCAGCCGCTGGTACAGCCCCCGTTCCAGCACGAAGTCCGTCAGGTTGCAGGCCGGCACCCACACCCCTGGCGTCAGATCAGGGTAGAGCCAGGCGAACTGGGGACGAAGCCGGCCTTCGCGGAGTGGCAGCGCCATATCGGTTCAGTGGGTGGATATCCGTTATCGAGCGAGCGTGTAGTTCTGGTACTCCCGATCTCCGGTCACTTCGCGCACCAGGTAGGGCCGCAACCAGTCGGGGGTCGTGACGGCCGTGGTCTCCGTGGGAAGCTCGATCTCGGCCAGCACCAGGTCGCGATCGCAGAACTCGTCGATCTCCCAGGCGCCGCCGTCCTCCTCGAGCTTCCTCCGCTTCTTGACCAGACGATGGCCGACGGTCAACGGCCACAGCTCCTCGAACAGCTCGCGCGACGTCTCCTCCTCGATCTCGATCCGCCGCAGGCCGGTACCCGCTTTCACCGTCCGGTACCAACGCTCTCCCTCCGCCGAGGTGACGTGGCGGAG
>JBBSHB010000217.1:0-3956 GCA_038253515.1 Gemmatimonadales bacterium | reverse complement strand
CCGGCGTGCTACAGCGGCATGCCCGGCATGGCCTGCGCGCCGCAGCGTGGGCACGCCGGAGGCTCGGAAGCGTCCCAGCAGGTCCGGCAAAACACGCGCTGACAGGTCCGACAGGCAGACCATTCTACCAGCCGCGCCGCAGGGATCGCCGCACCACAGCCGGCGCACCTCGCGCCCGGCAGGCCGCCAAGTACGTGCCGGCGCCAGAATCGGTCGGCCCTCCGGCTGAGCAGTTGCGGGACCCAGAGGCTGGGGCCGACAAACAGGGTGCCGATTGCGAGCAATACCGGGTAGAGCCAGGCGGCCTGGAGGTCATAGCGATCCAGATAGACGAACGCCAGCGGCCACCCGACCAACCAGACGGCGGTCACGGCGATGCCCACGCGCCAGCGTGGAGGGTCGGCGTAGCGGTCGGCCCGGGGCCAGCCCCAGAGCCATGTGAGGACACCGAGTGCCACCGGGACGGCCACAAAGAGGGCCCCCAGTAGCTGGGCGCTACGCGAGACGCCCTGCATCATGGGCGGCCGCTCAGCCTCCCAGCAGCCGCAGCGCCTCCCGTCCGGCCTCCGTGCACCGCGCCGCGGCGCCTCGCCTTGTCTGCCCGCGCTGGCGGGTTCGTGGTGCCGCCGCGACCTCGAGCTCGATCCATCCGGCTTTCTGCATCTCCTTGAGGCTCGCCAGGGTGGCCTCGAATCGCGCCACGGCCGCTCGCGAGGCCCCTTCGGGCATGAAGGTCACGACGTCCACCTCGGCGAGCGAACGCAGCAGGGCAAGCTCCGCCTCAGTCACCGCGCATCACTTTCCGATGTTGGCGCGCTGCCAGCGCCACTTCCGCCAGAAGTGCATCACCGCGACCAGTGCGAATGCAACAGCGGCCACCAGCAAGAGCGTGGCAACCCAGTCGACGGCCAGCAGCGACGCCATGACCAGGAGGAGCGCGATCGCGGCCAGCAGCAGCGCGGGACGGTAGGGCCACTTCGCTTCAGTCGGGACGATCATCGAAGGCTCCTCGCGTCAACTCGTCTCCCGTCGGTGTGCCGCGCGAACGGCTTGGACGGTCTCCAAAAGCTCTTGCGGCTTCCACGGTTTCTTGACGATGGCGGCCACGCCGAGCGCCCTCGCCTCCTGGAGCAAGACCGAGGACTCGGGCTCCGAGGTCGTGACCACGATGGGCACGCCCGCGAAGCGTGGTGTGCGCCGGACCGCCTTGATGAACGCCACGCCGTCCATGCCGGGCATCCGAAGGTCCAACAGGATCAGATCGAACGGCTCCGGCGACGCTTGGAGCGCCTCGAGCGCCTGCCGGCCGTCCTCGGCCTCGACCAGCTCGTGCTCCCGCCGGAAGAACGCGAGGCCGTACATCCGGCGCACGAGGGGAGAATCCTCCACGATCAGGAGCCGCACGGTGCTCTCTGCCCCGTCAGCATCAGCCGTTCCCTGCCTCGGGGTCGCCGCCCTGGAGCTCGTGCAGCCGGGCGCGCACGGGTTCGGTCGACTGATCGCAGCAGCCTTGCACGTCGAGCCTCATCGTATCCTCGCTCCGCCCGCGGACCACGATGGTCGGCGACTCGCCATGCATCGGGCAGCGGACCTCGCCGAGCTGCCGGCGAACCCCTGCCAGTGCCGCCTTGAGGGCAGCCCGACTCAGGTCGTCGCGCCAGTCCTGCTCGTCGAACTCCCAGACCACCTGGATCACGGGCGTCACCCCGACCACTCCCACTCGGCGACGCCGATCGCCGAGGCGAGGTTGACCACCACTGTTCCCAGCTGGCGAGCCTTGGGAGACTCGGTGCTCTCGCCGTAGGGAGCCAGGATACAACGTCGCATCACGATGAGGCTCGCCTGCTGGCGGAGGAAGTCCGAGACGCGCACGTTGACCAGTACCTCGAGCGTTCCACGAAGCCTCCCCCCAGGGAGCAGGCAGGCCACCTCGCGCGGTGTCGTGCGCCCGACGCTTCCCGACGCCTCGACCAGTTCGTCATTGAGGGTGGGTTCGATGAGCCGGACCGCCTCACGCCGCAGGGCGACGAATGGAATCTCGTCCACCGTGTTCGGCAGGCGCACGCCGGTGAACTTGATCACCTGCACACCGGGTGCGAGGAAATCGATGAGGCTCTGGTAGGGGGGCAGATTGAAGACCCCGGATAACCAGCCCAGATCGGTCAGCACGTTCGCCGTCACCCTGCGAAGCGGCGGCTGACGGCCGGGGAGATCGCTTCGTTCGGGCGTGGGACTCATATGCTCTGCTCCGGTGAAGACTTCGTTGATCCTGGCTTAGCGCCGGCGATCCTCCCGCCGACGGTCCCCCGCGCGGCGGTCTCCGGTTCCCGGCGGCATGTCTGCTCGATCCTCCCGACGCCGCTCGGTGGAACGGCGGTCACCGGCGCGCCGGTCGCCGCGGCGGAACTCGGCCAGCGCCTCGCGGCCGGCCTCGGTGAGATGACAAGGCCCGGCCAAGATGTAGGCGCCGCTCTCGCCGTCCTCGGCTTGGGCGACATGACGCTCGGGCAGATCGATGAGGCCACGTTCCCGCAACAGCGCAAGTGGCCGACCAGCGCCTCGAAGGAACGGCGTGCCGCTTCAGTGGCCGCGCCGGGCCGGAAGGTGCGCTCCCCGCGCTCGATCCGCTCCAGCACCTCGGCGTCGCCCTGGTCCATGGCTCCCTCGTGCTCAGTGTGGCCCAGCCGATCGGACTGATTCCACGGTCCGGAGCGGTGTAGCCCGAGGGCCGCTCACGCCCTGGGCCCGAGCCTGCGATCCGCTTCGAGGGCGCGCCTTCCCGCTTCCGTCAAGTCGCACGGTCCGATCATCAGGTAGACTCCCTGCTCATTTCGAGCGATCCGGCCATCCAGGAAACGAATCCAACCGCTCTCGCGGAGCTTGAGGAGCCGCGCAACCGTCTGGGCGAACCGGTCGCGCGCATCGTCGGTCCGCTCAGTTGGTCGGAATACCGATTCGCCGGCCTCGAGGCGAGTGAGCAGGTCGAAGTCAGTCTGATCCATCGTCAGGCACCCCCCTCGTCCTCGGGTGGCTCCTCCATCACTTCGAAGTGTCGCTGGGGGACATGCCGCGGCCGGCCAGCGCTTCCCGCGTAGGAAGCCGCGCATGTAGCGCCCATTCCGAGCGCAGACGTGCCCAGCGTCGAGGTGGCGGTGATTCCATGTTCTTAGTGTAGCACTGGCGAGTCGTCGGAAGTCAGGGCGGTAGAGGGGCTTGGTACGCTGGGTGACAGTTCCGTTGGGCAGTTCGGGCCCTTACGCACGACTTCGCCGGATCGTAACTTCTACTTGCCCCCTGACCAGCGATGATCCCTTGACCTCCAGCTCGGCCACGCAGCCTGCCGAGGCGTTCTCCGCCCTCACGCCGCGGCCGACCGTCCTCCTGGTTGACGATGAGGACATGCTGCGGGTCGTCCTCCGCCGGCTGCTCGAGGACGCCGGCTACCACGTCGTCGAGGCGGTGAACGGGCAGCAAGCCTTGGGGCAGCTCAACGACCCGAGGGCCGCGATCCGCGTCGTCTTGAGCGACGTCCGGATGCCGGTGATGGATGGCTGGGAGCTGGCCGCGGCCATCGCTCGCTCCCATCCGGCGTTGCCCGTGATACTGATGTCGGGGTTCGGCACCACGTTCTTAGAGTCGAGCCTTCATGCCCGGGTCAACTTCCTGCCGAAGCCGTTCCACCACGACCAGCTGCTCAAACTGCTCCGCCGGCTCCTCAGCTCCGACTCGGGCTCCTCGCCCAGTGGCATGTAGAGCTCAGCGGCCTTCGAGCGGAGCCTTGCCTCACATTGGGATAGTTCTGATCCTGAGCCCTATTCTGTGCCATCAGCCAGACGCCGGTCGCTGCTCCTCGTGCGCGCGGTGGGCCACCGCGCGCCCCCCGGCTTACCCCCGCGGAACTCGAAGTGTCGCGGGTCGAAGGTTCGGGTGTAGAGGCTGCGTCGGCGCCGCGCGTG
>JBBSHB010000216.1:0-3964 GCA_038253515.1 Gemmatimonadales bacterium | reverse complement strand
GCCTGGAGGATGCGGGCGCCGACCCGCTTGGCCAGCACCAGCATGTTGATGGCGCCCATCACGTTCGACTTGACGGTCTTGACCGGGTTGTACTGGTAGTGCACCGGGGAGGCGGGACAGGCCAGGTTGTAGATCTGGTCCACCGGAACGAAGATCGGCTCGGTCACGTCCTGCCGCATCACCTTGAACTCGGCGCGGTCGAGCAGGTGCTCGACGTTTTCCCGCCGGCCGGTGAAGAAGTTGTCGAGGCAGAGGACCTCGTGCCCCTCATCGAGGAGGCGCTCGCAGAGGTGCGAGCCGATGAAGCCGGCGCCGCCGGTGACGAGGATGCGCATTCGCGGAGCGGCCTTACCGCCGCTTGGCGGGAGGCTTGGGGGCGGGCGCGGGAGGCGTCGTGTCGGCGACTGCGGAGTCGCCGGATTCCGGCTCGGCCTCGGAAGCGCGGTAACCGGGGCGGTCCACCACGGTGAAGGTCCCCGCCCCGCGGGAGTCGACGCCCAGCCCGGCGCGCATGGCGCCGCTCCGGTCGGCGAAGACCAGCGTGGCCGAGCCCTCGGGGTTGAGTCCGAGCGAGCTCCGGATCATCCCGGTGCGATCCCCGAAGGTGAGGCTCAGGGTCTCGTCGGGCAGGATGCCGAACACCCCGCGGGAGCGGCCCGAGCTGTCGCTGAAGGTGAGGCCGGAGGCGCCGCTCTTGAGCGCGGTGAGGGTCACGCCGGCCTTGCTGCCGGGGGCCTGGAGCGAGAGCCGCATGGTGCCGTCGGGCAGGGTGCCCCAGGCGCCGCGTACCAGGCCATCGGCGTCGCGCAGGAGGAACTGGCGGGACTCGATCACGTCCGCCACCGTGCCGGGCAGGCCGTGGCGCGCCGAGACGATGACCAGGGCGGTGGCCAGGCCGAGCAGCACCGCGATGCTGATGAGCGAGGCCAGCCAGAGGCGGCGGAGGCGGCGGGCCTCGCGCTCGACGATCTCGACCCGGAGCAGCATGCTGCGCTCGAACTCGTGCCTGATCCGTTGCTCGGGACTCATCTCCAGGTCGGGCATATCGCTCAGTGGTCCTGTGCGTTGCTGAGGAAGTACGAGCGGCACGCCATGTCCACCAGGTCGCGGGTCAGCCGAGGCCTGGTCTCCCGGTACTTGGCGATGTCGCAGACGTGGGAGAGGATGTCCCGCGGGTGGCAGGCGCGGGCCGGGATGTTCATCGCCTGGTAGAAGTCGCGGTAAATCTGGGCCAGGGCGGCCGGATCGAAGTCGATGTTCAAGCCGTCGCAGCAGCGGCGGAAGATCTCCTCGTACCCCTCCTTGGAGGGATCCTCCACCGAGATCTTGTAGTGGATCCGGCGGAGGAACGCCTCCTCCACCAGGTCGGCCGGGTCGAGGTTGGTGGCGAAGATCAGCAGGCAGTCGAACGGGATGGGAAACTTGGCCCCGGTGTGCAGGGTGAGGAAGTCCACCCGCTTCTCCAGCGGCACGATCCAGCGGTTGAGCAGGTCGCGGGGCGGCACGCGCTGGCGGCCGAAGTCGTCCACGATGAGCACGCCGCCGTTGGCCTTCACCTGGAACGGCGCCTGGTAGAGCTTGGTGAACGGATCGTACTGGAGGTCGAGCTGCTCCATGGAGAGCTCACCGCCGGTGACCACCACCGGCCGCTTGATCAGCGCGAAGCGGCGGTCGTAGCTCGACCCGGTGCGGAGCCAGATGCCGTCGTGATCGGCGCTACCGCCTTCCGACTCGATCAGCTCGTGGTGCACGCCGTCGAACACGGTCATGATCTGACCGTCGATGTCCACCGCGTAGGGGATGTAGAGCGACCCGCCGAGCATCTGGGAGATGGCTTCCGCGATGGCGGTCTTCCCGTTACCAGGATGGCCGTAGAGGAAGATCGACTTGGACGAGTTGACCGCCGGGCCCAGCATGTCGAACAGCGCCTCGTCCAGGACCAAGTGGTCGCAGCCGTCCCGCATCACCTGCTGGGTGACGTGGGCGTGGCGGATCGACTGGGCCTCGATCCATTCCCGGTACTGGGCGAGCGGCACCGGTATCGGGCCGACGTACTGGCTTGCCTCCAGGGCGTCCTTGGCGCGGGCCCGGCCGTCGGCCACCAGGTCGAAGCGGTAGCTGGCCCGGTTGGGGCCGATGGTGCCGCGGACCTCGACGAAACGGCGCTGCTGGAGGGTCAGCAGCTCCTCGTCCGCCAGGCCGAACGGAAGGCAGACGTATTCGGCTAACTCCTGCCCAGTCCGGCTGCCTTGAACGTACAGCGCCTTGAGCAGGAGGTCGCGGACCGCATCGGGCGCCAAGCCGAGGTCTTCCAGCTTTTCCGGGGTCCGCGGGGCGTCCGGGCGGCCCGGGGTGGGCTCCTCGTCGAGATGCGGGATCGCCGGGATCGCGCTCATAGCATGGTCTCCTGCCAGTTGAGTCGGTTGCCGGGAACGGTGCCGGTGGCGGCCAGCGTACCGGTCGGAAGCTCGAGCGCGTAGCACGCGCCTCGCCTTCCGGCGGTGTGCGGCCCCGGGCGAAGCCGGGGATGGATCGACAGCACCCGCCGGTCGGCATCGAGGAACGCGACGTCGATCGGGTAGCGCATCCCGATCATGTGCACCGACCGGCAGGGCACCAGGAGCAGCCCTTCACCAGGCTGGGGCTCGCGCCGGCCCAGCATCCCGCGGAGCCGGGAGAGCCAGCCGTCAGCCAGCCCGATGCGGCGGCCCAGCTCGACGCCCCGGTCGGTGTTGATGACCTGCACCAGCCTCATTGGATTTGGGCGAACATCCGGTAGAGGGCGATGACAGAGGGCCCCAGCACCACCACGAACATCGCCGGGAAGACGAAGAGCACCAGCGGGAAGACCAGCTTGATGGTGGTCTTGGCCGCGGCCTCCTCGGCCCGCTGACGCCGCTTGGTGCGCATGGTCTCGCTGTGCACCCGGAGCGCATCGGCCACCGAGGTGCCGAAACGGTCGGTCTGGATCAGCATGCCGACGAGCGACTTGATGTCGGGCAGGCCGGTCCGGTCCGCCAGGTTCTTGAGAGCCTCGTCGCGGGCGGTGCCGGCGCGCATCTCGAGGTTCACCAGCGCGAGCTGCTCGCTCATGACCAGGCTCACGTGATCGACCTCGTCCGCCACCCGGACCAGCGCCTGGTTGAGCCCCAGTCCCGCTTCGACGCAGACGACAAGCATGTCCAGCATGTCCGGCATCGCCCTCTGGATCTCCTTCTGCCTGCCTTTGAGCCTGCGCCGGACGTAAAACACCGGGCCGACCCAGCCCATCGCGCTAAGCCAGAGCACGCCCAGCATCGTCTGGACGGCGGAGACTCCAGCCAACGGCAGAAGGAGCAGCGCCGAGACGGTGAGCCCGGCGGCCAGGATGACCCGCGAGGCCCAATAGATCGCGACCGAGTTATGGTCGGTGTAGCCCGCCTGGAGTAAGAACTGCCGGACCTGGCTGGTGTCTTTGCGGCCGCCCTCCATCCGCTCGCCGAAGGCCTGAAGCACGGACTTGAGCCGGTCGGACCGGGCCTGCCTGCGGCGACGGGCCAGCGTCTCCTGGGGGCCACCAATAGACTGCAACTCGTCGAGCTGCGTGGCCAAGGTGCCCCGGCCGGGAGCGGCCTGGGCCAGGAGCAGCAGGAGCGAAACGACCGCAAACGCGGTGAGCACCGCGATCAGCGCCAGCATGGGTCCGCCTCAGATGTCGATGTTGACGATCTTCCGAATCCAGAAGAATCCGACAAGCTGCATCGCGATGGCCACGGCAACGAGCACCTTGCCGATCGGGTCGGTGAACAGGACCACCATGTACTCCGGGGCGATCCAGTACAGGATCCCGAAGAGAAAGAACGGAAGCAACGAGAGCAGGTAGCCGGTCATCCGCCCCTGCGCGGTATACACGTTGATCTGGCGGCGGATGGTGAAACGCGCCCGGATCACAGCCGCAAGATTGTCGAGGATCTCCGCCAGGTTG
>JBBSHB010000215.1:0-3970 GCA_038253515.1 Gemmatimonadales bacterium | reverse complement strand
TACCGATAGCTGAGGCGACGGATCCTTTGTAGCGATCGCCGACGGCGCCCCGCCGCCGAACCGCTCCACGTAGAACCGGGTGAACTCGGCGCCGAGCAGGACGACCTGGGCGGAGTAGTAGACCCAGAGGAGGAGCACGATCACCGACCCCGCCGCCCCGTAGCTGGACGCCAGCGTGCTGTGCCCCAGATAGAGCCCGATCAACTGCTTCCCGATGCTGAAGAGCCCCGCGGTCACCAGCCCGCCGATCCACACGTCGCGCCAGCGCAGGTCCACGTCGGGCAGCACCTTGTAGACCAGGGCAAAGAGCAGCGTGACCACGCCCAGCGACACCAGGACGTTGGCCGCCTGCCAGACGACGGTGAGCCCGGGGAACGCGTCGCCCATGTAACGGTCGAGGGCGGCGAGCGCGGCGCTCACCAGGAGCGAGACCAGCAGCAGGAATCCCACCGCGACCACCAGCCCGAACGAGATCAGCCGCGGCAGCAGCAGCATGCGGATGCCGGCGCTGGGCTTGGGCTTCACCCGCCAGATGGCGTTGAGCGCGGTCTGCATCTCGAGGAACGCGCCGGTCGATCCCAGGAAGAGCGTGAACAGGCCGATGGCGGTCGCGAGCTTGCTGGAGGACGGCTTGGCGGCGCCCTCGAGCATCGCCTGCACGGCCTGGGCTCCCTCCTTCCCCATGAGCCCCTGGAGCTGTTCCACGACCCCGCCGCGCACCGCTTCCGCGCCGAAGAAGAGTCCCGCCACGGCGATCGCGACCAGCAGGGTGGGGGCGAGCGCGAAGAGCGTGTAGTAGGCGAGCGAGGCGCCCAGCCGGGGGACGTTGTCGTTCCACCAGCCGCCCAGCGCGTGCTTCATCACCCACCAGAGCGCGCCGGGGGTGATGACTCGCCGCGTCATGTCGAGCGCCGACCGTCTGGGGCGCAGGCGGTCATGAGGTAGAGCTGCCGGCCGGACTGCTCGACGGGGCGCACGGCGTCGATCCGGAAGCGGGCCCCGAAGGCGCGCTCGAATCCTTCGCGGGTGTAGTCGGGGAAGATGTCGGGGCGATTCTGCAGCAGCCGCTGCACCTGGCTGTCCTCCTTGGGCACGAACTCGATCACCAGCGAGCGGCCCAGCCGGGCGAGGTAGTCGGCGATCCGGGGGAGCGGCAGGTTGCGGCCGATGGCCAGGTGATGCACCAGCGCCAGCGCCAGCACCACGTCGGCGGGGCCGCGCTGCTCCAGCGACAGCCGCTCGCGGTGGGCCCAGCCCTGGGCCGGCGAGGGGTTGGCCAGATCCAGCACCAACGGGAGGATGCCGGTCTCCGCCTGGTCGCGCACCCGGCGATAGTTCCGCTCCACCGCCGCAGGATCGAGGTCGAAGGAGACGACCTGAGGCACCACCTCCCGGGCCGCGCGGCTGTAGTCCCCGGTATTGGCGCCCAGATCCCAGATGGTCGTCGCGGCGAGGGGACGCAGGTACTCGATCACGATCTCCCGCTTGGATCGCGCGGCCGACGAGGTGTAGCTGTTGTCGGTGGCGTACTCGGCCCACACGGTGCCGGCGGGATTCCAGAAAAGACCCTCGACGGCGGAGCGGAGGCTGGCCACCAGGCCGCTCACCGCGTTGCTGCTCATCGTGCGACCCCGCCCCTTGGCGCTCACCGACGCGCCGGCGTAGCGGGACTGCGCCTTGGCGTGCAGGTGGACGTGGAGCAGCAGGCCCAGCCGGGCCCAGCTCGCGCGGGGCAGGAGGCGACTGCCCAGGTCCAGCGGGATGCCGTCCAAATGAGAGCGCAGAAGAGTGGAGCAGCGCACGTCGCGCATGCTCATGAGCGCGAGCGGGACCAGGAAGTGCTCGCAGAACTGCCCGTAGGCGATCCACGGCGTTCCCTCCACCCGCGGCTCGAAGGAGAGGGTGTCGATGAAGATCGGGCGGCCGTCGCGGAACTGCACGTTGTAGGCGCTGGCGTCGCGCAGCACGAAGCCCCGGATCAGCGCGCGCCGCTGCAGCTCGAGGGTCAGAAGCGCCGCGTCGCGCAGCTCGCCGAACGACCACTCGTAGGGATAGGACACGAAGGGAATGCGCTCGGGCCGGAGCACCGTGAAGGCGTCCGCCGTGGCCGCCTCGGCGAGGCCGGTGTCGGTGTGGGGCACCAGCAGCCCGTCCCCGGCAAGCTCGTCGTAGAGTCCCGAGGAGAGGAACGCCTCGAAGGTGGGACGGAAGCCGGCGTTGACCTGGCGGTAGAGGGTGCCGTCCCGGGTGAAGACGAAGCCGCTGGGATCGCGGAAGGAGCCGTCGACCGCCTGCCAGTTGGTCACTCCGAGGCCGCTCACTCCGAGTCGGAAAGCTTGTGGGCCGGGGAAGGGCTCTCCTGGATCCAGACGGTCTTGATGTTGACGAACTCCCGCATTCCCTGGCTGGAAAGCTCCCGACCGTAGCCCGACTGCTTTACCCCGCCGAACGGCACCCGCGGATCCGACGCCACCATGGCGTTGATGAACACCATCCCCGCCTCCAGCTCGGCGACGAACCGGGCCCGCTCCGCCGCATCGTTGGTCCAGGCGCTGGCGCCGAGGCCGAACGGCGTGTCGTTGGCCAGCCGGATGGCGTCGTCGACGTCGCGGGCGCGGAACAGGATCGCCACCGGGCCGAAGACCTCGTCGTGGTACGCCGGCGAGTCGGGCGTCACGCCGGTGAGGACGGTCGGCGCGTAGTAGTAGCCGGGCCGGTCGAGCCGGCGCCCGCCGGTGAGCAGCCGGGCCCCGGCGGCCACCGAGCGCTCCACCTGCTGGCCGATGGTGGTCACCTGGCTCGCATTGGCCAGCGGGCCGACGTCGGTGGCGGGATCCATCGGATCGCCCACCGTCAGCGCCTCGAATCCCGCCACGAAGCGCCGCTCGAACTCGGCCGCGATCGACTCCTGCACGATGAAGCGCTTGGCCGCGATGCAGGACTGGCCGTTGTTGATGACCCGCGCCTTGACCGCGGTCCGCACCGCCGTGTCGAAGTCGGCGCTGGGCATCACGATGAACGGGTCGCTCCCGCCCAGCTCGAGCACCGACTTCTTGACCACCTTGCCGGCCGCGCCGGCCACCTGCCCGCCGGCGCCGGTGCTCCCGGTGAGGGTGACCGCGGCCACCCGGGAATCCTCGATGACCGTGCGCACGTGGTCGGTGTCGATCAGCAGCGTCTGGAAGCAGCCCTCGGGAAAGCCGGCACGGCGGAAGATATCCTCGATGGCGAGGGCGCACTGGGGCACGTTGGAGGCGTGCTTGAGCAGGCCGACGTTGCCCGCCATCAGCGCCGGCGCCGCGAAGCGGAAGACCTGCCAGAAGGGGAAGTTCCACGGCATGACGGCGAGCACCGGCCCGATCGGCTGATAGGTCACGTAGCTCCGGGAGGCACTGGTCTCGACGTACTCGTCTGCCAGAAACCGCTCGGCGTTCTCCGCGTAGTAGCGGCAGCCCAGGGCGCACTTGGCCGCCTCCTCCACCGCCGCCTTGATGGGCTTGCCCATCTCCAGCACCATGAGCTTGCCGAACGCGTCCTTCTCCGCCTCCAGGATCTCGGCCGCGCGGAGCAGCATGCGCTTGCGGTCGGCGAGCGGGGTGCGCCGGTAGCGCCGGTAGGTGTCGGCGGCGCACTGCAGCCGCAGGTTCAGCGCGGCGAACGACAGCGGCTGGAAGGTGCGGACGGTCTCGCCGGTGGTCGGGTTGATCGTGGCTATGGTCATGCCCGTATCTTACTGTCGGACAGGGCCAGCGGAAATGGGGCAGGGATCATAGATTGGGCTACGATGACCGCACTGCGCAGCTTGCTCGAAGGCAGCATCGACTACGCGGGTCTCTTTCCGCCCGCGTCGCTCGAGCTCGAATCCGCCCTTCGGCAGTACGCCGCCTATCTGGACAGTGAGCAGTCCTGGGCGCTGGGCCGCTTCGTCATACCGGTGGCGCGGCTGCCCGAGCTCGAGGCGAGCGCCGCC
>JBBSHB010000214.1:0-4046 GCA_038253515.1 Gemmatimonadales bacterium | reverse complement strand
CTGCGACTCGCGCAGGGACAGCCCGACGCCGGGCGCAGTCTCATCGATCGAGCCCTCGACGATCCGTCCATGCTGCGACTCGAGCGCGCGCGCCTGTTGCCTGCCCGGGTCGAAATCGGCATCGCCTGCGGCACGATCGACTAAGCGCGCGCCGCGGCGGAAGAGCTGGCCGCGATCGCCGCCCTGTACCACTCCTCCGCCTTGGGTGCCGCCGCCGCAATCACTCTCCGCCAGGCTCGAACGCTCTGGGCCGAGATCGAGCTTCCCTACGAGGCTGCACGCAGCAGAGTGTTTCTGGCGGAGGCCTACACAGTGCTGGGCCATGACGAGGAAGCCGCACTCGAGCTCGATGCCGCCGGCGCCGCCTTCGAGCGGCTGGGTGCGCTCGCCGACCTCGGCAAGGTTGCCGAGCTGCGGAGGCGGAACGGAATGACCCCCTAAGGAGGTTCCTATGCGATACGTCGACGGCTTTCTGCTGCCCGTCCCCAAGCGGAAACTCGCCACCTACCTCCGGATGGCCCGCACGGCCGGCAAGGTGTGGCGGGAGCACGGTGCGCTCGAGTACCGCGAGTGCACAGGGGATGACCTCAAGAGCAAGATGGGCCTGCCGTTTCCGAAGGCGGTGAAGGTGAAGCCGGGCGAAACGGTGGTGTTCTCATGGATCGTCTACAAGTCCCGGGCGCACCGCGACCGGGTGAACGCCAAGGTGATGAAGGATCCGCGGCTGGCCAAGATGATGGACCCCGGCGCCATGCCGTTCGACGGCAAGCGGATGGCCTACGGCGGATTCGAGCTCCGGCTGGACCTGTAGATGCGTTCGGCGCGGGCGTTCTTCCACGGGAGATACCAATGACGACGAGCCACAACGAGGCCCCGCCCGCGCGCGGCGCTCAGCACGAGGCGCTGGCCGTATTCCTGGGCCGCTGGCGGGCTGAGGGGAAGTCCTATGGCGGTTCGCAACAGCCCGAGGACGATCCGAAGAGTGCGGCTGAGCGCTGGGTCAGCACCCACACCGGCCGCTAGCACACCGGCGAGTTCTTCCTCATCCAGGACGAACGGGCGATGACCGGCGCCAACCCCTTCGACACGCTCAGCATCATGAGCGTGGACCCGAAGACGGGCCGCTATTTCGCCCGATGCTTCGAGAATCACGGGTTCTACCGCCTCTGCGACCTCGCGGTCGACGGGCGGGTATGGACCCTGTCGGGCGACACCGAGCGTGCGCGAATCGCATTCAGCGCGGACGGGCGGACCCAGACGATCACCTGGGAATGGCGCCCCGGGGACCGCTGGCTCCCGCTGTGCGACCGCATCGCCCGGCGCGAGGACTGAGGGCGCGGGGATGCGAGCACCACGGCGCCGCCGCTCTTGCGCCGGATGGTCGGTACCTGGCGCGTGCAGCAGCGGATGTGGCCCGCCGGCGATGTCCAGGCGATCGCACTGCCGCCGGCCCTCGCGCGGCGACGGCTGGTGGGGCAGTCCTTTCTCGAGGAGACGATGGAGCTGGCGCCCGGGTCGAAGGAGGCGCCGTTCACCCGCCTGGCGTACTTCAACTACAACGCGGTGAACCAGCAGTACGAGTACGTCTCGATGGACACGCGCGCGCTGCAGATGATGAACGAGAAGAGCGCCGACGCCACGGCGGATGGGCCGATCACGCTGTACGGCGGCAGCTTCGTCGCACCGGCGTGGGGCGACGCGAAGAACGCGGGGTTCCGGTACCGGCGCACCATCGCGCCGATCGCCCACGACAGCCAGACGGTCCGGCTGTACCTGACGCCGCAGTCGGCGGCGAACGCCCGGGAGTTCCTCGCGTTCGAATACCTGTACGCCCGGCAGCGATAGCACCGCGTCTAGGCGGCTCGCCGAGTGTGGGCGGCGGACGTAAGTTGAAAGGACGCCCAATCCGCCCCCGCCACGTCGAGGATTCCATGGATCCAGGTTCTCTCGGAGCACTCGTACCAGTCGCCGGCATCATCGTGTGGGGCGTCGTCAAGGTCGCGAAGATTCAGGCGGAAAGCCGCGCCGCCGGCGCGTCCCCCGAGGCAGCCGGCCGGCTGCAGGCGCTGGAGAACGACGTCGGGACGATCCGGCAGGAGCTGAGCGAGGTGCACGAGCGCCTGGACTTCGCCGAGCGGCTGCTGGCGCAGCACCCCACGGATCGGCTCGGCCCGCCCAAGTAGCGGGCCGCCTCCGTCCTCCCCTTGCTCTCTAGCGCCGGCGGCGGTAGAAGAATCCGCCACCACCGAGTAGCAGCACCACGAGGACGATGATGAGCAGAGTGTTCGTGTCCATTTTTTCCTCCTAATGTATTGGCTAGCGCCGGGCGGCTAACGTCCCCTCGCGGCATTGCATAGCCCAGATCCATTTACGCCGCCGGCCACCTGGGGAACAGACCGCCGAACATGCTGTGAAAGATCCCGCCGAGCACTGCAGCCGCGATCGCCGTGAGGATGAAGAGCTCAATCATCGCTGGTATGGCGGCGATCGTCCACTCCACGATGAAGACCACCATGCTCATGAACGGCATGTCGATGTCTGTGACGACGACCTGCATCCTGTTAGAGACTGGGGCGGTCATTGGAGGCTCCTTGCCGCGAGGTATCCCGACGCGCTTCCTCGAGGGTCTCAAGGTGCGCCGAAGAAGCCGGCTGCGCCATGGCACCTCGCCGGCTGGGTTCAGCCCGCGCGAGCGTGCCGATGCGCTTGTGCACGCAGCACCCCGCGGATCGGCTCGGCCCGCCCAAGTAGCGGGCCGCCTCATGGCCTGCCCTCAGCTGCCGCGCGGGCCCTCGCCCGTAGCGAGCCAGCGCGCGCCGTCGGGGCCCAGCTCCAGGAGGGCCCGCGCCTCGTACTCGGCGACCTCTCCCGCATTCAGCGTATCGGCCCAGCGGCCGTTGACGCCCTTGTGGATGAACACCTCGGCGCCCGCATCCCAGAACGCGCCGCCCAGCGGGACGCTCTGCGTCGCGTGCTTCTTCATCCAGGGGAAGGAACAGTATTCGACGATCGTGTCCCAGCGAGACTCATCGATGGGAATCTCGAGGAAGGCGGCCACTCGCCGCATCTGTCCGGGAAGGTCTCGCTTCAGATCCGCGAAGTGCACGAACAGCATGTTGGGCAGGGCGCGGATCTCCCACCAGCCTCGGACGTTCTCCCAGAATGGCCAGAAGGGGTAGCCGTCGCGATCCAGCCACTCGTGCCAGTACTGCCGGATGTCACTCGGGGGTGGCTCGATGGGAGGGCCGACCCGACCGGGCGTGTCGTTCAGCGCCTGGTACCACTTCTCGTTGGCGTTGCTATGGTGGTTGTACATGCTCCAGACCACGTCGCGTCCGTCCCTGCCGAGATAGATGTACTTCGCGTTGGGCGAGAAGCGCAGCGCGTCGACCGGCAGGTGGGTCTTCAGGAAGCGTCGATGCGATTGCGCTTCCACCATGGGCAGCTTCACCTCCTTGGGAGGGACGCGGAGATCGAGCCAGGGTGACATCGAGGCCACTTCGAGGGACGGATCGGGGCCGAACATCATCTGGGCCAGGATCTGCTGCATCCAGGTCGTCCCGGACTTGGCGTAGGTGGCGACGATGATGTCGTCGTCGCGGAACCGGAGATCGTTCCAGATCGTGGAGTCGAAGTGATGGCTGTGCAATTCCCGGGTCTTGCGCGGCCAGTGGGTGGCAGTGACCATCAGAGCGCCTCCATTGGATGGTTGGGGCATTCCAAGCTGACTCGTGATCGGGGGCGAGGTACAGGGTCGCCATACGGCCCGCACCCGACTCCCGAGCGCGGCGCGACCCTGAGCCAAAGCCACCACTCGACCGACTCAGGCGCATATGACCTTCGCGGATACTCTGCCTCGCGTCCTGTTGGTGGAGTGTTGTCCAATCTGGCTTCCGACGGCCGGGTCCGAAAGACCGGGCGCGCCAATCAATGTCTGCACATACGAAACGGGTCAGCAGCTCGCTGACCCGTCGACGTGTATTGGTGAACGTTGCGCCTTGCAGTGCGCCGCCTCGGAATCGAACCGAGAACCTAGTGATTAAGAG
>JBBSHB010000213.1:0-4060 GCA_038253515.1 Gemmatimonadales bacterium | reverse complement strand
TCAGCGGCTCAAGAGACCGGCGTCCAGCACCAGGGGCGCGCCGGTCACGTAGCGCGCGCGGTCGGAGGCCAGGTAGAGCACCGCGTGCGCCACGTCCTCCGGCTCGATCCACGGCACCGCGAGGAGGTTCCCCGCCGACCGCTCGGCGATCTCCCGGGGAGTGAGACCCTCCAGCGCGGCGAGCCCGTCGTTCATCGGCGTGTTCACCCCGGTGGGATGGATCGAGTTCACCCGGATGTTGTAGGGGGCCAGCTCGATGGCCCAGGACTTGGTGAGGCCGGTCAGTCCCCACTTGGAGGCGGCGTAGTGGCTGAGCCGGCCCATGCCGCGGAGCCCGGCGACCGAGGAGTTGTTGATGATGCTTCCCGAGCGCTGCTGCATCATCACCGGAATCACCCGCCGCGCCACCAGCCAGGCTCCTTTGAGGTTGATGTCCAGCATCGTGTCCCACGCCTCCTCGGTCAGCTCGTGGGCCAGGCCGTAGGCGCAGATGCCGGCGTTGTTGAACAGGATGTCGATCCGGCCGAATCGCTCGACCGTCCGGCTCACCGCCCCGGTGACCGCCGCGTCGTCCCGCACGTCACCGGCGAAGGTGAGGCATTCGGTGCCCAGCTCCCGGCAGGCGGCGGCGAGGGATTCGAGATCGTCGCCCGTGCCCATCCCGTAGCCCGGGTACGGCAGCGGCCGGGCGACGTCGAACGCCGCCACCCGGGCGCCTTCCCTCGCGAACGCGAGCGCCGCGGCCCGGCCCTGCCCGTGCGCGGCACCGGTGATGAACGCCACCCGCCCCGCGAACTCCCCGCTCACGTCCGGTCTCCCGCCACCTCGGCGCCCCGGCGCTCGCGGGCCCGATACGGCTGCAGGTACTCGTCCAGCTCCACCTCCAGCGCGTTGTTGAACACGTTGGTGGCCACCATGAGCGCGCCGAACGCGGCGAGCGCCACCATCTGCTCCGGCGTGAAGTAGCTGGCGACCCGCTGGTACAGCGAGTCCGGCACCTGGTAGGGCGACACCGCGAGCCGGCGGCCGAACTCGATCACGGCGGACTCCCGCTCGTCCAGCCGGGGCCGGTCGGGGTTGTCGCCGGTCTCGATCAGGATGCGGCGGAAGAACGTGGAGCAGATCAGGCAGTCGGTCTCCGCCGAGATGGCGTGGGCGAAGAGCGTCGTGAGCCGCTCGCCGAGGAACGGCTGCACCGTGTCGCGGAGCGGATACCACTCCATCAGCGCGTGGAATGCCGGCAACGAGTTGAGCAGCGTGCGCTTCATGTTGGTGATGCGCGCGTGCCGCTGGACATGCTCGTCGTGCGCCTGGCGGACGGCGGGTGGAGCGGTATCGTAGCTGATAGGGGTGATCCGCGGCATGCCTGAGGCTCCGTCGAGCGGGGAGTTCGGAATCTATGGCCGGCCGGCTACAGCAGGAACTGCAGCGCCCCCGGCAGTTGGGTCAGCTGGATCAGCGCTCCCACGGCCGACGGTTCGGCGCCGGGCCGCTCCAGCTCGTCATCGACGTGCAGCTCCGCACCGGCGGCAACGATGGTGATCTGCCGCGCGCGCCGGACCGGGAGGTCGACTTCGGGATCGTCGCCCGCCACGCGGGCGGCGATATATGCGCGGAGCAAGACTCGCTCGCGTTCGGTGACGAGCACCACGTCGAACAGCCCGTCGCCGACATCCGCGCGCGGCGCAAGCCGCAGGTTGGGGCCGATGGACGGGGTGTTCATCACCTCGAGGAGGAGGTAGTCGCCGGAGAGGTCCTCACCATCGACTTCGAGGTGCCAGGCCTGCGGCCGCAGATCGCGGAGCACCCGGTTGAGGAAGCGGAGGTCGCGGGTGAGACCGAGGTCCTCGTGCTCGGCGCGACCTGCCCGGTGATGGGTCCGCAAGTCCACCAGGCACATCGTCACCGCGAAGAGTCCGAGGCCCACGGCCTCCACGAAGTGACTCTCGCCCCAGGCGCCCTTCGCCAGGCCGGCGTCGAACCGCCGCGGCCGCGCGGAGCCGAGACCCGCGATCACCTGTTTCGGCGAGCCGTCCACTCCGAGCGCCCGGGCGATGTTGTTGGCGGTGCCGAGTGGCAGCAGCGCCAGCGGCACGTCCCGGCCGAGCAGGTGACCGGCCGCCTTGCGCACGGTTCCATCTCCCCCGGCCACCAGCACCACGTCGCCGGGCTCATCGAGCGCCTTCTCGTAGCCCTTCTCCTTGCTCGACTGATAGGTGACCGCGTGGCCGGCGGCCACCAGTGCGCGGACCAGCTCGTAGCGAGAGGTCTCTCCCTCGCCGGCGGCGGGGTTGTGCAGCAGAGTGACGTGCATCGCGGAAGCGGGGTGCCGGTGAAAGGATAGATTGACAGGATGCGGATCCTGGTGACCAACGACGACGGAATCTACAGCCCGGGGCTCCTGGCGCTGGCCAAGGCCGCGGCCCAGTTCGGGGACGTCCGGGTGGTGGCGCCCGACGTGGAGCAATCGTCCATGGGGCACGCCATCACCGCCAGCCGTCCGCTCTCCTTCCGGAAGACTACGCTGGGCGACTTCCAGGCGCACCGGGTGAACGGGACCCCGGCCGACTGCGTGGCGCTCGGGGCGTACAATTGGGAGAAGGTGGACGTGGTGCTCTCGGGGATCAACCTCGGCCCCAACCTGGGGAACTCCGTCTGGCACTCGGGCACCCTCGCCGCGGCCAAGCAGGCGGCGCTGCTGGGCCTCCGGGGCGTGGCGCTGAGCACGCCGGCGGGACGGACCGAGCCGGCTTTCGAGGTCCTCGCGCCGTACGTGCACCGGGTTCTCGAATGCGTCCTGCTGCAGGACCCCTGGCTCACGCTGGTGAACGTCAACTTCCCGCGCCAGCCCAAGGGCCTCATGTGGACCCGCCAGTCGGTCAACCAGTACGACGGCGAGGTGGTGCCTGGCGAAGATCCGATGGGACGAAAACACTTCTGGCTCACGGTCCGGCCGATCGAGGAGAGCGAAGAGGGGACCGACCGCTGGGCGATGAAGGAGGGGTGGGTTTCGCTCACGCCGCTGGAGCTGGACTTGACCGATCACGCGGCGCTCCAGCGGGTGCGGGCGGAGCACCCGCTCGACTGAACACCTGACCCACGGATACTCCATGAACTCCGACATCACGGAACTCCTGACCGTTCTTCAGCAGTATCAGACGGGACAATTGACCGTTGCGGCAGCGGCGGACCGGCTGCTGCCGCTGGTCCGGGCCCGCGGCGCACGCGTGCTGCCGGAGGCCAAAGCCCTGCTCGGGAAAATCGAGGATCCTCGGGTCCGTGAGTTGCTGACCGAGCTCGAGCGGCGGCTGGAGAGCGATCCCGCGGGGCCCGCTGCCTGAGCCGCTGGCGGTCCCCCGGCCTCACACCCACATTGGTAGCGTTCCCCACCCGGCAGGATCGTGGCTGCTGTCGATCCCTCCCTCGCCGACGCCCTGCGCGACCGCTATCTCCTCGAGCGCGAGCTCGGCCGCGGCGGCATGGCGACGGTCTACCTCGCCCGGGACCTCCGCCACGATCGCCTCGTCGCCCTCAAGGTGCTCCGCTCGGACCTGGCCGCCGCGCTCGGCCCCGAGCGATTCGAGCGCGAGATCCGGGTCGCCGGAAGTCTGCAGCATCCCCACATCCTGACGGTGCTCGACTCCGGCCGGGTGCTCGCGTCGGCGGGTGATGCCGGCCGGCTCTGGTTCACCATGCCCTACGTGGAGGGCGAGTCGCTGCGCGCCCGCCTCGAGCGCGAGGGGCCCGGGCGGCCGTCGCCCGGAAGTCCGAGTTCGACTGGGCACGGACCCTGGAGGAGAGCAGCCACGCCCTCGAGCTCAACCCCAACCTCGACCTGGCGAACTACTTCCGAGCGGCCGCCTTCTATCATCTCGGCCTGCTCGACCAGGCGGCGGCAGAGGTGAAGAGAGCGCTCGAGGTCGACCCGCTCAACCTCCCCGAGCAGCTCCGCACCAAGGCGGTGGTGGACTTTCTCTCGGGACGCTACCGCGAGGCGATCGGCCCGTTGGAAGAAGTGCGGCGAATCGGCAGCCGGGCCTATGTCGACTCGTATCTCTCG
>JBBSHB010000212.1:0-4073 GCA_038253515.1 Gemmatimonadales bacterium | reverse complement strand
CGCACCCTGAGCCCGATGTAGTCGTTCCCTTCGAGCCCCGGCGGGCCGCACTGCTCGCGCTGGTTGTCTTCCTCCTCGCGGCGGCTACCCTCTGCTGGCCGATGCTCTCCGGCGGCTTCCTGCTGGGCGATGACCAGTACGTCGCGGGCTATGGCTTCCGCCTGTTCGGGGCGGAGTTCTTCCGCACGACCGGACACATCCCCCAGTGGAATCCGTATCTGTTCGGCGGGTTGCCGTATATCGCCGCCCTGCACGGGGACATCTTCTACCCCTCGGCCTGGCTCCGCTGGATCCTTCCCGTGGACACGGCGATGAACCTGGAGTTCTTCGCGCATCTGGTAGTGGCCGGTGCGGCCATGTACGCACTGCTGCGTGCCCTGAGGCTGAGCTGGACCGGAGCCCTCGTCGGCGGACTGGCGTACGAGCTCACCGGCATCGTCGCATCCCTGGTCAAGCCCGGCCACGATGGGAAGCTGTTCGTCTCGGCGCTCACGCCGCTGGCGTTCCTGGCGCTGCTCCGGGCCGTCCGCGACCGGCGCCTCGGCGGCTACGGCCTGCTCGCGCTCTCGGTGGGGCTCTGCATGCTGGCGCCGCACTTTCAGATGACGTATTACCTGCTGGTGGGGCTGGCCCTCTGGACCGTGTATCTGGTGTTCCTCGATCCCGATCGCCCCGCCGGCATCTTCTGGCCCAGAGAGCTCGGGTTCGCCCTCGGCGCGGTTGCCCTGGGGCTGGCCGTCGCCGCCATTCAGGTGCTCCCGTTCCTGGCGTACATCCCCTACTCCCCGCGCGGCGCCGGCGGGCCGAGCACCGGATGGGAGTACGCCACCATGTTCTCCATGCCACCCGAGGAGATCGTCACCACGATCCTGCCTCAGTTCAACGGCGTGCTGGAGAGCTATTGGGGACGCAACTTCTTCAAGCTGCACACGGAGTATCTCGGCGCGCTGGTGGTGGTGCTGGCGGTGCTGGGGGCGGGCGACCGGAGCCGGACCCGACTCGTCCGGGCCTTCGGCGTCATCGCCATCCTGTTCCTGCTGATCGCCTGGGGCGGCCACACCCCGTTCTATCGGCTGTGGTACGAGGTCATGCCGATGATGAAGAAGGTACGGGCTCCGGGCATGGCCTTCTTCCTGGTGGCGCTGCCGGCGGCCGTCTTCGCCGGACTGGGGGTCGATCGACTCCTCCGGCGTGACCTGCCGCTCCGCGCGCTTGCCGTGCCGCTGGGCGTGATCGGCGGCCTCGCGCTGCTCGGGGCAGGGGGGATCCTCCAGTCGTTCGCCACCGCGCTCGCTTCGGCGGAGCAGGCCGGCCGCGTCGCCGCCAACGCCGGCGCGCTGCAGACGGGCGCGCTCCGGCTGCTGCTGGTCGTCGCTCTCGGCGGCGCGGGGCTCTGGGCCATCCGGACAGGTCGGCTCGCGGGGCCGGTCGCCGCCGCGGCGCTCGTCGTGCTGGTGACCGCTGACCTCTGGAGCGTCGACCGGCTCTTCTACCAGTTCCGCGAGCCGGCCGCGCGACTCTTTCACGACGACGAGATCACCTCCCGGCTGCGCCGCGAGCCGGGGCCGTTCCGGGTACTCGACGCGGGAGTCTACCAGGGCTCCTACCTGATGGCGCACAATGTCCTCACCATGCTGGGCTACCACGGAAACGAGATCCGCTTCTACGACGAGCTGCTCGGCGGGAAGGGCCAGTGGCGTTTCGCCGGGAGTCCCAGCCTCCATGATCTACTGGGCGTGCGCTTCGTTCTGCTGCCGGAGGCCCAGGCGGTCCCCGGTTTCCACCAGGTCCTGGGTCCGGTGCCGACCACTCCCGGCCCGCCTGGCGTGCTTCTCGAGCGCGACACAATACCACCCTACGTCCGAGTCGTCCCCGGGGCCGCCAAGCTGGCCGAGGATCAGGTGGCGCCGACCGTGATCGACCCTCGCTTCCCGCGGGACGCCGTCGTGCTGTACGCCGATACGGCCACGGTCACGCCCGACACAATCCGGGGCGGGCAGATGCCGGCTGCCGCCCAGGTGAGACCGTCGTTGGCCGAGTGGGCGCCGGGGCGGATGCGGATCACGCTCGACGGGCGAGAGAGCAGGCAGACATATTTGATCGTGTCGGAGAACTGGTACCCGGATTGGCATGCGGAGGTGGACGGCAGGCCGGCGGCCGCCCTGCGGGGTGACCACACGCTTCTGAGCGTGGTGCTGCCGCCCGGCGCCCGCGAGGTGCGCCTCTACTTCGCCTCGGCAGCGTATGCGCGAGGAAAGGCGGTGAGCGCCGTCGCGCTGCTCATCGCGCTCGCACTGATGCTGTATCCCCGCTGGACGCACCGGAAGGCCGCGGATGCCTGAGCGTGCGCTGGTCGTGGTCCCCACCTACAACGAGCGGGTCAACCTGGCGTTGATCGTTCCGCTCATCCTGCAGCAGGACGCGCGGATCGAGGTTCTGGTGGTGGATGACAACTCGCCCGACGGCACGGGCCAAGTGGCCGACGAGATGGCGGCCGCCAACCGCCGGATCCACGTGCTTCACCGGCCGAGCAAGGCCGGGCTGGGGAAGGCCTATATCGCGGGGTTCCGCTGGGCCCTGGAGTGCGGCTATGACTTCATCTTCGAGATGGACGCGGATTTCAGCCACGACCCGAAGTTTCTGCCCGAGTTCCTCCAGGCGATCGAGACCGCCGACCTGGTGATCGGGTCCCGCTACCGGGCCGGAGTCAACGTGATCAACTGGCCGATCTCCCGGCTGCTGCTCTCGCTCGGCGCGAACGAATACGCCCGGCGGGTGACTGGACTGCCGCTCACCGACTCGACCGGCGGCTTCAAGTGCTTCCGCCGCCGGGTGCTCGAGGCGATCGATTTCGAGAAGGTCAAATCGAACGGATATTCCTTTCAGATCGAGATGAGCTTCCGGGCCTGGAAGCAGGGCTTTCGTCTGGTCGAGATTCCCATCGTGTTCACCGATCGGGTGGAGGGACAGAGCAAGATGGACAAGCGCATCGTCCGGGAGGCGATCTGGATGGTCTGGTGGCTGCGGACCAAGTCGATAGCGCGACAGCTGTGAGAGGCACCATCATCTACAAGATGACCGGTTCGGGCAACGACTTCGTCCTGCTCGACGGCCGATCCACTACTCCCGAGCAGTGGCCGGCGAGCCGGATCTCCCGGATCTGCGACCGGCGAACCGGGGTCGGGGCGGACGGCCTG
Organism: Gemmatimonadales bacterium; assembly: GCA_038253515.1. Lineage (GTDB taxonomy): Bacteria > Gemmatimonadota > Gemmatimonadetes > Gemmatimonadales > GWC2-71-9 > CAVVWJ01. The sequence goes on along the minus strand of JBBSHB010000212.1, from coordinate 876 downwards.
GTCATCCTCACGCCGGACGGCTCCGACGCTGTCCGGATGGCCTTCTGGAACTCGGACGGCTCCCGGGCGGCGATGTGCGGCAACGCCGCCCTGTGCAGCGTCCGGTTGGCGGTCTATCTCGAGTTCGCCCCGGCCGGCGAGCTGTCGCTCCTGACCGATGCGGGCGTGGTCCGCGCCCGGTGCGCGGCGGCCGGAGATGAGGCGGAGGTCGGCTTGCCGGAATTCGAGCTGCCGGCCCCGATTGCCGGGATCGAGCCGGGACCGGGGGAGTGCTGGATCAGCTCCGCAACCGTCGGGGTCCCCCACCTGATCGTGCGGGTCGACGACGTGGAAGCCGTCGATGTTGCCGCTCGCGGCCGGCTCCTCCGCAACCATCGGGGGCTCGACTCGGCGGGTGCCAACGTGAATTTCGTGAGTCCGCCTCCGACGCCGGGGAGCCCGTGGCTGATCCGTACCTACGAGCGTGGGGTAGAGGGCGAGACATTGGCGTGCGGTACCGGCACCGTGGCCGCGGGAGTGGCGCTGGCGGCCCGCGGAGAGGCGACGCTGCCGGTCCACTTCAGGACCCGGGGAGGTCCCGAGTTGATCGTCCAGGCGCGCTCAGATGGGGGGCGGGCCAGCGACGTGTGGCTGGGCGGCCAGGGTCGGCTGCTGTTCAGGGGCGTCTGGGAGGGTACCTGAGTGGGCGTTTCGTCGGAAGCTTCCACAGCACCGTAACACAATCATTTACAATTAGTTGTGCAGTCGGTGGGGGATAACTCCCCAGTTCTCCACAGTTATCCCCAGATCAACTTAACATAACATATCTTATACGTCGTATGTCGGCAGCACGGAACAGTACCCCGGCGTTCCGAGCACACCCCTGAGCGACGGGCT
>JBBSHB010000211.1:0-4115 GCA_038253515.1 Gemmatimonadales bacterium | reverse complement strand
CGTGACTTTGTCGGGCGCATGGCTCGAGTCCTGTCGCTCAGGAGATGGGAAACGCCCCGTGCTTGAAGAGATGGTACCAGATCGGTCGGTCCGTCGCGCTGAACACCTCCAGCTCCTCGAAGATCTCCCGAGCGAACTCCATCGCACCAACGCCGCTGGCGGTGATCAGGCCGTCATCACGAACGGCCAGCGCGTCGACATACCGGCTCGCCCCGATGTAGTGGGGAACCATCCGCTGGAGGTACGCCAGCTCGTTGCTCGTATGGCTCCGGTCGTCCAGCAGCCCGCCCCGCGCCAGCGCCAGAGTCGCACCGCAGATGGCCGCGATCGGCACCCGCCGCTTCCGAAGGTCGTGGAGCAGCGCCTCGAGCTCGGCCTGCGGGTACGATCCCTCCCACAGATCACCGCCCGGGAGGAGAAACAGCCGCACCGTAGCGGGGTCGAGCTCGCCCAGCGCCCGGTCCGGCAGCACCTGCAGTCCGCCCATCGACCGGATGGGCGTGCGGTCGAAGCCGACCGTCACCACCTCCAGGCCCCCGCTTCGGCGCAGCTCGGCCAGCGCGAATGCCGGCTCCCAATCCGCGAAGCCCTCGAAGACGAGGACATGAACGGCGGCGCTCATCCGGCGATGGACTGGCGGGTCCGAGTCACCTGGGTTACTCCGTCGACTGCTCGTCGTCGGTCGCGGGCTGCTCCGCCGGCGTCTCCTCGGCCGAGGTCTTGGCCCGCTCGAGCTTGCGTTGCGCCTTCTCCTCCTTCTTGCGCTCCTTGTGCAACTCCTTTTGACGCTTCTCGAATCCGTAATTTCGCTTGGGCAACTGAGACTCCATAGTAGGGGGCGAGAGCCGTGCAATGCCCGGAAGGTAGCCCGTCCGAGCCCGGGACGCAGGCCGAACGGCGGGTCAGACGGACCGCCCCCTCACCTCCTCCGAAGTCAGGCCGAACAGCGGGGGCGTGGCCACGTCCAGCATTCCCAGCATGAGATACAGCTGCCCCCGATGGTGCGCCTCGTGCTCCACCATGGCGCGTATCCACTTCCACGTCGTGATCGGGGTTCCGGCCGGTGTGCGGCACTTGCGCTCCAGCGCGGCATCGGGCAATGCCGCGAAGATCGCGCGCGACTCGGCGGCCAGCCGCTCGAAGTAAGCGACCACCGCCTGGTAGCCGTCCGCCAGGTCCCGCCCGCACCCAGGGTAGGCGCTCGGCCGTCCCGAGACCGTCTCGGCGTACACGTACCGCTCGATGGCGGCCAGGTGGCGCACCAGGTCGCCGAGGGTGAACTTGCCCGGCCGATGGGCCCATTCGATTCGCGCCGGCGGGATGCACGCGATCACCCGGAGGGTACGGCCACGAATGCCGTCCCAATAGTCGAGGAACTGAGCGACGGAACGAATCTCCAACCATCCTCCAGGGTTCTACCGGCTTCGGAGCGCCGCGTTGGACCGGCGCTCCGGATCGGCGGCTTGCGCCAGACAGAGCCCGAACGGCACCGCGGTGAGCTCGATGTGCATCAGCTCGGCGCGGGGTCGATGAGCGCGAGCCGTCGGACGTGCCGGCCGCCCTCAAATCCGGTGGTGAGCCAGGTGGTCACAATCGGCAGCAGCTCCGCTTCGGCGATAAGCCGCTGCCCCAGCGAGAGGATGTTCGCGTCGTTGTGCTGCCGCGCCAGCCGGGCCGACTCTACGTTCCAGCAGAGCGTACAGCGAACGCCGCGCACCCGGTTGGCTACGATCGCCTCGCCGTTGCCCGAGCCGCCGAGAACGATGCCGCGGTCGAACCGACCAGCGCCGATTGCCTCCGCCAGCGGCCGGACGATTAGCGGGTAATCGACCGGCGCGTCGGAGTGCGCTCCGAAATCGGTCAGCTCATGGCCCAGCCCCAGCAGGCTTCCCTTCAGCCGCTCCTTGTAGTCGAAGCCGGCGTGGTCCGATCCCAGCGCGATCCGCATCCGCGGTCTACCTGGAATCGAAGCAGGCGGAGCTGGCCCGAAGCACTCTCGCCTCGTCTCCGGAGCCGACGAAGCGGAGCCAGATCGGGTGCCTGCTGCATACGTCGCTGGCCGTCGACAGGAGGACGTCCGCGGTATCGCCGCGCCGCTGGCCCGTCCAGGCTTTCGCGTCCCGCGCCCAGACCATCAATGACTCCGGTTGCGTACGAGCCGCTGCCAGCGCCCAGACGACCGGCGCAATGGAGCCCGATTGACGGCTCAGGGCGAGCGAGTCTCTCCTCATCGCCGCGACGAGGAACCGTTGGGCCGGCTTGGTGTAGCTCCTCCAGGGCGACTTCACGGAATAGGGCTGAAGGATCCACAGCGCAGCCGCGCAGAGCACCGCCGCGAGCAGCGTGAGGTAGGCTGGCATTCTGCCGTTCACCATGTGGCCTCCTCGATGAGGTGTCGTTACCCGACTGTGGCGTGGCGGCCGGACGACACCCCATAATATTGTTCTCCGGACACCAACTGAGGAGGTACCCATGACTGCCGCTGCCCCTGCCTCGACCACCTCTGTCGCCCAGGAGCTGGTGACGCTGTGTCGGGCCGGACGCAATATCGAGGCGATCAACAAGCTCTACTCGCCCAAGATCGTCAGCATCGAGCCGGTGGGAAACGAGAAGATGCCGGCCGAGATGACCGGCATCGAGGCCGTCCGCGGGAAGAACGAATGGTGGTACGCCAACAACGAGGTGCACGGCTCCGAGGTGACGGGGCCGTTCGTCGGCGAAGGACAATTCGCGGTCAAATACGTCTGGGACTCGACCTCCAAGCAGACGGGCAAGCGGGGCCAGCTGGAGGAGATGGCACTCTACACGGTCAAGGACGGGAAGATCGTCCGCGAGCAGTTCTTCTACCACGCGCAGGGAGCCTGAGCCGCGGCCGGGTCCGGCGGGCGCCGCGGGATCGGGCGCCCGCCGTCAGCCGGCCGGTAGCCTGCGGTCCTTCCAGTGCCACCATTGAAGCAATGTGGGAGCCTGCAGCTCATCCTGTCTCGTCCGCTTCGGGATCATCGGAGCTCCTTGGCGGGGGACGGGGTCAGCGGCCCAGTTCGCGAGCGCGGGCCTCGACCGCGTCCTTGGCGGCCTTGAGATCCACGCCATGCAGCGTTCGGTACATCTTGATCGCCTCGATCTTCCGACCGCCACGCAGCAACCCGTCAATCTCGGTTGGTGACGGCGGCCTGCCGTCGGGTCGACGGTCCTGCGACCCACGGTCCGGCCGCTCCCCTCGCCGACTCAGGATTCCCAGAAGCACGACCGCGCCCAGGCCTACCACCCAATACCAGGTCACATGCGCCTCCCAGCGGCTTCCGCCGCAGCACGCAGGCTCACCGGCTCGGGGTCACCCCTGCTCAACATCGCCGACTCCCGGCGAGTGGTCGGATTCCGGCCGCGCCGCTATCGCACGGGACTGAAGGGTCCCAGCTCCCGTTCTTCGAGGTAGCACCAGCCCCAGGTCTCGCCTGGCTCGAACGACTGCATCACGGGGTGATGAGCGCTTCGGAAGTGCCTGGTGGCGTGCCGACCCGGAGAGTTGTCGCAGCAGCCGACGTGGCCGCAACTCAGGCAGAGCCGGAGGTGGAGCCAGCGCCCGCCGGTGGCGAGGCACTCCTCGCAGCCCTGCGCGCGCGGCGCAGGGTGGGGGCCGGCCGGTGTGTGCGAACAGGTTGCCGGCAGTTCGCTCATCACGAGGTCCTCACCGGACATCGACCTCAGCCGCAGACCTGGGTGACCCTTCCTCGGACCGCCGCGACAAGTGCGGCGCTCCGCCAGCCGCCCCGGCATCCCTTAACCGATCCTGAGTCTCCACCGCCTCCAGCGCCACCTCGGCGAGCGCGAGAACCAGGTCCAGGGCGAACGCTCGGGCCACCAATCGATCCACATGGCGAAGCTCCAACACCAGCTCGGCGGGATGCTCGAGGAGCAGGCCCGTCTCCCCTGCCAGCGCGCTAAAGGCCTGGAGGTCCGCCGCGCGGAGCACCAGCTCCCATCGAGGAGGGCCAGGGAAAGAGCCGCCAGCGGACTAGGGAACCGGCCAGTCCGGCAAGGGGCACCGGCACTTGGTGTACCGGTCCCAGGTCGCGATCGACCCGGATCTCCTGCCCGACGCGGCTGGTCTCCCG
>JBBSHB010000210.1:0-4253 GCA_038253515.1 Gemmatimonadales bacterium | reverse complement strand
GGGGGGTGTATCAAGGTGGGGGCAGTTCTGGAGTAGCGCCAGATCGTGGCGATGCCCAGCTCGCGGAGTTACCGCTGCTCCTTGAGGCGCACCGAGAAGCGATTGACGGAATAACGCTGCGCGCTGCACGCGGACGATTAGCGTAACGACCACCACTACGGCAGAGTAGTAAGGCGAGCCGCTGGGGCGGCGCGTTGTGTTTCGGGTTGGCCGCGCTTCGGGTATGCCACCCCACCGACCCTAAGCGCAGCGCAAACGGCAGGGTGTCTTCATCGGCTTCCTTCCGCCAAGTATTGATTTACAGCCGGAGCAACATACATTTACAAGAAGCACGGCCTGCCTGCGGCCCCCTACCCCCTCTGGGGTGGGGGGCCTTCGCGTTTAGCACCTGGGAGAAAAAGTATGCTCGCTTCAGCCGATCTTTCCATCCTCAGCCCCGCCGAGCTGCGCACTCTCGGTCTCATGGCCCTGGCGGAGCATTCCACTGCCCGCCTCGTTCCCTACCACGAAATCTATAGATCAGTTCTCGCTGGCCGGCTCCCCGTGGTGCGCGTTGGCCGACGGATCTACGCCACTGAGGCCGCCGTCAGGGAGTGGCTGGCGAGCAGGACGGAGCAGGGCGTCACTCCACGAGCCAGCGGAGGAGAGCGTGGCCGAACTCCGCCGCAAGGCGATGGCGCAGTCTGGTGACACGCTCCAGTTCGGGCTCCGCTGATGCTAGAGCTCGGCGACGCGCAGCGATTTCCTCAACCGATCAGGAGTGCACGATGGGCACGAAGCCGCTGGACCTAGGCACTGCACCGCTCAGCGAGATAGCCAAGATGGGGGGCGCCGGCACCCCCTTGCCCAAAGTGGCCGCGTTTCGGAAGCAACAAGCCGAAAACGAAAGGCTGCGCGCTGAGGGCGAACAGAAGAACCGCAAGATCGGGGGCACGCCCCCCGCCGAGCCGCCAGTGCCGCCCGCAATCGCCCAGCGTGTCACCTTGGCCGAGCTCCCAGCAGTACGCGAAATGCTCGAGCGGGGCGTGCGCCTCGCTGCGGAACGCGAGGCCCTCACGCGGGAGGATGCCGAGGCCGACGCCGCGCATGAGCGGGAGCGGGAGCGGGAGCGGGGGCGGCGGATTGAACGGCAAGCCGCTGCCATCACCAGCGGGGAAAGCCTCCCGTCCAGTGATAAGGAGGTCCTCGCGGAACGCCAGTATCTCGCGGGGAAAGAAGCCCGCCGCGTCCGGATGGAGAGCCTCGCGCTGGCCGCGGTGAAATTGCGCGAGCGGGGCGAGGTCCAACTCGCTGCGGATATTCGCCAAAGGCAGGCGGCGTCTCGCGACGACAGCGCAGTACGGATGCGCCAGGTGGCCGAAAAGCTCCGGGAGGTGCTCGCGCTGATGGCGGAGGAGGAGGCCATGGAACGGGCCGCCCTGGGGCAGATCGGCCGGGTACAGCAGGCGCTCGCGAGGTTCCCGCTCGGTCCCGCGATCCAGGTCATCCCAGGCGCGGAGCGCACGGGCACGTGGCGCACCGGCGCGCCCGTTTCGCTCGGACGGGAGCCCGACGTGCGCCGCGAGTTGGACTCACCGGCCCGCCGGACAATTCGCAGCTTCATCGAGGATCACCGGATCGGCATGCCGCGCACCGCGACCCGCAAACTCTGGCAGCTGCTCTCCCCGGACCGGCTCCGCGAGGCGGTCACCGCGGCATTGGAGGGCCAGTGACATACGCCACGATGGCCGAACGGCACCGGGCGCTTGAGAGCGCGGGGAAACCCACCATGGCCACCATGGGCGAACGGCCCGGCTGGAAGCCGCCCAAGAGCATCTACCGCGCCTTCCGACCCGAGCTCAAGCAGACCGACCTCCCGCCCGGCATCATCGGTCAGATCGCCGGCATCGCACTGGTCTACGACGAGATCGACACCCGACACCTTGCTCGTCTACGCGGGGTGCGCTGTCCTGAAAGGTTGGATGGTCCCGGAAGCCTGCGTGCTACACCAGCGGCTGAGCCGGTGGCTCGCGCAGCAGATGCTGCACCTGGGATCCGAGCCGGCCGAAGCGCTCGCGCTGAAACACGCGCTGGCGGGGTTCCTCCGGGCGCATGAGATCGCGCCCGAACTGACAGGCTTCTACACGATGTAGCGATGAGGGAAAGCGCAGCGAACGTGAGCCGAGGAGGACGAAATGACTAGGCGTAGGACGAAAACTCGCCTCTACTGGCGGGGACGAGGCGGCGAGGCGCGAGCCTACGGGGATTTCCGCGACTTCGGCGACGTCGGCGGCGGACTCGAGGCGCTTCGGGCTTCGGGGGAGAAGCTGGCCACCAGGGACCAGGACACCGCCCAGGTGCTCATTACCGAGCGTCTGAGGGAGCTGGAGAGCCGCCGGCGCGGGCGGGTGCTGCACGGTATCACCAAGCAGTCGGGGCTCTTCGCCTTTGCCCGGGAGCATCTCATCGCCAAGGCGAAGGCAGGGCAGACTACCGACCGCTGGCTGGCTGCCGCGGAGCTCTACCTCCGGCGGGCAATCGACTACTTCGGGGCCGAGAGGGACCTGGCTTCGATCACCGTCACGGACGTGCGGGGGTGGGTCACGCATCTGCAGGCGCAGCCGTCCCGCGGCCACGAAGGCACGAGCGGGGGCACGGTGAGACATCATCTCAACGCCGTCTCCAACCTCTACCGCCGTGCGCAAGGCGAAGGCTACGTCTTGCCCGGCTACAACCCGGTGGCGGCCCTCATGGAGAAGCCCGGCGCGGAGCGCCGGGAGGCGCGTTGGCTGGAGGTGCACCACGCTGCTCTCCTGCTGGAAGCGGCGCGGACCATCTCGCTTCGACGCTCGGATCTGGCGATTCCGTTCCTCTATCCGCTAGTCGCCACGTTCCTGCTCACCGGCGGCCGGCGGGCCGAGGTGTTGGGCCTCGAGGTGGGAGATGTTTCTTTCGATCGGCGGACCGTCACTTTCCGACGCCACGATCACCGCCGGCTCAAGACCGAGACCTCGGCGCGAGTCGTGTCGCTCTGGCCGCAACTCAGGGAGATTCTGCAGAGCTATGTATTCGGACAGGATCGCCCGCCGACGCGGCTGCTCTTCCCGGTGCGCCATGGGGCAGGGGAGCACATGGTGACGAACTTCGATGGCTCGCTCGACCAAATGGCTGTGCGTGCCGGATGGCTGGCGGGAGAGATTCGGACGAAGATGTTCCGGCACACCTACTGCTCGGCGCGGCTCCAGACGCTCGATCACGGCGCCCCGGTGAGCGCGTACAGCGTTGGCCGCGAGCTTGGCCACGGCGGGGATGCCCTGGTCCGGCGCATCTATGGCCACCTCGGCGATATTCGCCACCGGGCCGAGGTGGTGGAGTACCGAGTGGAGCAGTTCTCGAGCGAGCTGGAAGAACGGCTCGCCGCGATGGGCGGTGTATCAGTCTGAACGTAACGCGCGGTCCGGTCGGCGGCGTTCAGCGACCTCCGGCTGTGGGAAGGCGACTGACATGCCTACGACGAAAGCGAGGGACCTGGAATCCGTGTTGCGCGAATGGAAACGGCTCGCCATGTTGGCGGTGACCCCGACCCCGATGCCCGATGGTTCACCCCCGAGACCGAAAAGGCTAACCCCACATGCGCGTTGCCCCTGGTGTCGTGTTCCTGTTCCTCGTCGCCTGTCAGAGCCCCACGGCTCCGACCGTGACGGCCGACCTCAAGTCCACCGGGATCGCCTATACCTTCAGCCCCACCACGGCGGAGACCCAGCCCTTCTACGGGGCCACCGCGAACTACCGGGTGGACTGCACAGCCGCCCGCGTCTGCACCTTCACCAACCTGTCCACCGCAGCGGTGCCGCTCGGGAAGGTGTTCTGGGCTCTGGGTGGCGCCACCTGGAGGGACTCCAAGAAGGCGAGCCCGGTCAAGAAGTACGCCAAGCCTGGCACCTATGCGGTGGCGCTGCACCAGTATTCGGGGCCGGTGCCCTGCGAGGGCGACCCGAGCCAGACCTGCTACTTCGCGGTGGCGGCCTACGGGACGATCACGCTACCTTGAATTTCATTCACTGCCAAATTTTTTCATTAGCGCCAAGACGCAGCGATGAGACGGCCCGGATTTGTTACCACCAGTGTTACCACGGACCTCCCCATCCTAGCCGAGTCGCCCTAAGTTGTTGTCCTACAATCCGCGCCCGTAGCTCAGGTGGATAGAGCAACAGCCTTCTAAGCTGTGGGTCGGAGGTTCGAGTCCTCCCGGGCGCATCCTCCTCCAGCCGGCT
>JBBSHB010000209.1:0-4313 GCA_038253515.1 Gemmatimonadales bacterium | reverse complement strand
CTAAGGGGCCAATCCCCGGTTGAGCTCCGCGGTGACTCGTCGCGCCACCGAATCCGCCCGCACCGCCAGCGCCGTGTCACCCGCGGCCTCGAACGCCCGCGCCGCGCCGCCGTACACCACCGCATAGAGCTGAAGAATCGAGCCCGACGGCTGGTCCACCCAGCCGCGGGGCCGGTCGCGCGCGGCGGTCCGCCAATGGTACACGTCCCACAGGAGCGCCTTGGTTCGCGGCAGGTTGAGGTAGCCGAGCCCCACGCTGAGGACGACCGAATCGCTGGCCGCGACCGGCCTCGGCATCAGCTTCCGCACGAAGCCGTGGGTGACGAGATAGGCGCTCAGGCCGAGCGTCTGGTCCGGGTAGCCGCCGTCGCTCCAGCTGAAGAAGACCGGTCGCTTGCCCATGTTGTCGCGAATCAGGAAGATCGTGGCCAGGTCCTGCCGCAGCAGCACGTCCTGCCCGAACCTGACCTGCAGACTGTCGAAGGTGATCCCCCCGTTGGCGGGGACCTGCATCGCCTCGGGGAGGCTGTCGACCTCCGCCTGCGTCAGCTTGAGCACCGGTGTGGTTGGCCGGGGCGGCGCCCGGAACGTCTTCCACAAGGCGGCGGCCCGGGCCGGATCGAAGGGAGGCGTCTCCCGCCGCCGCAACTGCCGAAGGTGCCACTCGGTGTTCATCAGCGACAGGTTGGCGAGCGTCACGTCGGGCCGGATGCCCTCGACTTCCTGGGCGTACCACAGCGGGAAGGTGTCGTTGTCGCCCGCGGTGATCAGGATCCCGTAGGGCTCCACCGACTGGAGGATGTCGTAGGCGAAGTCGCGCGCCATCGTCTCGTGGGCGCGGCTGGCGGTGATGTGGTTGCCGGCCAGCGGAATGAAGGCGAGGGCCAGCACCGGGCTCGCCGCCAGCCAGCGGTTGCGCTCGGTGCCCCGTCCGCGGAGCGCCTCGACGATCCCCTGCATGAGCGCCCCCAGCCCGCAGGCCACGAAGGCGCCGAACACGGCGAAGGAGCCGATGAAGAAGTAGTCGCGCTCGCGCACCTCGCGCGCGAGCGAGGCCTGGTCGGGATACTGGGAGAAGCCGTACTTGAAGTTCATGTAGTACACCAGGCCGACCGATAGGGTCGCGAGCAGCGCCAGGCCGGCGATGCCGGCACGCCGATCCGACTTCCAGAGCGCCCAGAGTCCGCTGAGGCCCAGCACGGTGAACAGCGCCGTCGCCACCCCGGAGAACCGCCCCCAGTCCCGGGCGAACTGCCAGGAGAAGTACTGCCAGAAGGTGCCCAGCTGGGCGGCGAAGCTGGCCTGCCGCTGGTCCAGGGCCGGCTTGCCGTACTGCACCCGGTTGAGCACGTCACTCAGCGCCTGGCTGAAGAAGCCGACCGGCTCCCCCTCGTTGATCGGCGGGTACTGCCCGGCCCGGAGCGGCAGCCAGAGATAGTTGAGCGAGACCCCGACCACCGCCGCCACCACCACCCCGATGAGCACCGGCGGCCGGGTGAGCACCCGCCAGTCGGTCCACAGCACGTAGACCACCAGCGCGGGGACGGCCAACAGACCCATCAGGTGGTTGGTGGAGGTGAGCGCGAGCACGTAGGCGATGAGCACCAGCCAGCGGTCGCGGTGCGGGCCGGGGGCGTCGTCTCCCCAGCGGACCACCAGCCACATGACCAGGGCGATCGAGAAGAGGGAGACGGTGTACACCTTCTCGTTCACGGTCGATTGGTTCCAGACCGACCACGACGTGGCGCCGACCAGCACCCCCCCGAACGCGGCGGCGTAGCGGGCCCAGCGCTGGGCGACGATCCCCCGCAGCCATCGCTCGGCCACCAGGAACCAGAAGCCGGCCGCTCCGGCGCTGGTGACCGCGGCGAACAGGTTGATCCGCTCGGCGTAGGACTTCGCGAGCGGGAGCAGGCCGAAGGTGTGCGCCAGGATGGTGAACAGCGGATTCCCCGGCGGATGCGGGATGCCGAGCACCTTCGCGGCGGCGATGTATTCCGACGTGTCCCAGAACGCCGTGGTCGGCGCGAGCGTCAGGGCGTACACCAGAAAGACCAGGACGAAGGTGCCGATCGCCCAGAGATACGGTGGGCGGTCCTGCGGGTCGGGGGTCATAGGCTCGGTGGCTAGTGTCGGAACTGGCGGCGGCCGGTCATCACCATGGCCATGCCGTGGCGGTTCGCCGCTTCGACGACCTCGGCGTCGCGGACCGAGCCGCCGGGTTGGATCACCGCAGTGACTCCCGCGGCGGCGGCGTGCTCGACACCGTCGGTAAAGGGGAAGAAACCGTCGGAGGCCAGCACGCTGCCGGCGGGGTCGTGCCCCTGCTGGCGAGCCTTGTGGACGGCCAGGAAGGAGCTGTCCACCCGGCTCATCTGGCCGGCTCCGATCCCGATGGCCGCCTCGTCGCGGGCGAGGAGGATCGCGTTGGATTTGATCGACGCGACGGCCGCCCAGGCGAAGCGCAGGTCGCTCCACTCGTGCTCGGACGGCTGCCGCTCGGTGGCCACCCGCCAGTCGTGGTCCGAGGGGTCGAACAGGAACTGGTCCTGGACCAGGAAGCCGCCGCGCACCCGTTTGAAATCCAGGCTGCCGGCGCCCCGGCTCACCGGCAGCTCAACTACCCGGAGCGACTTCTTGGCGCTCAGCACCCGGAGCGCCTCTTCATGGAAGGAGGGCGCAACCACCACCTCGACGAAGAGATCGTTCATCGCCTCCGCGGTGGCGCGGTCCACCACGGTGTTGAAGGCGACCACCGACCCGAAGGCGGAGACCGGATCGGTCGCGCGCGCCTTGCGGAATGCCTCGAGGGCCGAGGAGGCCACCGCCACGCCGCAGGGCGTGGTGTGCTTGATCACGGCGCAGGCCGGACGGTTGGACCAGCACGCCACCGCGCCCATGGCCGCGTCGACGTCCAGCAGATTGTTGAACGAAAGCTCCTTCCCGTGCCGTTGGGTGAGGTCCCGCATCCCGCGCGGCTCCTCGGTGACGTAGAGCGCGGCGCGCTGGGACGGGTTCTCGCCGTAGCGCAGCGTCTGCACCCGTTCCATGGAGATTCCCAGGCGCCGGGGCAACCCGCCTTCCTTGGCCGTGAGATACGCGGCGATGGCGGCGTCGTAATCAGCGGTGTGAGCGAACACCTTGGCCGCGAACTCGCGGCGCACCTCGTCCCTGATGGGTCCCTGCCTGAGCAGCGCCAGGGCCTTCGGGTAGTCGGTCGGGTCGACGACCGGCAGCACGAACTGATGGTTCTTGGCGGCGCTTCGGAGCATCGACGGCCCGCCGATATCGATGTTCTCGACCGCGTCCTCGAACAGTGTCCCCGGGCGGGCGATGGTCATCTGGAAGGGATACAGATTGACCGCCACCAGATCGATGGGGACGATCCCGTGCTCGGCTACGGCAGCCATGTGCTCGGGGCGATCCCGCCGGGCGAGCAGCGCGCCGTGGATGGCGGGATGGAGGGTCTTGACCCGCCCGTCGAGGAGCTCGGGGAAACCGGTCACCTGGTCCACCGAGGTGACCGTCACCCCGGCGCCGCGGAGGGTGGCCGCCGTCCCTCCGGTGGAGATGATCTCCCAGCCGAGCTGCGCCAGCCCTTCGGCGAAGACGACGATCCCCCGCTTGTCGCTGACCGAGATCAGGGCGCGGGGCATGTCGAGCGAATCACGGGACGGACTCCATCGGTTCAGGAAGGGGTACGGGGCGACCGGCGGCGGCGGCGGCGAGCACGGCGGCCGGGAGCAGACGATGCTCGACCTCGAGCACCCGCGCCGCGAGGCGGTCGGGCGTATCGTCGGGCAGCACCGGCACTCGCGCCTGGCCGAGCACCGTGCCGTGGTCGTACACCTCGTCGACCAGGTGCACCGTGGCTCCGCTCTCCCGGGCCCCGCTGGCCAGCACGGCCTCATGCACCCGGTGGCCGTACATGCCCGTGCCGCCGAAGGCGGGAAGCAGCGCGGGGTGAATGTTGAGGATGCGGTCGCGGAAGCGGGCGATGACGGGAGCCGGGACGAGCTTGAGGTACCCCGCAAGGACGACGAGCTCGGTCCGGTGTCGTTCCAGCCGCCGCAGCCATTCGGCGGCATCGACCGGATCGGAGAGGACCTCCGCGGGCACCCCGTGCTCACGGGCCCGCTCCAGCGCGCCGGCATCCGGCCGGTCGGACAGGATCAGGACGACCCGCGCCGGAGCGCCCGGGCCGAGCGCGCGCAGCAGCGCCTCGAGGTTGCTGCCGCGCCCGGACACGGCCACGGCGACGCGCATTGTCATGGCCGAAGAAGGTAATGGGGCGGGGTGCGGGTCGCCTAGTG
>JBBSHB010000208.1:0-4323 GCA_038253515.1 Gemmatimonadales bacterium | reverse complement strand
GGCGGCGCCCGCCTCGGCCTCGGAGCTGTACGCCCTCTGGCACGGGTCGGCTCTCGCCGCCCAGGACTATCCCACCCACCTCGCCCTGTGGTCTCGGCGGGGCGCGCTCCTCGACGAGCTGACGCTCGATTCCCTCGACCTCCCGCTCTCGCTGCTCTCCGGGATGGTCCGCGACCTGGCGCCGGGCGATTCCCAGATGGTCGGACAAGTGGTGCGGGTGCCCGGCGTGCATTACGTCCTCGCCGTGCGGGTAGCGCCCGCGGCGGTGATGACCGCGGCCATCGGGCCGCGGTCCGAGCTCATCCAGCCCGGCCGCGTCGACCGCCTGCTGGACCCGTCGTCGCACCGGATGCCACTCTACCATTTGACGCTCTCACCACCCGCGAACCCCTCTACCCCCCCACCACACCCGCGCTGGCGCCGGGAGGGCTGGTCGTTGCGGAACGAGTATCCCCTGATGCTGCCGGACGGCATACGAATCGTGCATGCGCGGATCGATTTGCGGGGACGGCTGCCGCTGTTCGTGCGCGGCGCCCTGGTCGTGCTGCTCGATGCAGCGATGCTCGCGCTGCTCTGGTTCGTGGGGGAGTTGATCTCGGGTGCCCGCCCGCCTGGCCTTCAGTGGCACAGCCTGGCGCGCTCGTTCCGGATCCGGCTGGCCGCGACGCTGGCCGCGTTCTTCCTCCTGCCCGCGATCGGGTTCGCCGGATGGAGCTTCCTGCGGCTGGCGGAGGAGGTGCAGCGAAGCCGGGATCTGCTCATCACCCAGACGCTGCGCGACGCCGTGCTGACGGCCGGCGGGGTCGCGCTCGGCGGGGTGCCGGTGGTCGAGGACCGGCTCGAGGAGCTCAGCCGCCGCATCGATGCCGATCTCGCGCTGTACCGGGGCGGCCAGTTGCAGGGCACCAGCGCGCCGGTGCTCGAAGATCTCGGCGTCCTGCCGCAGCTCATGGACCCGACCGCGTTTCAGTCCCTGGCGCTGCACGGCGAGTTGGAGGTGACCCGCGATGGCTCGGTCCCCCAGCTCGCCGAGCGAGTAGGGTATCGGGTGATCCAGCCGGGAGGACCGAGCGAGGTCGCCGTTCTGGCCACTCCGCAACCGGCGGATGACAGCTCCCTGGCCGCGCGCCAGTTGGACCTCGCGCTGGTGCTGCTGCTTGCCACGCTGGCCGGCATCGCCGCTGCATTAGCGGGAGCGCAGCGCGCCTCGCGCGCGCTCTCGCGACCGGTGGCCGAGCTGCGGCGATCGGCACTCGCCCTGGGGCGCGGCCTGGTGATGCCGCCCCATTCGGAACACCCGCCGCTCGAGTTCGAGCCGGTGTTCGGCGCGTTCGAGCGGATGGCGGAGGACATCCGCTCCAGCCAGCACGCGCTGGAGCAGGCCCGGCGCCGGACGGATGCGGTGCTGGCCACGGTCGCGACCGGGGTCGTCGGACTCGATCCGGATGGCCGAGTGCTCATCGCCAATCCCCGGGCCGTGGATCTGCTCGGAACGCGGCTGGACGAGGGGCAGCCGTTTCTGGAGCGTCTGCCGTCGGAATGGAGCATGCTCGCCGGCGAGGTGCGCCGGTTTCTGGACGACCCCACGTCTCAGGCGACGGCCGAGCTCGAGGTGGGAGGTCGGCGCCTCACCCTACAGCTCGCGGCGCTGGGACCGGAGGTACGCGGCGTGGTGATCGCGCTCAACGACGTGACCGACGTCTCCCGGGCGGAGCGGGTGCTCGCCTGGGGCGAGATGGCGCGCCAGGTCGCCCATGAGATCAAGAACCCCCTGACCCCGATGCGACTGGGCCTCCAGCACCTGCGGCGGGTGTATCGGGACAGCCGCACCGACTTCGACCGCACCCTGGAGGAGACGGCCGAACGGATGCTGAGCGAGATCGACCGTCTGGACACCATCGCCCGCGCCTTCAGCCGCTTCGCCGCACCCGCCGAAGACCACCAGCCCCTCGGGCGGATCGACCTCGGCGTGGCGGTCCTGGAAGTGGTCCAGCTCTATCGATTGTCGGAGGATGGCTGCGAGATCCGCCTCACGGCGGAGCCCGGCTCGACCGGGGCGGCGCGCGGCGACGAGGTGAAGGAGGTGGTGGTGAACCTGCTGGAGAACGCCAGGAATGCCGGCGCGGGCATGGTGGAGATCGCCGTCGGCCCCGGCAGAATTCAGGTGGCGGATGACGGCAGCGGCATCCCACCCGACCTCCTGCCACGGATCTTCGAGCCGAGATTCTCCACCACCACCAGCGGCTCCGGCCTGGGGCTCGCGATCGTGCGTCGTCTGGTGGAGAGTTGGGGGGGACAGATCGAGGTGGACAGCCGGGTCGGGCAGGGGACCACCGTCGTGGTCCGCCTGCCGGTCTGACCTGGCGTCAGCGGAAGTGGCCCGCCAGCTGTGCCGCCGTCGCCAGGGTCAGGGCGTCCTGCTGGGTTCGGGAGGAGCGCAATATCCGGAGGGCAGCCTGAATCTGGCGATCGGTCTTTGCCTGCCGCCGCAACATCGAATCAGAGCCGAAGAGCTCGCGCGCGATTTCAAACCCCAACTGCTCGTCCACGTAGCCGCGGGCCTGATCGAAGCTCTCCCGGTCGAGTCGAACCCCGGCTTCCTGCAGCCGTTGGAAGAGTCCTTCCCGCATCTCTGGAGTGACCACGAACGCCTCGTCGCTCACGCTCCTGGCCGCCCGCAACTCGGCCGCGTATCCCACCATCACGTCGCGGAAGTGGTCCAGGTCATCGCCCAGGATTCCGACCAGGATCCGCTCGCCGTCCGACCGGGGGAAGGAGCGCACCAGCAGGTCGGGCACGACCCCGCTCGCGTCCTGCACCGGCCGACCCGCGTCGGAGCGAAACATCCGGGGCTGCAGCGCGGGCGTGCGGTTGCCGACGCCGCCGGCCGTGTCGGGTCTGGGCCGCTGCACGCTCCGGCCGCTGGGGGTGAACCACCGCGCGGTCGTGAGCTTGAGCGCGACCTCGTCGGCGAGCGGGTAGGTCGTCTGGAGCACGCCCTTGCCGAACGTCGGCGTGCCGGTGAGCACGGCCCGATCATGGTCTTGCAGCGCGCCTGCTACCAGCTCGGCCGAGCTGGCGGTACCCCGATTGATCAGGACGACGAGGCGGAGGCCGTTCCAGTCTCCCGACTTTCCGGCCAGATAGCTCTTCACCTGGCTGGAGGAGCGGGCGACCGAGGTGGCGACGGTGTCGGACGGATGGAGGAAGAGGCTGGCCACTCCGACGCCCTCTCGGATGAGCCCTCCCGGGTTGGAGCGCAGGTCGAGTACCAGTCCGGTGACGCCCTCTGCCACCAGATGGTCCACCGCCTGCCGCAGCTCTTCGGTCGCGCCATCGCTCATCCGCCTGAGCACGACGTAACCGATGTTCCCCTGCAGGATCATGCCCTCGGAGGCCGCAGGAACGTGAACCTCGGTGCGGGTGAGCCGCCGCACGACAGCGCGGTGGGCGCCTTTGGGCAGCACGACGAGCGTCACCGTCGTCCCGGTGCCGCTTCGAAGTTCCTCGTCCAGCTTCCGCGCCGACCACCCTCTGGTACTCTTGCCGTCGATGCTCAGCACCTGGTCACCGGGCGCGATTGCCCCGAAGCTTCCATGACCGTTGGCACCCGACTCGGTCGGGGTCTTCTCCAGGCCGAGGTCCACTTCGGTCCCGGTCATCTGCCGCTGGTACTCCCGGTACCCGTCCTTCACCAGCAACTCGGCGTAGGGGTCATTCAGCGACTTCACCAGGGCATCGGAGGCTCGCTGGTAGAGGTCACCTTCGCCCAGGGAGTCGACGTAGTGCCGGTGGATCGCCGCGACGACGTCCTCGAACAGGCGGGCCTGCTGGTACACCCCTCCTTCCGCGGACGGTCGGGGCCGAAGCAGCCATCCGCCGCTCACGAAGGACAGAGCAACGATGGACGTCAGCGCAACCCAGCGAGCTCGAGGGAACGATTTCATCATGGCCCAGGGCCCCCGCACAATGCGAGAAGGTCTGCCGGATGCAACCTCAAATGGAGGAGAGACGGCGGGTTGAAGCCTCTATCATAAACATGCAGCAAAACGGAGGCCGCCGGTAGCCGTCATGGGGCGGCGTCCGGATGCAGCCAGCGGGAGAGTGCCGCGTCTCCATCCATGGTGCTGGCCGTCATCGCCACGATCGGGATCCGGGGGCCGCCGCCCTGCGCCGCCGGATCTCGCAGGTGATCTTGTAGCCGTCCAGTTCCGGCATCATGCAGTCCATCAGGATGAGATCGTAGCGTCCCAGCTCGAGAAGCGTCAGCACCTCGGTGCCGGTCCTGGCGAGCTCCCCGGTGCACCTCGACTGAGCAGCATG
>JBBSHB010000207.1:0-4344 GCA_038253515.1 Gemmatimonadales bacterium | reverse complement strand
TATCGCCGGGTGATCAACCGGAACAACCGGCTCACCAAGCTGATCCAGCACAAGGCGCCCGAGGTCATCCTGCGGAACGAAAAGCGGATGCTCCAGGAGGCGGTGGATGCCTTGTTCGACAACGGCCGCCGCTCGAAGGCCATTCGCGGCCGGGGCAAGCGCCCGCTCAAGAGCTTGTCCGACATGCTCAAGGGCAAGCAGGGCCGGTTCCGTCAGAACCTGCTGGGCAAGCGGGTAGACTATTCCGGCCGCTCGGTCATCGTGGTCGGGCCGGAGCTCCGCCTGCATCAGTGCGGCCTGCCCAAGGCCATGGCGGTGGAGCTCTTCAAGCCGTTCATCATCCACAAGCTGGTGGAGAAGGGCATCGCCGAGACGGTCAAGCGGGCCAAGAAGATCGTGGAGAAGGAGTCGCCCGAGGTGTACGAGATCCTGGAAGAGATCATCCAGGACCATCCGGTGCTCTTGAACCGCGCGCCGACGCTGCACCGGCTGGGCATCCAGGCGTTCGAGCCGGTGCTGGTCGAGGGCAAGGCCATCCGGATCCATCCGCTGGTCTGCGCGGCGTTCAACGCCGACTTCGACGGCGACCAGATGGCGGTGCACGTGCCGCTCTCGTTCGAGGCGCAGCTGGAGGCGCGCCTCCTGATGATCTCCTCCAACAACGTGCTCAAGCCGTCCGACGGGCGGCCGGTGGCGGAGCCGTCGCAGGACATGGTGCTGGGGTCGTACTTCCTGACCAAGCTCCCGGCGGGCTTCGAGGAGGAGCTGCGCAAGGGCGGGGTGGGCCGGACCGAGGACACCAAGGCGCGGCTCTGGAAGCAGGCCAAGTACCTGGGCTCACTGGCGGAGATCGAGATGGCGCTCCTCAACGGCAGCCTCGGCTATCACTCGGCCATCTGCTTCTGGTACGTGCCGCCGCAGGAGACGGTAGACCCCGAGGCGCGGCGGCCGCGCTGGCTCAAGACCACGGTCGGCCGGGTGCTGTTCAACAGCATTCTGCCACGAAGCCTGGTCACCGAGCTCGGCTTCCGGGACGACCTGATGAAGAAGAAGATTCTCTCGGAGCTGGTGCTGCAGAGCTACCGCCGGGCGGGGCTGGCCGACACCGTCACCTTCCTCGACCGGCTCAAGGATTTCGGCTTCCGCTTCGCCACCATGGGCGGGGTGTCGATCGGCATCGAGGATCTGGAGATTCCGACCGAGAAGGCCGAGTTGCTGACCGAGGCCGACGCCCGGGTCAAGCGGTTCCAGCGGGCGTACAACACCGGCCAGATCACCTTCGGCGAGCGGTACAACAAGGTGATCGACGCCTGGACCCACGCCAACAACGACGTGGCCGAGGCGATGATCAACTCGATGCGGGTCTCCCGCGGCGGGTTCAACCCGGTGTTCATGATGTTCGACTCCGGCAGCCGCGGCTCGCGCGACCAGATCCGGCAGCTCGCCGGCATGCGCGGTCTCATGGCCAAGCCGCAGAAGAAGCTCACCGGCGGCATCGGGGAGATCATCGAAAGCCCGATCAAGTCGAACTTCCGCGAAGGGCTCACGGTGCTCGAGTACTTCATCTCGACGCACGGCGCCCGGAAGGGCCTGGCCGACACGGCGCTCAAGACGGCCGACGCCGGCTACCTGACCCGCCGGCTGGTGGACGTGGCGCAGGACGTCACCATCACCGAGGAGGACTGCGGCACGGTCCTCGGCCTCGAGATCGCGTCGCTCAAGGAAGGGGAGGACATCATCGAGCCCCTGCGGGAGCGCATTCTCGGCAGCGTGGCGGCCGAGGACGTGTTCGATCCGCACGAGCTCGACAACGACGGCGATCAGAGGCTGCTGATTTCCGCCGGCGAGCTGATCGACGAGGAGGTCAGCAACGCGATCGACGACGCGGGGATCGAGAAGGTCAAGATCCGCTCGGTCCTCACCTGTGAGGCCCGCCGCGGCGTCTGCCGGATGTGCTACGGCCGGAACCTGGCCACCATGGACATGGTGGACATGGGCGAAGCCGTCGGCATCCTGGCGGCCCAGTCCATCGGGGAGCCGGGCACCCAGCTCACCCTGCGGACCTTCCACATCGGCGGTACCTCCTCCCGCATCGCGGAAGAGGCGGAGCGCCGGGCGCGCTCGGACGGCAAGGTGAAGTACACCGACGGCCTCGAGTGGGCCGACGTGCCGGTCGAGTTCGAGGACGGCACCAAGGGCAACACCCGCGTGGTGCTCACCCGGGAGGACGAGTCGGCGTCGGACGAGAGCAAGGAAGGGATCCTGGTGGTGGACCCGAAGGACCCGAAGCGGATCCTCAACCGCTACCCGGTGCCCGAGGGCGCGCTCCTCGCGGTCAAGGAGGGCGACCTGGTCACCAAGGGCGACAACGAGCGCCGGGCGACGATCCTCTACACCTGGGACCCGTACAACGACCCGAGCATCATCAAGTCGGACGGCGAGCTCCGGTGGAAGGACCTGGTGCCGGGCGTCACGCTCCGCGAGGAGCTGGACGAGGGCACCGGGCTTCGGAGCATCGTGGTCATGGCGGACCCGGACCGCGAGCTGCATCCGTCGGTGCTGGTCTACCTGCCGAACCGGAAGGACCCGCAGGAGTACACCCTGGCCGAGAGCAGCCGCGTCATTCTGGGCTCGCCGACCGACCAGGTCACCCGGGCCATGGACATCCCGGACGGCGCCAACCCGTGGAGCACCAAGTTCCACGTGGACGAGCGGCCGATCAACGAGGCCTGGCCCAGCAAGACCAAGAAGGAAAGCAAGGACAAGACGGTCTTCCTGAGCGCGCCGGTCAAGGTGACCAAGGGCATCACGGTCACCAAGATCCCGCGCCAGGCGTACAAGACCCGGGACATCACCGGCGGCCTCCCCCGCATCGCCGAGCTGTTCGAGGCGCGGCGGCCCAAGGACCCGGCCACGATCTCCGAGGTGGACGGCGTGGTCAAGTTCGGGGAGATCAAGCGCGGCAAGCGCGAGATCTACGTCTACCCCGAGACGCCGGCGGGCGCGGCCGAAGAGACCGAGCCTCAGTTGTACGAGGTGCCGGCGGGCAAGCATCTCCGGGTGCACGAGGGCGACCGGGTGCGGGCGGGCGACCGCCTCACCGAGGGCCCGGTGAACCCGCACGACATCCTGCTCATCAAGGGTCCGCGGGCGGTGCAGGAGTATCTGCTCAACGAGGTGCAGGAGGTCTACCGGCTGCAGGGTGTGCGGATCAGCGATAAGCACATCGGGGTCATCGTGCGCCAGATGCTGCAGAAGGTGCGGGTGACCGAGCCGGGCGACACCGACTTCCTCGAGGGGGAGACGGTGGACCGGTTGACCTTCCGGGACGACAACGAGCGGGTGCTGAAGCGGAAGGGCCAGCCGGCCGAGGCCGAGCCGGTGTTGCTGGGCATCACCAAGGCGAGTCTCACGACCCAGTCGTTCATCTCGGCGGCGTCGTTCCAGGAGACCACGCGGGTGCTGACCGATGCCGCGATCCGCGGGGCCAAGGACGACCTCCTGGGCCTCAAGGAGAACATCATCATCGGGCACCTGATCCCGGCGGGCAGCGGCATCTACCGCTACGCCGAGATCGACATCCAGCCGCCGGCGGGCTACGAGGTGCCGCCGCCGCGGGTGGAGGAGCCGGTGCCGGCGCCGGTCCTGGCGGCGGCCGCGCTGGTGGGGGACGAGGAGTAGGCGGTCGGATTGGTACGAACGAAGCGCCCGGGATCACTCCCGGGCGCTTTTTTCGTGCGTGGTCGTGGTGTCGGAGTCGCAGGCGCGGTACCCATGCTCAGGCGGCGAACCGCTTCAGCGATCCGGTCGACTCACTGAATGTGGCGAACCTCGAACTCACGCCCTCAAGGCACCAGGGCGATCGTTCCCGAGAGTTTGGCTATGCTTTCCGGCCCGGCTGCTTTCACCGTGCCGCTCAGCACTCCGGTCGCCCCCTGGAAGAGACCGGTACCGCCAACAATTACATCTGTCAGACTGCCGCTCACCGGTTCAGCGCGGTTGGGATGGCAGAAGCCGGGACACGCAGGGTTGCTGAACGTCTCCTCCAGGATGATCGACCCCTGAGGCAGTTGGATGGTGCGGAGGTCGCAGCCTCCGCCGCAGGCGGCTCCGAACTCGATCGTCTCAGTTGCGTTGCCGAACGGGATTACCTCGCCGCTTCCGCAGAAGCCCTCCGGAGCCACAGGACAGTCTCCGCGCTTCAGCTCCGGAATCACGGGCTCGTGGAATGTCAGGCGCACCGACACGTCGGGATCCGCGACAGCCCGCGAGGCGGAGGTGGGGAGCTGAGCGCCCGTCGTGGCGACGTCGGCAGCGGGATCGGTCGCGGATTTGCACCCGGCC
>JBBSHB010000206.1:0-4349 GCA_038253515.1 Gemmatimonadales bacterium | reverse complement strand
CCTCTCCTACATCGTCACCGGCCGCCCCGCATCGGACAATCCACTGTTCGAGCGCGAGAACGGCGGAGGCGGCGGGAACGCCGGGCAGCAGGTGGCGATGGGCACGCTCACGAACGCCATCTCGAACGCCGCGGGGAAGGGTCTCGGCTTCGACGTGTTCCAGATCCGCCAGGAAGCCACTCGTGGGCTCACCCTGACCGCTGGGCGGTATCTGGGATCACGCCTCTTCCTCGACCTTGAGCTTCCGCTCCAGATGGGCAGCCGGAGTCAGGTGACGGGCTCCAATCTCGGACCCGGCTTCCAGTTGGAGTACACTCTGCAGCGCTGGCTTCGCGCCAACCTGCAGGGCGGCAGCCTGCCGCCCGGGCTGCTCTTCAAGACCCGGCATGCGTACTGATCGGCTGATCGTCGGCACCCTTCTGCCCCTCCTCGCATGCGCCGCTCCGCTGCGGGCCCAGGACGTATTGAGCCGGGTCGGACCGGGCACCCAGGTCCGCTCAGTCGAGTTTCGGGTCGTCGGCAAGGAGGCCCTGAACGAGGATGCGCTACGGCAAAAGATCGCGCTCACGGGACAGGGCAGTTTCGTGGGACTCCGGCGCCTCTTCGGCTTCATTCCGTTCGTCCCCAAAGTGGGATCGCATTCGTTCGACCCGGTCGAGATGCAGCGCGATGTCGTTCGGCTCAGGAATTTCTACCACCGCTCCGGCTTTCCCAAAGCCGACGTGGCGTACCGGGTGCGCTACCGGGCCAAACCCGATCAGGTGGACGTCACCTATCGGGTCACCGAGGGACCGCCGCTCCGGATCGACACCGTGGAGTTTGCCGGCGAGGGGGACTCGCTCGATCTGCCGCAGGACCTCGCCCGCAGTTGGCAGCGGTTTGTTCGTGGCCGTCAGAGTCGGGCGGATCGCTACGGAGAAGACGAGCGGAAGGCCCTCGCCGACAGCACCGTGCGCTGGTTCTGGGCGCACGGCTACCCGTTCGCAGGAGCCAAGGTCACCGGTCAGGTGGACACCGCCGGGAACCGTTCGGCGGTGACGGTGCAGGTGCGGCCGGGACAGCGGGCCAGGATCCGGCGGATCGCGGTGACCGGCAATGAGACCATCCCGGCGCGCGAGATCGTGCGTCAGCTCCCGATCGGCAGTCACCGCTGGTACGACGCGCGGGCCCTCGAAGAGGGCCGCCAGAAGCTCACCCAGATGGATATCATGCGTCTGACCTCGGTAGAGGTCCCCCGCGATTCTGCCGACGACTCCAGCGTGGTGGTCCTGCTCCACGTCACCGAAAACCCCGAGCACGTCATCAAGGGGCAGGCTGGATTCGTGTCGGTGGGTGGGCTCACCACCCAGGCGGAGTGGACCGACCGGAGCTGGCTCGGTGGGCTCCGTACCTTCACGGTGGCTGCGACGGCGCAGAGCGGCGTCGCGGCACTGGAAAGCCCGGCTCAGCGCCTCTATCGCCTCAACCTCACCGCGTTCGAGCCCTACGTCGGCGACCGGCGCGTCTCGGTCGCGGGCGGGCCCTTCGTCGAGTACCGGGACGACCTCCGGGATCGAAGCTGGGCGACAGGAATCGAGGGCGTGCTGGTGTGGGCGCCGGCCCCGCTGCGCTCGGTGTCGCTGGGGTACTCGATCTCCCATCGGCACGTCTACGACTACGGCTTCGGCAGCGACCTCACGCCGGAGCAATACCTTCCGCTGCTCGGCCTGGCCGACTCCACCGGGGGCACGCTGGAGACCACGCGCAACCGGAGCACCATCACGCTCGAGGGGAGCTACGGACGGCTCGACCGCATCGCCAACCCGAGGAAGGGCTACGTGATCCGGCCGCGGCTCGAGGTGACCACTCCGATGTTCAACACCAGCGAGTACGTCCTCATGGATCTGGGCGCAACGGCGTTCGTGCCGCTCACCAAGCGCCTGGGATTCACCTTCAGGGCCGGTGTGGGCCGGATCTACCCGTTCGGGAACAGCACCGCCTCCGTGGGCAACGAGTCGGCGTTCGTCTCCCTGCTTCGCCTGCGCGACGTGACCTTCACCGCCGGCGGCACCCGCGACGTCCGCGGCTGGGGCACGCTGCTGGTCGGCCCCAAGCTCCCGCAGGTCGAGTTGCAGACCAGCGGCGATACCACCGTGACCGTCGCCAACCGCTACACCCCCATTGGCGGCCTCGCCCGCCTGCTCGCCAGCGTGGAGCTGCACTTTCCCATGCCGCTCCTGGGCGACAAGTTCCAGCCCTATGTCTTCTATGACGGCGGGCGGGTCTGGATCCCGGACAGCAGGTTCGCACTGAACGCCGGGGTCCTCGATCAGGACAAGTTCTATCAGTCGGTGGGGATCGGCATCGGCTACGAGACCGTGGTCGGCGCGATCCAGGTGGCGCTGGGCTACAAACTCAACCCGTCCCCCCTCGACCTCCGCTCCCCCCAGGACGTGCTGGACGCGCTCAGGAGCGGGACCTCGATCGACGCGGCGCCCACCTCGTCCTCCCGCCGCTTTCACCTGCACTTCTCGATCGGGTCCAGCTTCTGATCCCCTGCGTCAGCCAGAGGCCGCTACGGGTTCAGCGGTCGACCCCGCCCTCGATGCCGACCCTCCGCAACCCGCTCAGCCAGGAGTAGGGATTGATAACGAATTTCGTGAGCCGGTGGTGAACGGCGGCCACATTTGTGGGGGCGTAAAGGAAGATGGCGGGAACGTCCGCATTGAGCGTGTCCATCGCTTCGCGCCAGCGCCGCTTCGCCTCCGCGACCTCACCCACGCCTTGGGCGGCGTGCAGCAGGGAGTCGAACACGGGGTTTCCGTAGTGTCCGTAGTTGAGGTCGGCCCAGCCGGCCCGAGACCATTGCTCCGCCAACCCCCTCGGACTCGGCTCGTCCAGGTACGCGCCGATGTATGCGTCGAACCTGCCCTGGCGGAGACGCTCCTGGAAGATCGGGAACTCCACGGTAGTGATCGTTACCTCGACGCCAACCTGCCGCCACGCCTCCTGGAGAGTGACCGCTGCTTGACGACGGATCGAGCTGGTGGCCGGAACCAGCAGGTCGAATCGGACCGGGCGGCCCCGACCCGGACCAGCGCGCAGGTCACGAGCGGCACTCGTCGGGTCGAATGCCACGGTTCGGATTCTGCTGTCCCGGATCCAGAGAAGCTGAGACATGGGACCCGGAGGGACCTGCCCTCCTGCGCCGAACAACGATGTGGCGACTTCTTGCCGATTCACGGCCGCCGCCAACGCCCTGCGCACTTGTCGATTCCCCAGCACCGGATGAGGCCGCCCCATGGAATCGGCCAGGCGGAACGCCACAAAGCCGTAGACCGCCCCGGGGTAGGAAGCGAGTCGGAAGCTGCTATCCGCACCAACCCGCGCTCGATCAGGCAGACCCACGGTCTCGAGCAGATCCGCTTGGTGAGCGAGGATGAGATTCACTGCCGTCCCGGCATCTTCGGTGAAGCGCCACACCACCCGTCGTACCGGCGCGGGATGCCCGCTGACGATGGCTTCCAGGACCAGGTGTTCACCCCGGCGCCACTCCCGCACCCGGAAGGGGCCGGTGCCGATGAGGTGCGCGAGCGAGGTATCGGCGCGCCAGCGGCTGGTGGGGATCGATGCCCAGACGTGCTTCGGGACGACCCGAACGCGGTAGGTCGCGTCAAAGAGCTGTTCGGGCGACGGCTCGGCGAAGCGGAGGCGGAAGGTGTTCGAGTCCTCCACACTGACGGTGATCCGCCCGGTACCCGCGGGCCACCCCGTAGCTCCGATGCTGGAGTCGCTGTACGCGGCAAAGGAAAAGCGGACGTCCTCCGCCGTCACCGGCTGCCCGTCATGCCACCGGGCTCCCGGCCGCAGGTGAAAGCGCCAGGTGAGAGAATCCAGCCGCTCCCATCGTGAAGCGAGCCGCGGCAGGTAACCCGTCGTGTCGATCGAGGCCGCCGAGGGGGCGAGGTCGGCGAGTCGCTCGAAGACGAGGTCACTGATGTCGCGCTCGACCGCCGCCTCCACGAATGGCGGGAACAGGCTCGTCGGCTCGCCCGCCGCTGCGACGACCACGACGTCGCACCTCGAGCAGCGAGGCGATCGCTCGGCACACCCGGCCGACAACATCAGCGTCGCCAGCACGGCCGGCCACACTCTCATGCGGCAACCGCACGATAGAACGCATCGCAGACCTCGGCCCCCCACCAGCGTCGGCACGCGTGCGACTCGGCGCGGGGCTCCCGCGGCCGAGCATCGTGAAAGTCCACGATGCCGAGGATCCGTGCGTCGATTGAGATCTGGTCGCCCTGCAGTCCGAACGGGTACCCCGAGCCGTCCAATCGCTCCTGGTGTCCACGGATCATCCCGGTGAT
>JBBSHB010000205.1:0-4508 GCA_038253515.1 Gemmatimonadales bacterium | reverse complement strand
TGGCGTGCACGCGTGGACCGGGGCGCGGAGGAGCGCGCCGCGCTCGCCGAGCGGGGCGTGCTGCACCAGATCGACAGCCTCCGCGCCGATCCGCGACGCGAGATGCACACCCGCGGCGGCTGATGGCGCTTCACGTTGCGCTCATCCAGCCCCAGATCCCTCCCAACACCGGCAACATCGCCCGGCTGTGCGCCGCGACCGACAGCTCGCTGCACCTGATCGAGCCGCTCGGCTTCTCGATGGAGCAGAGCGACCTCCGGCGGGCCGGGCTGGACTATTGGGACGCGGTGGACCTGTGGGTGCATCCCGACTGGTTCGCCTTCCGTGACGCCATGGGCCGGGAGCGGTGCCTCTACTTCTCCTCCAACGCCACGCGCAGCTATTGGGATGCGCCCTACCGGCCGAACAGCTGCCTGGTCTTCGGAAACGAGACGGACGGCATGCCGGCGCGCATCCTGGAGAAGCACCCGGACCGCTGCTTCAGGATCCCGATGGACGGGCCGGTCCGCAGCCTCAACCTTTCCACCGCGGTGGGAATCGCGGTGTACGAGGCCATCCGCAGCACGACGGCCGCCGGGTAGCGTTCAACCCACAGCAACCCGGGCGGCCAACAGGGTCTGAACGCCCTCGCCGAGCTCCTGGACGGTGACGGGCTTCCGCAGTACCAGTCCCACGCCGGCCGACGCGAACTCCGCCGCGGAGATGCCTTCGAGGTTGCCGGTGATGAGGATGATCGCCAGCTCTGGCGCGACCTCTCTCAGCGCCTGGCCCAGCTGAACCCCGTTGAGACGCGGCATCGAATAGTCGGTGATCAGCAGGTCGAAGTCGTCCGGCCTCGCCCGTACCATCTCCAGGGCGCGCATACTGTCGGTCTCGATGGCCACCTGGTAGCCGAGCCGGACCAACCGCCGCGCCCCGACTTGGGCCAACGCGGGCTCGTCCTCCACGAACAGGATTCGCTCTCCCTTGCCGCGCGGAGCGATCCGGGAGTGCTCCGGACGCTCGTCCGCTTCCGTTGTGAGGCTCGGGAACAGGCATCGGACCGTGGTGCCTTGCCCCGGCTCGCTCTCGAGATCGACGGCCCCGTCGTGGTCGCGCATGATCCCGTGGACGACGGCCAGTCCGAGACCGGTGCCGATGCCGGTCGCCTTGGTCGTGAAGAAGGGCTCGAACACGCGGCTCTTCGTGACCCGATCCATGCCTTGCCCCGTATCCGAGACCATCATGAGTGTATAAGGGCCCTCGTGCAGGTCGGAGCGGCCGCCTGCCAGGCTGTCCCGCACATAAAACGGCTCGAGCTGGATGGAAATGGTTCCGCCTGACGGCATTGCATGCGCCGCGTTGGTGCCGAGATTCATCAGGATCTGATGGACCGAGGTCACATCGGCCAGCACTCGCGGGAGCTCGGGATGCACCCGCAGCCGGATCTCGACCGACGCGGGCAGCGTCGCGCGCAGCAGCTTGGTCACCTCCTCCACCACCTGCCCCAGCGCGACCGGGCGGCGAACGATCCCCTGCCGGCGGCTGAAGGCGAGAATATGATCGACCAGCTGTCGCCCGCGATCGGCCGCCTTCAGCAGCTCGCGGATATCGTGCTGGGTTTGTTCGTCCTGCACCGAGTCCGCGATGAGCTCCCCATAGCCCACAATCGCGCCCAACAGATTGTTGAAGTCGTGGGCGATCCCGCCAGCCAAGGTGCCGACGGCTTCCAGCTTATGCGCCTGTCGAAGCTGTTCCTCCAACTGGTGCCGCTCCTGCTCGGCAAGCATCCGCGCACTGATGTCCACGATCGAGCCCAGGACGAACTGTCCTTCTTCGGTGGCGACTGGAGTGAGGCCGAGCTCGACCGGTACCTCCTGGCCGTCCTTGCGCAGGCCGAACAGCTCGCGCCCGGCCACCATCGAGCGAACCTTCGAGTCGGCCAGGAATCCCTGGCGGAAGCCGCCGTGCGGCCCGCGGTACCGCTCCGGCACCAACACGTCGACCGACATTCCGAGGAGCTCTTCGCGGGCGTATCCGAAGAGTCGTTCGACCTCGCGGTTGAGCAGAACGATCTTACCGTCGGCATCTATCATGAGGAGCCCGCTGTGGCAGGACTCCACCACGGCGCGAAGCCGCTGCTCGAGCGCATGGCTTGGATCAAGGGACATCGGACCGCCGAGGTGGCGCGAAGCACGGGCCGCGTCTGAAACGCGCGACCAGGCATGCAGCTGGTTGTTTGGGGGGTGCACCAATCTAGTCGCAATGTCCGCGCTAGCCAACCATGCCGCCGAGCCGGCCCATGCGGGGCTTTGCCACCTATTTTCTAAATCGGTATATTGCTGCGCCTTAGAGCCAACAACATCGTACCGGGAGAGCGACCTTCGATGCTTGGCACCATCGCGGTTGTCGGAGCAGGAAACGTCGGCGCCACCGCGGCGCAGCGCCTGGCCGAAAAAGAGCTGGCGCGCACCGTCGTCATGATCGACGTCATCGAGGGCGTGCCGCAGGGCAAGGCGCTCGACCAGTGGCAGTCGGGGCCGATCGAGGGGTTCGATACCCGCGTGGTCGGCAGCAACACCTACGAGCCGGCGGCCGGTGCCGAGATGTTCGTCGTCACGGCGGGCATCGCCCGGAAGCCCGGCATGAGCCGCGACGACCTGGTGAAGACCAACGCCGGCATCGTGCGCTCGGTGTGCCGGGAGATCGCCCGGGTCGCGCCCAAGACCATCATCGTGGTCGTCTCGAATCCGCTCGACGTCATGTGCTACGTGGCGATGCGGGCCAGCGGCTTTCCCCGCGAGCGGGTGATCGGCATGGCCGGCGTGCTCGATACCGCCCGCTACCGCATGTTCCTGGCGGAGGCGCTGAAGGTCTCGGTGGAGGACATTCAGGCGATGGTGCTCGGCGGCCACGGGGACACCATGGTCCCCCTGGTCTCCTACACCACGGTCTCGGGCATCCCGGTGAGCCAGCTGATGGATGCCGCCACCCTCGAGTCGATCGTGGCCCGGACCCGGAACGGCGGGGCGGAGATCGTCGCGTTTCTCAAGACCGGCTCGGCCTACTACGCGCCCAGCGCGGCCGCGGTGCAGATGGTGGAGGCGATCGTCCTGGACAAGCGCCGGATCCTGCCGTGCTCCGCCTGGCTGCAGGGAGAGTTCGGCCTGCGGGACGTGTTCTGCGGCGTGCCCTGCACGCTCGGCCGCGCCGGCCTGGAGCGGATCGTCGAGATCAGCCTGACCGAGGCCGAGCGGGCCGAGCTGCACAAATCGGCGGAGGCGGTGCGGTCGACCCAGGCCGTCGTGGACGCCGCCTGACCGGCGACGAGCGATGAATCGCTTGTGGGCGCTGTGGGGCTCCTCGGTAGGGAAGAAAGCGGTCATGGCCGGCACCGGGCTCATCATGCTGGCGTATCTGATCACCCACGTGCTGGCCAACCTGCTGGTCTTTCAGGGTCCCGAAAAGATCAACGCCTACAGCAGGTTCCTGCACGGCACCGGAGGCGCCTTGTGGGCCGCGCGCACGGTGCTCTTCGCGGCGCTCGTGCTGCACGTCGTGGCCGCGGTCCAGCTCACGGTCCGACGCCAGGCGGCTCGGCCGGTGGGCTACGCCGGCGGCCGGGAGCCCCAGGTGTCGACCCTGGCCGCCCGGACGATCCGATGGGGTGGCGTGCTGATCCTCGGCTTCCTGGTGTACCACATCCTTCACTTCACGCTGGGGACGGTGCACTCCTCGTTCATCGAGGGAGATCCCTACCACAACGTGGCCGCGGGGTTCTCCAGCCTCGCGGTGGTGGCGTTCTACGAGATCGCTCTGGTGGCGGTGGCGCTCCATCTGTACCACGGCATCTGGAGCAGCGGCCGCAGCCTGGGCGTGAGCCCGCCCTCGTCGCACCCACTCCGCCGACAGCTCGCGCTCGCGTTGTCGGTGCTGGTGTGGCTGGGCTTCATGGTGATTCCCATCGCGGTCTACGGCGGCATCATCCGATGACCCGACCGGGGAGATAGCATGGAGCTCCGCTCGAACGTCCCGGCGGGTCCCCTCGAGCTCAAGTGGGACAAGCACCGCTTCGAGATGAAGCTGGTGAACCCCGCGAACAAGCGGAAATACACCATCATCGTGGTGGGCAGCGGCCTGGCCGGCGCCTCCGCGGCCGCGTCGCTCAGCGAGCTGGGCTACAACGTGAAGTGCTTCTGTTTCCAGGACTCGCCCCGGCGGGCCCACAGCATCGCCGCCCAGGGCGGCATCAACGCGGCCAAGAACTACCGGAACGACGGCGACAGCATCTACCGCCTGTTCTACGACACGGTCAAAGGGGGCGACTTCCGGGCGCGGGAGGCGAACGTGTACCGGCTGGCCCAGATCAGCGTCGAGATCATCGACCAGTGCGTGGCGCAGGGCGTGCCCTTCGCCCGGGAGTACGGCGGCCTGCTGGCCAACCGCTCGTTCGGCGGGGCCCAGGTCTCGCGCACGTTCTACGCCCGCGGCCAGACGGGGCAGCAGTTGCTGCTGGGCGCCTATCAAGC
>JBBSHB010000204.1:0-4522 GCA_038253515.1 Gemmatimonadales bacterium | reverse complement strand
TGGCATGCCACTCCGCCGCCACTACCGGGTACATGGCGCGGAGGCTGTTCGTGGAAGTGATCCTGTGGCCGGAGCAGATCGGGCAGGGAGAGCCAAGCCTGGTGCGGTTCTGGACCCGAGCCCTCCACACGTGCGAGGGATCCGACTCGCACTGCCACCACGCCTCTCTGATGCTGCCCGAGGACACGTCAGCGGGAGTCAGTGGGCGGTTGAGCGTGGAGTGCCACTGAGCTGCTAATCCGGGATGAGTGCGTGCCAGCACCGGCCTCGTGACCACAATACCTCGGGGAAGCGACTGGGAGGCCACCTGTTCGTGAGCTGACGACGCAGGTGCTGCGAAACCCGTCAACTGCCTTTATGGAGGATAAAGCCCAGCAAGCTACACTTCCAGTCGTTGTCCCTCTTTGGCGGCACCGGCGTAGAGGACGGGCATGATGAAGACGCTGATGAGAAGGCGGGAGAAGAGCCCACCGACGATGACCAGGGCAAACGGGCGCTGGGAGTCCGATCCCACGCCGGTCGAGAGCGCCGCTGGCAGGAGCCCAAGAGCGGCGACCAGGGCGGCCATTATGATGGGCCGGAGCCGGTAGAGCGCCGCCTCGCGCGTCGCCGCCGCGATGCCCATGCCACCGAGCCGGAGCTCATTGGCGTAGGAGATATAGACCACCGCCGTTTGGACCGAGACGCCGAATAGAGCGAGGAACCCGAGGCCCGACGACACCGAGAAGGGGGTTCCGCTCACGGCCAGCGCGGCGATCCCGCCGACGGGCGAGGAGAGCACGACCCCGATCACCGTGATGAGCGGGAAACTGACGTTCCGGTAGAGCGCGAAGAGCAGCAGGAAGACGAGCGCGATGGTGAGCGGCAGCACCACGGCGAGCTGAGTTCGGGACGCGGTGTATTCCTCGTACTCGCCACCCCAGACCACCCGATACCCCGGTGGTAGAGGCACCGCTGCCCGCACCTGGCGTTGGGCCTCCTGCACGGCGCCAGCGAGGTCCCGCCCCTCGACGGCGTACTGGACGCCGATGTAGCGGGAGTTGTCCTCGCGGTAGATGAACGAGGCGCCGCTGGTCACGTCGATGGTGGCGAGCTCGCGCAGCGGAATCTGCTGACCCTCGGGCGCAGCGACGAGAATCTGCCCGATCTGCTCGGACGTCTCGCGGAAGCGGGGCTCGAGCCGAACCACGAGGTCGAACGACTTCTCCCCCTGCACCACCGACGTTGCCGCGACTCCGCCGACAGCGGCTTCAATGAGCCCGTTCACGTCAGCGACGTTGAGGCCGTAGCGGGCAAGCTTGCCGCGGTCGATCTGGACGGTGAGGCTGGGTTGGCCGAGCTCCTCAACTACCGTGATCCGGTCGATGCCACGGACGCGGTGCAGTTCCCGCTCGATTGCCTTGCCCTTGGCTTCGAGGACATGGAGGTCAGGACCGAACACCTTGACCGCGAGCGCACTCTTGAGGCCGGTCTCGGCCTCGTCGACCGCGTCTTCAGCGGGTTGAGTGTAGTTGAAGCTGATTCCGGGGAATGCCTCCAACCTGCGGTTCATGGCCGCGGTCAGCTCGGTCTTGTTTCGATACAGGCCGTGCCATTCGTCGTAGGGCTTGAGACCAACGTAGAACTCGGCGTTGAAGAAACCGATTGGATTGGTGCCGTCGTCGGGCCGCCCATGCTCGGAGGCGACATCGGTCACCTCCGGAAAAGACTTCAGGATTGCGCGGAACTGGGGAACCAGCTTGGCGGACTCCTCCAACGAGATCGTGGAGGGCATGGTCGCGCGGACCCAGAGCGCACCTTCGTCGAGGTGAGGCATGAATTCGGCACCGATCCCCGCGGCGAGCGCGAGCGCGGCCAGGAAGAGCGCCACTGACCCCACCACCGTGGTGCGCGGGCGCCCCAGACACCAGTCCAGCGCGCGAGCGTAGGTATCGCGCACGGCATCGAAGACGGCGTTGCGCCGCTCCCGCACCCCGCCACGGAGGACCAGCGCACAGAGCACCGGCAGCAGCGTCAACGTCACCGCCAGTGCGCCCAGGAGAGCGAAGATCGTCGTGTCGGCCATTGGCCGGAACAGCCGCCCTGATGGTCCCGAGAGCACGTAGATCGGCAGGAAGCCGGCGACGATGATCGCCACCGCATAGACGATAGGGCGGTCCACCTCGGAGGCCGCTTCGGCGATGACCTCTCGGACAGAGAGGGTCGTGTCCTGTCGGCGGGCGAGGCTGCGATGGATGTTCTCGACCATCACCACCGCACCATGGATCAGGATCCCGAAGTCGATCGCACCGATGGAGAGCAGGTTCGCCGGAATGTTCTTGAGGTCGAGGCAGATGAAGGCGAAGAGAAGCGAGAGCGGAATCGTCGCCGCCACGATGAGTCCCGACCGGACGTCCACCAGGAAGAAGATGAGGACGGCAACGACGAGGACGATGCCCCGGAGTAGGTTTTCCTCGACCGTACGGGTGGTGAGCCGGATCAGATCGCTCCGGTCGTAGAATGGGTGGATCCGCACGTCCTTCGGCAGCACCGACCGGTTGAGCTCCTCGGTCTTCGCCTCCACCCGCCGGAGCACCGTCTGGGCCTGCTCGCCGGTGCGCATCAGCACAACGCCCTCGACCGCGTCGTCCCGGTCGTTGAACCCGAATTGGCCCAACCGCGGTGCGTACCCGATCACCACCCGGCCGACATCGCGCACCAGGATCGGGGTGCCGTTCCGCACCGCGAGGACCACGTTCTCGATGTCCTCCGGCTGACCCAGGCGTCCGAGCCCGCGGACGTAATAGAATTGCCCGCCTTCGGAATAGAAGCCGCCGCCGGCATTCCCGTTGTTCGCACCCAGCGCCTCGGCGATAGCGGGAACCGACAACCCGGCCCCGGCGACTTTTGTCGGATCGAGGATCACCTGGTACTGCATGGTCTGTCCGCCGAACACGGAGAGGTCGGCGACCCCGGGCACCGACTTGTACGCCTTCGACAGCACCCAGTCCTGGATGGTTTTGAGCTCCATCGGGCTGCGGTCGCGACTCTCCAGCACGTAGCGGTAGACCAGCCCCGACGGCGAGAAGAGCGGGGCCACGTCCGGGGCGACGCCATCCGGCACATCGACGCCGCGCAGTCGCTCGAAGACCCGCTCCCGGGCGAAGTAGCTGTCGGTGCCGTCCTTGAAAACGAGGCGTACGTCGGAGAGGCCGTACAGCGAGATGGAGCGGACGACGTCGAGGTTCGGCAGCCCGTTCATCTCGGTTTCGATGGGAACCGTGATGAGGCGCTCGACCTCTTCGGCGGCCTGTCCGGGCCACTGCGTCACGATCTCGACCATCGGCGGCGAAAGGTCCGGGTAGGCATCGACCGGGAGGCGCGTGAACGACCAGACGCCGACCCCGGCAACCACGAGGCTGGTCGCGAAGACCAGCGCCGGCTGCCCCAGCGCCAGCGTGACGATACGGTGGATGAGGGACCGGGGTGGCCGGTGAAACGCCGTGTCCATCTCGCCCGTGCCGTCGCTCACTGCGTGCCCGCGCCCTGGAGGAAGAGCGCGCCCTCGGTCACGACCGGTTCACCCGGCTCGAGTCCCGAGGTCACCTCGTACCGATCCCCCACGCGCCCGCCCAGGTCCAGACGGCGCCTCGCGAAGCTGCCCCCGGCGCCGGCCACGAAGACGAAGGGAAGGTTCTCGTCGTCTCGCAGCACCGCCGCCACCGGAACCAGAAGGCCGGTCCTCGGCTTCTCAGACCGGATGCTCACCCGCACGAGCATGTCGCGTCGCAGGATGCGGTCACGATTGGGCACCACCACGCGCACGGCGGTCGCCTTGGTCGCGGGATCCACGAGGGCCGCGACATAATCCACGCGGCCAGCCAGGGTGTCTGTAGACGCATCGGTCGTGACAAACGCGGTTTCCCCGCGCTGCACGGAGCCGACATCGCTCTCGAATACGGTCGCCATCACCCAGACGCTGGAGAGGTCTGCGATCGTGAAGCACGGGGTGGTACCCGCCTGGAGCAGTTGTCCCGGGGTGATCAGCTTCTCAACCAGCGTCCCCTCGATCGGCGCGCGGACGGCCGCCTCCGTCGGCGGCAGAGGCGTGCCGGCGCCGATCGTGGCGATCGAGGCAGAGTCCACCCCGAGCGATCGGACCTGGGAGAGCGCCGCCTCCCGGTCGGCGGTGGCGGCGGCGAGGTCGGTGCGGGCCTGGTCGAGGGCGCTCCGGGCGAGCGCGTCATTGGCGAACAGCTGTTCGTCCAGGGCGGCGATCCGCTGCGCGTTGCGCCAACCCCCCTCCGCCTTGCGGTAGGAGGCGACTGCCTCGGCGAAATCGGGCGACGAGACGATAGCGAGCGGCTGACCTCGCGTGACCCGCGCGCCCGGGGAGACGAGGATGCGTGAGACCGGGCCCGAAATCGGCGCGATCACCTGGGTGGACCGGTCGCCGTTGAAGGCGACGGTGCCGGTCGTCGAGATGGAGGCGTTGAATGGACCCGGCTCGATCTTCTCGACGTGAATCCGCGAGCGCTGGGCC
>JBBSHB010000203.1:0-4607 GCA_038253515.1 Gemmatimonadales bacterium | reverse complement strand
CTTCTCCTACCAGCCGACACCCGGCACCGTGCTCTTCGCCGGCTACGGGAGCACCTTGCGGGATCCGGTCGATCCGGCCGATCCACTGCGGTCCGGGTTCCACCGGGCGGATGACGGGTTCTTCCTCAAGATGAGCTATCTGTTCCGGATGTAAGCGGTCCGCGCGGTCGCGCTCCGCCGGGCATTACATTCGACGGTATGGAAGCGTTTCTTCGCCGGAAGCGTCATGCCGAGCGGAACTGTCATCCCGAGCGGAACTGTCATCCCGAGCGGAGCTGTCATCCCGAGCGGAACTGCCGTCCCGAGCGGAACTGCCGTCTCGAGCGGAACTGTCATCCCGAGCGGAGCGAGGGATCTTCTCCCCCGGGGTTCGAGCTCGGCCGGGCAAGATCCCTCGTCGCTTCGCTCCTCGGTATGACAGGGCGGGCGCTCGGGATGCCATGGACGACCGGGCGGCGCTCGCTCGGAACGATGGACGGCGGCCGCATCGATTCCTCTGCCGCCGACGGCTGATGGAGCTCGACTTCTCCGCTGGCCGGATCCGGAGCTGGCGCCCGGGAGATGAGGAGAGCCTGGTGCGCGAGGCGGACAACCGGAACATCTGGCTCACGGTGCGCGACCGCTTCCCCCATCCCTACACCCGCGCGCACGCGGATGCCTGGATCGCGCGGGCCACCTCCGACCGGCCGGAGACCCACTTCGCGATCGACCTGGGCGGTGAGGCGGTCGGCGGGATCGGACTCGAGCTGCAGGAGGACGTGGCCCGCTATTCGGCGGAGCTGGGCTACTGGCTGGGTGAGACATACTGGGGGCGGGGGATCATGACGGCGGCGGTCTCGCGGTTCACCGAGTACGCCTTCCATACCTTCGATCTCTGTCGGGTCTACGCCCTGGTGTTCGAGACCAATCCGGCCTCCCGGCGCGTGCTCGAGCGAGCCGGCTACACGCTGGAGGGCCGGCTCCGGCGCGCGGTGTACAAGAACGGACGATTCCTCGACCAATACCTGTACGCGGTGTCACGGGAGACCCCGCTGCTGCATCCCCCATCTTGCGGGGGCATGGACATTGCCTCATCCTGAGCCAACCGTCCACACCGTGAGGGATCATGCATCGGGTACTCTACGCCGCCGGGTGGAGCTACGTGGCGCTCTGCGGCCTGGTCCTGGCAAAGTCCAGGGTACCGGCGCCGAGAGGCGGCGAGCCCCACACCGCTCCCGTGCCGTACGCCGGCGCGGCCGGCGAATGGTTCTCCCAGGTCAAGCCGTCCTGCAACGCGGTGGAGGTGGAAGTCCGGCAGCGGCAGCTGCCACCCCCGAGCGGGGTGGAGGGTGCGGGCTACAGCGCCGCCTGTTACGCCCTGGCGGGAAAGATCGAGCGGGCCCGGGAGGCCATCGACCGCCTCGCGCCGGGTGACCGCGGCCAGGCCGCGGGGATCGTGTTCGAGATCGGCCATCCGGTGGCGGACGCGGGGGACGACCAGTCTGCCGGACCGATCATGCGGCTGGTGGTGAGCTATCAGCCGGGCAACTACATGGCGCTCTATCACGCCGGCATGTCGGAGTACATCCTGGGCCAGCGGGATTTCGCCCGAACCCACCTGGAACGCTTCCTCGAGCTGTACAGAAGCGAGGACGGCTGGCGCAACAACGCCCGTGAGGTGTTGGGCCGGATGAGCGGAAAGCAGTGACGGAGTCGGCCTACCTCGCCCCGGGCGCCGTGCTCTGCCGGCGCTACGAGATCGTCCGGGAGATCGGCCGGGGCGGATATTCGGTCGTGTACCTGGCCCGCGACCGCGAGCTCCAGGCCGACGTCGCTCTCAAGCTGCTGGTGCCGCCGCCCGCGGCGGCGCAGGTGGCGCGCGAGCGCATGCGCCGGGAGGTCCAGGCGGTGCGCGCCCTCTCCCACGCGAACATCGTCGCGGTGTTCGACTTCCTGGAAGAGGGGCCGTGGAGCTTCATCGTGATGGAGTACGTGGCGGGGCCGGACCTGCAGGTGCGGGTTCGCGATCGCGGCGTACTGGATGGCGACGCCGCGGTCCGGGTCGGCCGGGACGTCGCCGCCGCACTCACGGCGGCCCACCGCCGCGGGATTCTCCACCGGGACGTCAAGCCGCAGAACATCCTGCTCGACCCCGACGGTCGCGCCCGGCTGACCGACTTCGGCTCCGCCAGGCTCGATGGCCAGCTTGGCGTGACCGGGACCGGCGCGCTGGCCGGCACCCTGGCCTACACCGCCCCCGAGGTGCTCGCCGGCCGCCGGGGAGATGCCCGGGCCGACGTCTATGCCCTCGGCCTCACTCTCTATTACGCGCTGACCGGCGAGCTTCCCGAGCGGCTCTCCGGCTCGCTTCCGCCGACCTCTTCCGCCGACGGCTACCATCCGCGGAGGGTTGCGCCCACCGTGCCGGAATGGCTCGACGAGGTGATCGCGCACGCCACCTCGTCGGCGGTCGAGGATCGCTTCCCGACGGCGGCCGCACTGGACCTGGCGCTGGCGCGGCCTGGCGCCGCGGGACTGCTGATCACCGGCGGCGGTGAGACCTGTATCCTGTGCAACGGCCCCGACCCGCTGGCCATCGGCCTCTGTCCGGCGTGCGGCGGCGGGTCGGCGGGGATGGCGGATACCCTGGTCTTTCTCCGCCGATCGGCCAGCGCGAGCGAGCGCCGGGCGATGGCGCTCCGGCTGGCCGTCGTGCTCCCCGAGCTGAGCGCCGCCGCGGCAGAGGCGGTGGCGTCCGGCGAACGGCCGCTCTTCCGGGTAGCGGCGGTGAGCGCTCCCCGCCTGGTCGACGAGCTGGGACGCCGGGAGCTGGCGGCCCACCCGCTGCCGGTCGCACACGCGTGGAGCGCGGTCCCGGCCGGTCTCTACGCGCTGACGGGCGCGGTGCTGCTGGGAGGGACCATTGCCGGCTCGATCGCCGAGCCGATGTTGCTCTGGACCAGCCCGTTCTTCGGCGCACTCATGCTGGTGGGCGCGCACCGGGGCGCGCGGAGCCCGGCGGTCACGCCTCCCCCGCGCCGGGCCGACCTCCCGCGTGCGGTCGAGGAGGAGGTGCTACGCACCCTTGCGCAGGTGCCGGCTGGCACCGCGCGCGGCCTGCTGGCCGACCTGGTGCGCGCGGGTCGCGCGCTCTTTACCCGGCTGGAGCGCACCGGCGACGACCGCGGACTGGCGCCCGCCCTCACCGAGCTGCTCACCTCGGCCTGTTCCGCCGCCTCGGACCTGGCCCAACTGGACGAGAACCTGAGCCGTTTCGAGCGGCAGCGGGAGCGGTGCGCCATTCTCCCGCCCGGCTGGCTGGACGCGCTGGCCCGCTGCGAGCGGACCCGCGACGCCCTGGTCCAGCGGCTGCTCGAGGCGATGACGGTCCTCGGAAAGCTGCAGAGCCAGAGCGCCGAGCTGGCGGAAGCCAACGATCCGACGCTGCCCGATCTTACCCGTGAGCTGCAGGACGATGCACGGGCCCAGAGCGAGGCGGCAGAGGAAGTCGAGGCGCTGCTGGCGCTGTCGCCGGAGCGCAACAAGGAAAACCCCACACCCCGACGCCTAGCTCGATTGTCCGCAGGACCGCCCCCGCCCGCCTAAACCATCCCTGTCCAGCCGTTTGCCTGCCGACTCCGGCAGAGTCCCGGACCGTCGACCCACCACGCCGCGGGTGGCGTGTGTCTTGCCCTTCGACGGGACACCGTCAGGAACAAGTTGGCATCGGACCCGAACGCCCACGGTGGCTCGCCATGCGTGTGCTGTTGCTCGATTACGAGTACCCTCCGCTCCCCAGTGGGGCGAGCGCCGCCAGCGACGCGCTGGCGCGCGGCCTCGCCTCACGCGGGATCATGGTGGACCTCGTCACCACGGGTGCGCGCGCCAGCACTGAATCCCGGGTGTTGTGGAATGGCGGAGCCTCGGACGAAGGGCTGCTGACGGTGCACCGGGTGAAGAGCGGGGCAGGCTACCTGCTCGCGGCCCTGCCGCTGCTCAGGCGGCTGCTCCGAGGCCCGCGGTACGACCTGGTCCACCTGTTCTTCTCCCGTCCGACGGGGGCGTTGCTCCCCCTGCTCGGCCTCGGGGATGTTCCTGTCATCGTCTCCCTGCATCGGTCGGACGATTCGGGCCCCCCTCCGCCTGGTCCAGGCGGACGGCTCGCCCGTTGGCTGCTGGTCCCGTTCCACCGCTGGATCTGGCGCCGGGCCGACCGGCTGGTGGCCGCCTCGGAAAGCCTGGGTGACCTGGCGCTTCGCGGCTCGGCCAACCTGCGCTACACCGTGGTGCACAGCGGAGTGGACCTGGCCCGCTTCCATCCGGCGAGGATGATCGGGCGGAATCGGTCCAGCCGGGTACGCTGCCTGGCCGTCGCCGGGTTGACGGAGTGCGAGCGCCTGGCCGATCTGCTCCACGCGCTGGCCCTGCTCGACCGGGGCAGGTTCGAGCTCGAGATCGTGGGCACGGGCGCCGAGGAATCGAGCCTGCGAGCGCTGGCGGCGAGCCTCGGCATTGCCCAGGAGGTCGTCTTCGGCAGCCCGATCAATCATGCCAGGGTGGCCGAGCGGTACCGGGCAGCGGACCTCTTCACGCTGGCGCCGTCGGCGGAGTTCACCGGCAGCGGCTTT
>JBBSHB010000202.1:0-4656 GCA_038253515.1 Gemmatimonadales bacterium | reverse complement strand
GCTCAGGCAGGCGCGCGATACGGTGCGCCGATACCGCAACGGCGTTCCCATTCCGGTCCAGCGCGCCGGGCGGACGCTCGATGAGGCCGACGCGCGGTTTCTGTGGGCGGTGCACCGCGGGCCGCGCGGTTTCTTCCGCATCGGCCTCCGGGCCCAGGCTCTCCGGCTCGAGGTGGGCGACGGGTCCGGGTCGACGGGCACCACGGGCCGAGTGATGGGGCAGGGAGGCGTGCTGGTCGGTGCGAGTCGAACGCACTTCCTGGTCCTGCCCGGCTACCGGCGCTTCGGCCGGGAAGACGATGTCGACTTGAGCTCCACCGTGCTGGCCGGTCTATCCTACGCGCCCCGGGGGCTGGGGTATCCAACCGATGGCGTGATCCCCACGCTCAAGGCCCGCACCGGTGCTCGGCTGCCGGGCGGGTTCGTCCAGGCGCGCGCGGAGGCCCACGGGTTCTACAGCGGGCCCGGCCTCGATTCCGGAGTGGTCTTCGTCGGCCTCACGGCGGCCATCCGACCTGCGTCCCGTCAGCTCCTGGTCCTGCATGGCGAGCAGGGGTGGCTCCGGCACCCGCCGCTGGGGGATGACTTCGACATGGGGCTGGACCGGGGCCCGCGGGGCTACGGTGCGCACGCGTTCACCGGCAGCCGGATTGTCTTCGGCACAGTGGAATGGCGCTGGGTGGTTGTGCCTGAGCTGGCCAGGACCATCGGAATCGGGCTGGCGACGTTTGCCGACTACGGGGGGGCGTGGTTCGCGGGCGATGCTCGGCGGACTGGCGGTAGCTTCGGGGTCGGACTCCGGCTGGACTTTAGCCGCAGTGCCGACCCCAGCGTCGTGCGGATCGACCTGGCCCACCGCTCCCGCCTCGACAACGACCCCGGAGGATGGGCGCTGGTGGTGGGGAAGGGATTCGCCTTCTCCACCGAGCCGTGAGGTACGCGGAGGAGCCCGCGTCGTTCTGGTGGCGGACCGCGATCTGGCTCCTCGTGGGACTGGCGGTGTTGCAGTGGGTCGTCGGCTCCCGGGTTCCCCTCGATCCCGATGAGTCCTACTACTGGGAGTGGTCCCGCCGGCTCGCGCTCGGCTACTACGACCATCCGCCCGCGATTGCCTACCTGATTCGCGGCGGGACCGTGATCTTCGGCCCCACGGCTCTCGGGGTCCGCTTCGTTCCGGTCCTGGCGAACCTCGGCGGCGGCCTGATGCTGCTCCTCATCGCCCGACGGCTGGGCGGGGCGCGGGCAGCCCGGGACGCCGCGCTGCTGGTGCTCTCCCTGCCGATCGTCGCCGTCTGGCTCCTTCTCGCCACTCCGGACTGTCCACTGTTCCTGGCGAATGGGCTTGCGCTGTACGCGGCCGTGCGTGCCCTCGAGGCGTCACCCGGGAGCAGGACTGCCTTGGGTTGGTGGCTCGGGAGCGGGGCCGCGCTGGGGCTCGGTCTCGTGAGCAAGGTCCTCGCGGTCGTCCTGCCGTTCGGCATCTTTCTCGCCCTGCTTTCGAGGTCGGGTCTGCGCCGCCGTCTCGCCGAGCCGGGTCCGTATCTGGCTTGTCTGCTCGCCGCCCTCATCGTCGTGCCCACCGCGGTGGGGAATCCGTCGGCGCCACTCGCCTTCCAGTTGCGTCACGGGTTCGGCGGCTCGCGTGGCGCTCCCCTGCTCCAGGAGCTGGGCTTCATCGGGGGGCAGATAGGAATGGCGGGGGGCATTCTCTTCGTGCTCCTGGCCATCGCGGTGACTCGGTCGCTCAGGCGGTCAGCCGACCTGTTGCGGTTCGTCCTCGCGGTGGTTGCGCTCTCTACGTTCGCGGTCTTCGCGGTGAGCTCGCTCAGGCACCGGGTCGAAGCCAACTGGCCCCTCCCGGCCTACATGCCGGCAGTGGTCCTGCTCGCCTCGGCTCCCGGTGGCCGTCGTTGGCGCCGATGGGTTCGGGCCGGGACCGCGCTCGGCGGTGGGATGGTCGCCCTGGCCTACCTGCAGATGACGACGCCCGTGCTGCCCTTCCAAGAGGAGCTGATCCGCCGGGGACACGGCTGGGATAACGTGGCTCAGCGGGTGAGTGACCTCCGCGGATCGACGTCGTCGGCGCGAGGTCGACGGATCTGGCTGGCGGGAAACACCTACCAGGACGCGTCAAAGCTGGCTTTTCACCTTCCCGACCATCCCAGCGTCTTCGCACTCAACCTGCGGAGCCGGGAGAACCAATACTCCATCTGGCCTGGGTTCCCTGACCTGGCCCGGCCCGGCGACGACCTCGTCTTCGTCTTGAGCATCCGCCGTGATTGGGCCGGCCCGATCTCCGATCTGCATCCCTACTTTGGGCGAGAGCGGCTGGTGGATTCAACCGGACCCTCTGCCGAAAGACCCGAGGTTCCCAGGCGCCGCATCTGGCTGCTGGAGGACTGGCGAGGGGGCTGGCCCAGAAAGTCAAAGTGAGACCGGCAGCGAGGTGGTCCGTGTTCACACTGGTTCGTGCCCTCGTCTACGCCAGCCTCTTCATCGGCGTTCTGCTGGTGTTTGTGCCTGCACAGATTGTGGCTCGGTCCGGCATCGCGGCCCCGCCCGTGTGGGAGCCGAGCAGTTGCTGGGCCTTCTGTTCGCCACCGCGGGCGGGAGTCTGGCCGTGAGCTGCATCCTGGCGTTCGCGTTCATTGGCCGAGGCACGCCGGCGCCCTTCGATACTCCTCGCCGACTGGTCGTTCGGGGGCCGTACCGGTGGGTGCGGAATCCGATGTACGTGGGAGCGAGCACCGCGTTGCTTGGTGCGGCGCTGTACTACAATTCACTGGCGCTCTTCGCCTACGGGGCCGGGTTCTTGGTCGCGATGCACGTGTTCGTCGTGCTGTATGAAGAGCCCGTGCTGCGCCGGATGTTCGGGCGCGAGTACGAGGAGTACTGTCGGCGCGTGGGACGCTGGTGGCCGCGCCTGGGATCGCGGACGGTGCCGCCTGACCAGCCGACAGCCGGGCCGACAGCCCAGTGAGACCCTACGACCCGGCTGCAGCACGCCGTCTCACACCGAGACCGTTCGTCAGCGAGCAACGTGCACTACGCCCAAGCTTGGACTCAAAGCGACCAGTGTTCATCCGAGGTCACTCTCCGGCGCGATCCCCGAGCCGACCTGACCGGCTACCCCTATTCGATCCCCGCCGTCCGGCACCTGGAGCGGCTCAGGTTCACGAGTCCGGTCACGTTCTTCGTGGGCGAAAACGGATCCGGAAAATCGACCCTGCTCGAAGGGATCGCGGGTGCGTTCGGGTTGAACCCCGAGGGAGGAACCAAGCACGCCCGCTTCGCGACGCGTGCCAGTCACTCCACTCTATTCCGCGATCTCAGGCTCACCAAGACGCGGCCGGCACCAACCGATTCCTACTTTCTGCGGGCCGAGACGTTCTATAACCTCGCCAGCGTGATCGAAAATCCGGAGGATCGGCGGGCCTATGACCTCGAGGCCCTCGGTGATCAATCGCTGCACGATCGCTCACACGGGGAGGCGTTCCTGGCACTGGTGCTCCACCGGTTGCGTGGAAATGGCGTCTATCTCTTCGATGAGCCGGAGGCGGCGCTGTCGCCGATGCGCCAGCTTGCGTTGCTGGCTGCCATGCGACAGCTGGTGGAGAAGCGCTCTCAGTTCATCATCGCCACGCATTCGCCACTGTTGCTGGCCTATCCGGATGCGACGATCTACCTGTTCGGCACGGGAGAACCGGAGCGCATGGCCTATCGCGACACCGAGCACTATCAGATCACACGTGCCTTTCTGGAGAACCCGGAGCGGATGCTTCGGGAGCTCATGACGGCGGAGTCGGACGTGCGCGAACCGGAGATCTGAGGGTGCACTTCTCCCTTGATGTGCGTCAGGCACTCCGGGGTCTGCGCCGCGGCCGGGCGTTGACGCTCGCGACCGTGGTCATTCTAGGACTGGGGATCGGCTCGGCGGCGGCGATGTACGCGGTGGTC
Organism: Gemmatimonadales bacterium; assembly: GCA_038253515.1. Taxonomy (GTDB): domain Bacteria; phylum Gemmatimonadota; class Gemmatimonadetes; order Gemmatimonadales; family GWC2-71-9; genus CAVVWJ01. The sequence goes on along the minus strand of JBBSHB010000202.1, from coordinate 699 downwards.
GACGAAGTCCTGTTGCGTCCGCTGCCGGTTCGCGATCAGAGCCGGCTGATCGTGGCGTGGGGAGCCTTCCAGGCCTCGAGCTTCGGTCACGTTCCGCTCTCCTACTCGAACGTGAGCGCCATTCGGGAACGCTCGCGGGTCCTGGAGCAAGTCGCCGGGCTGGACTACAACGGCGCGTGGGCGGTCGTCGGGCGCGCAGGCACGGAAACGATGCCCCTCCGGCTCGGCGTCGTGGCAGGCGGCTTGTTCGCGACGCTCGGCGTGCCGGCCACGTTCGGGAGAGTGCTCAGCGCCGAGGACGACAGGATCGGGGCCGCGCCTGTGGCCGTCATCAGCCACGGCCTCTGGCTGCGGCGTTTCGGCGGTGACTCTGCAATCATCGGGAAGCCCCTCCCGATCTGGGCCAAGGTCTTCACCATCGTCGGCGTTGTCCCTGGTGACCTCGACCTTCCCGCTGGAGCGGAGGCCTGGGTGACGGTGAGCGCGATCCGTCCGGAAACGGTGACCCAGGAGGACTATGGCTCTTTCGACGTCGTGGGGCGGCTTCGTCCGGGATACACGGCTGCCGATGCCAAGAGGGAGCTCGATCGATTGCTGCTGGAGACCAATCCCGACGCCTGGGCTGCCGACAGCCGCCTGGCGGCGGTCGTTCACTCGCTCAGTGATGTCGTCGTCGGGCGGGTTCGGCCTGCGCTGCTG
>JBBSHB010000201.1:0-4694 GCA_038253515.1 Gemmatimonadales bacterium | reverse complement strand
TGGATAGTTGAACCTACGGCCCTGGCACCTCGTCGGATAGGAGGAATTCGAGCCCCAATTCGGGTCTTATGCGACCCGAAAGCCCCAAATCCTGTCGCATTCGGTCGGGCCGAGGCCGGTCTCTTGACGGCCCTGGCCGGAAGCGCATGACTTCGGCGGCAACGTGCCCATAGTCTCCGCCGAGGTGCGCTTCCGTCCGCTCCACCGCTTGACCAGGTTATGCTGCCGACAAACCAGTGCGCGCGCGCGGAACACGCGCCCCGCTCGCCATCCTCCCATCCTCCCGAGGACATCGTATGCCCCGCCTCTTCGCTATCGGCCTGAGCGGTCTCGCCGCCGCGCTTCTGGCGTCTCCCGCTCGCGCTCAGACCCCGGCCGACCTGCGGGCCCAGGCGCACGCCTACTACGCCTGGCGCGACTCGACCCACCCGGTCGCCACCAGTGACGCCGGCGAGCACCGGTGGGACGACCGCCTCGGTGACTTCCGCATGGAGCACGTGCTGGCGGCTCGCCACCACGTGGCCGCGTTGCTCGAGCGCGTGAAGGCCATGCCCGCATCCACCTGGCCCAAGGACGACCGGGTGGATTGGCGGCTCTTCCGGGCCCAGTTGGAAGGCGCGGACTTCTTCGGGCACACGCTTGAGCCGGAGGAGTCCGATCCCCAGCTCTACCTCAACGAAGCCGCCAACGGGGTGTTCAGCCTCCTCAAGAAGGACTACGCACCGCATCGAACCCGCGCCCTCGCCGCCGCCGCGCGGCTGGAGAAGGTCCCGGCCCTGCTCACCCTGGCCCGCACCAACCTCACCCACCCGGTGCGCCTCTTCGCCCGGCTCGCCATCGACGCGGCCCGGGGCGGCGACGACCTGTACACCACCAGCCTGATGACCCTGGCCGACAGCCTGTCCGATCCCGAGCGCGCCCGGCTGGTCAAGGCCAGGGACGGCGCGCTGCGCGCCATTCACGAGTTCGCCGACTGGCTCGACCGGCGGCAGGGCAGCATGCCCGACTGGAAGCCGATGGGCGAGGCGCGCTACAACTACCTGCTGAAGCATGTCCTCCTGCTGCCCTACGATGCCTCCCAGATCGCGATGCTCGGCGAGGTCGAGCTGGCCCGCTACCGCGGCCTCGAAGCGATGCTGAAGGACCCGAGCTTCGCCTCGCCCGACCCGGCACGGAGCGCGCACGTCCCCGCCGACCAGGCCGAGTTCCTCGCGGCCTACGAGGCGCGGCTGGACGAGATCGTTCGATTCCTTCGGGCCAACCACCTGGTCACGATTCCGCCCTACATGGGCAAGTTCTTCATTCGGCAGCTTCCCCAGGCCTTCAAGCCGACCAGCCCCGGCGGCTTCATGAACGCGCCTGGCATCTACGACCGGGATCCCAACGGCCTCTACTTCATCCCGGTCTACAACCCGAAGAGCGGCAACTTCTACATTCGCGCCGCCATCGAGGATCCTCGGCCGATCCTGGGCCACGAAGGCATCCCCGGCCATTTCCTGCAGATCTCGATCGCCAATCATCTCCCCGACGAGATCCGCCGCCAGCACGGCGACAACACCTTCGTCGAGGGATGGGCGCTCTACGGCGAGGAGATGATGATGCGCGAAGGGCTCTATCCCGATCAGTCCCCGTCCCAGGGACAGGTGCTGCGGCTGAGCCGGTATCGCGCCGCACGCATCGGGGTGGACGTGAACCTGCAGACCGGGCGCTGGACCTTCGAGCAGGCGGTGAAGTACTTCATGGAGGCCGGCGGACTCGACCGCGAGGCGGCCGAGGGCGAGGCGGCCGGCGCGGCGGCGTCGCCGTCGCAGAAGATCGGATACATGGTCGGGAAGTGGCAGATCATGCGGCTGCTGGGGCGCTACCGCGACCAGGAGGGGGCGGCCTTCCGACTGGGCGCGTTTCACGACCGGCTCATCAGCTACGGAAGCCTTCCGGTGTCGGTCATCGAGTGGCTGATGTTCGGGGACTCGACCGCGGTGAACGCGACGGAGCGATGATGCTGCCCGCACCGACCGGCGGGACACGCCGGTGCGCTGGCGGCGCGGCCCTCCCTGAGACACATTTGATCCATCTCTACTCCACCACCGTTTCCCGAGCTCCCGTCCGCGCTGGCTGCTGCCCTCCGCGACCGCTACCTGCTCGAGCGCGCGCTCGGGCATGGGGGCATGGCCACGGTGTTCCTGGCCCAGGACCTCAAGCACAAGCGGCCGGTCGCGCTCAAGGTGCTCCATCCGGAGCTCGCCCACGCCCTCGGCCCCGAGCGCTTTCAGCGTGAGATCGAGCTCGCCGCCCGGCTCCAGCATCCCCACATCCTGACGGTCCACGACTCCGGGGAGGCCGCAGGGCAGCTCTGGTTCACCATGCCCTTCGTCGAGGGCGAATCCCTGCGCGACCGGATCCGGCGAGAGAAGCAGCTCGCCGTGGACGAGGCGATTCGGATCGCGACCAAGACCGCTCGCGCGCTGGACTACGCTCACCGCCAGGGCGTGGTGCACCGTGACATCAAGCCTGAAAACATCCTGCTCACCAGAGACGGCGACACGCTGGTGGCCGACTTCGGCATCGCGCGCCCGATGGCGGGGGCGGACGAGCGGCTGACCGAGACCGGCATGGCCGTGGGCACACCGGCCTACATGAGCCCGGAGCAGGCCACCGGCGACCGCGTCGACGCGCGGACCGACATCTACGCGCTCGGCACCGTCCTGTACGAGATGCTGGTGGGGGGCCGCCGTTCACCGGGCCCACGGCGCAGGCGATCATCGCCAACCCGATATATCGCACGGCGCTGGAGGGCCTCTCGCTCCCGGCGTTCGGGGATTCGCTTGGCTACTACCAGCTCAAGGCAGGACTCTACCGCTACGCCCGGAAGCCGGAGCTGGGGCGCAGCTACCTGGATTCGGCCCGCGCGGTACTCGCGGCCGAGGTCCGGGCGCGGCCTGAGGAGGCGTCCTTCCGCGCACGCCTGGGCCTCATCTACGCCTACCTGGGTCGGAAGAGTGACGCGATGGGTGAAGGCGAAGCGGCCGTGGATCGACTGCCCGTGTCGGGGGAAGCATACGGCGGGGCCAACATCGCCGCCGTGCTGACGCTCATCGAGGCCATCACCGGCCGGCAGGACGCCGCAGTCGAGCGGCTCGAGTATCTGCTGTCGATCCCTTCCCCGGTCACGCGCCCATTGTTGAGGATGGATCCTGTGTGGGATCCCCTTCGGGGCAATGCCCGATTCCGGCGGCTGCTGGCTGGAGGCGGGTGATCCGATCTAGTCTAGGAGCCTGCACCAGGACCGCCTCGATGCCTCCGCTCGGCTTGTCCACCAGCACGATCGTGACCGCCTGGCCGGCGGTCAGTGGGATGGGCTTCACGAAGAGCAGGGTATCCTGGGGTACGTCGGGTGGGACACCACCGACGCGGGCCTCGGTCGCGACCAGTACTTCCCAATCGCCGGGATCGCTCTGGACGTAGCCACTCGCGGCGCGGTAGGCGAACGGGAACATGAGATCGACCAATCCGTCGAAGTCGGGCTGACGCCGGTACACGTCGATCGGCCCGGCCAGCGACGCGAAGTTCGCCACCTGCAGCTTGGTCTTGCCGGCCGCCGGGATTCCCCCGCTGTCGGTCAACGCGATCGGGTTCAACACCGTCGAGGAGTCGATCACGACCGCCGTGTATTGGCCGTCGCCCACGACGGTGAGCTGAAGCTGGTTCGGGCTCGCCGTTCCCCCCGCAGGGCGGAACGCGATGGTGCGCTGGCCGGGCGAGAGCGCGACCGGAGCGGAGATGGTGCCGGCGCCGAGCCCGGTGATCGCCACGCCGCCGTCGACCAGGACGTCCAGCGTTGCCGTGCTCTCCGCCGCCTGGATCACCCGCAGGGAGCCGGTGGGTGAGGCCGGTCCGGCGCCGTCACTCCCGCTGCAGGACACCGCGGCCAGCACTATCCCGCCGGACGTCAGAGCAAGCCAGGCCGCGCGCATGGTGGTCAGAGGCGGGGCTTCCGCTCGAACAGCTCCCACCGCCCCTCTGCGTGGGTGTAGCTGGGATTCGTGACCTTGTACCAGACGGTCTGCGGTCCGTAAGAGTCGACTTTCCGCTTGGCGACGATCCCCTCCAAGTCCAGCCGCTGCACCGCCTCGAACAGCTCTCGCCCGTCGCCGTCGACGGTCAGGACGCGGGACATGGTCTGGGTGCTCTCCGGGATGATCTCCGCCAGCCGTCGCTTCCGGATGGTGAGCGACTGCCGGCTCAAGTCCCGCCCGTTGATCCAGAGCAGGTCGAAGACCGTGTAGTGCAGCCAGCCTCGGCCGGCGACGAGGGCCTGGTGGTCCTGGTGCCCTTCCTCGTTGATCGCGACGACCTCGCCGTCCAGAATGACGTCCCTGACCTTGAGCTCGGCACACACGCGCTGGCAGAGCTCCGAGAACCGGCGGAGCACGCCGCCTCCCTTGGAGCGGATAAAGCAATTCTGCGGGCTCAGGTAGAGCACCCCGCGGAGGCCGTCGAACTTGGGCTCGTAGAGCCACGCGGGGTCCCGGAGCGGTGGCGAGCCGGCGATGGGAACGACGGGCTCGACGGTCGGGAGAGTCCTGCCGGCGGTGTGCAGCTTCATCGTGGGGGCTCCCAGGCAGCCTCAGCGCTGCCGGCTGGCCTCTCCACGAAGAGGGGTCACGGTGTCGTGTCGGTGCGGCCAGGTCTCC
>JBBSHB010000200.1:0-4905 GCA_038253515.1 Gemmatimonadales bacterium | reverse complement strand
GCGCGCCGGGTGCTGGCGCTGCCGGGGGTCGCCTCCGCCGAGGTCGGGCATCACGTGCCGGGTACGCTGCTCATCGAGGTGCACGAGGTGGCGCCGGTCGCGCTCACCGCTCGCGGCGATGCTCTCGCCATGGTGGACGCGCGCGGCCGGGTGCTCCCCTTCGATCCGGTCGCCTCGGCCCCGGATCTACCGCTGGCGGCGGTGCCGGATGAGGTGGTGGCGGGAGTGCTGGAGACGGTGCGCGACTCCGATCTCGACCTCTTCGGGCGCATCGATGCCACCTGGCGGGTCGGTCCGGACGTGGTGCTGGAGGTCGACGGGCGGCGCCTGTGGTTCGGGGCGCGGGTTTCCGCGGAGGACATTCGAGCGGTGATGGCGGTTGCGCAGGCGCTGGCCCGGCAGGGGCGCGCATACCAGGAACTCGACGGGCGCGTCGCCGGCCAGGTGATCGTGCGAGGAGCGCGGGCGTGAGCGCCCAGCCCCAGCGGTTGGTGGCGGCGCTCGACCTCGGATCGACCAAAGTGGTGGCCCTCATCGCCGAAGTGACCGGCAACCCGCGCGACGTGGGCGCCCGGATCCTGGGCGTCGGGGTGGAGCGGAGCAACGGCAGCCGCCGGGGTGTGGTACGCGACATCGAGGAAACCACCCGCGCCATCGACAAGGCGATGAAGGGCGCTCAGCGAATGGCCGGCGTCGAGGTGGGCTCGACCTATTGCGGCATCGCGGGCGAGCACGTGGCGGGCCGGAGCTCCCATGGGATGGTGTCGGTCACCGGCGACGAGATCCGCACCAGCGACGTCGCCCGGGTGAACGACATGGCCAGCAACATCAGCTTCGGCCGCGATCACGAGCTGCTGCACGCCATCCCTCAGGACTACCTGATCGACCAGCAGGGCGGCATCAACGAGCCGATCGGCATGACCGGCTCCCGGCTCGAGGCCGAGGTGTACCTCGTCACCGTGCTGTCGAGCGTGCTGCAGAACCTGAAGAAGTGCGTGGAGCGGGCGGGCTATCACGTCGGCGAGTTCGTGCTGGAGCCGCTGGCGGCCTCGCTCGCCGTGCTGACGCCGGACGAGATCGAGCTCGGCTGCGCCATCGTCGAGCTAGGCGGCGGCAGCACCAACGTCTCGATCTTTCACAACGGGAAGATCCGCCATACCGGATCGCTGCTCTGCGCCGGCGGGCACGTCACCGCGGACATCGTGCATGGACTGCAGGTGACTCAGCTCGACGCGGAGCGCCTGAAGGAGCGATTCGGTGCCGGCTTCGAGCCACTGGTGCCCGAGAGCGATGTGTTCGATCTGCCGAGTACGCCGGGACAGGGGCCGCGCAACGCGCAGCGACGGGTGCTGGCGCACATCATGCACATGCGGCTGCAGGAAGTGCTGGAGTACGCGCTCGACGAGATGACGCGCGCAGGCTATCATCAGCGCTTACCCGCTGGAGTGATCCTCACGGGAGGTGGCGCACTGACCCCGGGCATCGTGGAGCTGGCCCGCGAGGTCTTCGCCCTGCCGGCCCGCTGTGGAGTCCCCGGGCAGCGGCTGCGTGGGCTGGCGGACAGCGTTGAATCACCGCGGATGGCCGTGCCGGCTGGCCTGGTACTCTATGGCGCCCGGCAAGTCGCGATGAGCGGCGGGCTGGGGACCGGCGGTCGGAAATCGCCAGCGGTCGAGAAGGTGCTCGCTCCGGTGAAACGGTGGCTCCAGGACTTCTTCTGAGTCGGGCCGAGGAAACAACTATGATCTTTGAGCTGGAAGAGAGCGGGGTCCAGACCGCCCGGATGAAGGTGATCGGGGTCGGTGGCGGTGGCGGCAATGCCGTCAATCGCATGATCGAGGACCAGTTGGGCGGCGTCGAATTCATCTCGGTGAACACCGACGCGCAGGCCTTGGCGATGTCGAAATCGGACATCAAGATCCAGATCGGCCGGAAGCTCACCCGCGGGCTGGGCGCGGGCGCGCGACCCGAGATCGGCCGCCAGGCGATCGAGGAGACTCGCGACGAGGTGAGTCAGGCCGTTCAGGGGGCCGACATGGTGTTCGTCACCTGCGGCATGGGCGGCGGGACCGGCACCGGGGCGGCACCGGTGGTCGCCCAGATGGCCCGAGAATCGGGGGCGCTGACCGTCGGCATCGTCACCAAGCCGTTCCTCTTCGAGGGGCGGCGCCGAATGAAGCAGGCGGAGCTGGGGATCGCCGAGCTGCGGAAGCACGTGGACACCATGATCGTGGTGCCCAACGAGCGGCTTCTCGCGGTGGTGGGCAAGGGGATCCCCTTTCAGGACGCGCTCAAGAAGGCCGACGAGGTCCTGCTCCATGCCACCCAGGGCATCGCCAGCCTCATCACCAGCACCGGCATCATCAACGTGGACTTCGCCGACGTCCGGACGGTCATGCAGAACGGCGGCGCCGCCCTCATGGGCACCGGCATCGGACGGGGCGAGAGCCGGGCGCTCGAAGCGGCCCAGCAGGCGATCTCCAGCCCGCTGCTCGACAACGTCTCCATCGCTGGGGCCACCGGCGTCCTGATCAACATCATCGGCGGCGACGACCTCACCCTGGGCGAGACCACCCAGATCAACGACATCATCCACGACGCGGTGGGCGACGAGGCGGAGATCATCTTCGGCGCCGCGAACGAGGGCGCGATGCACGGCGAGGTGCGGGTGACGGTCATCGCCACCGGCTTCGATCGCGCGGTGACCGGCGACCAGCCGCTCACCCGAACCTCGGGCGGCGTGGGCGTGCTCGCCTTCCCGGCCCAGCGCCCGCCGCGTCCCTCGAGCCCGGGCATGGCGGCACCGCAGTCGACCCCACACCAGGTGCCCCGCGCCGCCCCGCGGCCGACGCACACGCCGCCGCCCGGCACCACCGACGTACCCGAGATGGAGATCCCCACCTTCATTCGACGGCAGATGGACTGATGCCGTTCGTGCGTCTTCCCGGCGGCCCCCGACGTGTCCTGGGGGCCGTCCTGGCGGTCGGCATCATCGCTGCCGGGCTCGCGACGGCGACGCGATTCCCCCGATCCCGCCACGCAACACCGGTCACCCGACCGGCCGTTGCTCCGGCGGCGGTGGATCTCTCCGCCGAGATCGTCGACACTCTCCACCGGGGCGAGACGATCTCCGACGTGTTCGCGCGCCACGGCGTGGTGGATCTCGATTTCTCCCGTCTCGATCCCGCGCTCGCGCTGAATCCGCGCCGGCTGCGTCCCGGCCTGGTGCTCAGCTTTCGCCAGGGGCCGGCCGACTCGTTCCCCAACCACATTACGGTCCGGAGCGCGCCCGAGCACCGGGTCAGCTTCCAGCGCGTCGCCGATCACTGGGACACCAGCGTCGAGCCGATCCAGTGGCGACCGGAGCAGGTGCGCATCGAGGGCCCCATCGACAACTCGCTCTACGAGGCGCTGGACGCCCAGGTGGGAGATGAGCAGCTCGACGCGGCCGACCGGCAGCGGCTGGCCTGGGACCTGGCCGACGTCTACGCCTGGCAGGTCGACTTCACCCGCGACATTCAGGGTGGTGACCGGTTCCAGGTGCTCTTCGAGCGACTGGTCTCCGAGGACGGCGAAGTGCGCTTCGGCCGGGTGCTCGCGAGCGACCTCACGATGTCGGGGAAGAGCCTGACCGCGTTCCGCTACGAGGGCGAGGGCCATCCGGCGTACTACGACGCGGAGGGCAACTCGCTCCGCCGCGCCTTCCTCCGCGCGCCGGTCCAGTTCCGCCGCATCTCCTCCGGCTTCGCCCGGGCGCGGTTTCATCCCATTCTCGGCCTCACCCGGCGGCACGAAGGGACCGACTACGCCGCGCCGCCCGGTACGCCGGTCATGGCCGCCGGCGAAGGGGTCGTGCTCCGCGCCGGGTGGGCCGGTGGCTATGGCAACCTCATCGAGATCCGCCACCGCAGCGGCATCACCACGCGCTACGGGCACCTTCGCGGTTTCGCGCGCGGTGTTCGGGCCGGCGCGCGGGTGCAGCAGGGCCAGATCATCGGCTACGTCGGATCCACCGGGCTGGCCAGCGGCCCACACCTCCACTATGAGTTTCGGGTGAACGGAGTCGCCAAGGACTCGCGCCGGGTCGAGCTCGGCAACGGCGCGCCGATCAGTCCCGGCCAGCGGGCCGCCTTCGAGCTCGAGCGAGACCACCTGATGCTGCTGCTGCATCCCCGATCCACCGTCGCTCTCGGCTCGTAACACCGAGCTCGTCGCACCCGGGCCCCCCCGCCTCCTATTGGACCTTTTCCCAGCCATCGACATCCGCAGCGGTCGGGTCGTTCGCCTCAGCCAGGGCGAAACGGCGCGAGAGACCGTCTACGGGAACGATCCGGTCACGGTCGCCGCGCGGTTCGCGGAGCAAGGCACGCCGTGGATCCATCTGGTGGATCTCGATCGGGCGCTCGGCGAGGGGGAGAACGACGCGGTGGTCCGGCGGGTCGTCGCCCAGGTCAGCCCCGGGGTGAAGGTCCAGCTCGGCGGAGGGTTTCGCTCGCTCGACCGGATCCGCGAGGCGGGCGATCTGGCGGTGGCGCGCATCGTGGTCGGCACCGGCGCGGCCATCGATCCCGATTTCGTGCCGGCGGCGTCCGAGATCCTCGGCCCGTCGCGGCTCGCTGTCGGTATCGACGCGCGGCAAGGCTGGGTGGCGGTGCGGGGATGGACCGAGACCTCCAGCCTCCGCGCGGAAGAGCTCGCCCGTCGCGTGGTGACTCAGGGGGTCACCACGCTCATCTACACCGACGTGGCGCGCGACGGCCTGCTCGGCGGGCCCGACATCGAGGGGGCGGTGAGACTGCAGCAGGTCGGTGGCGAGGTAATCGCGAGCGGCGGGGTGGCCAGCCTCGACGACATCCGGGCCGTGAGACGGGCGGGGCTCGCCGGTGTCGTGGTGGGTCGGGCCCT
>JBBSHB010000199.1:0-4912 GCA_038253515.1 Gemmatimonadales bacterium | reverse complement strand
CTGGCCCGCGCCGCCTGGACCGGCTTCCTCCAGGCGGCGAAGGAAATCGCGGAGCTCGGAACGTTCACGGGCCTGGCGCGCGCCGTTCCGTTCTCGGAGATCAACGGCGCCTTTGCATCGACGCGCCGTTAGGGGCGTGCCCCTCCCTCGCCCAGCAGATACTTCCGGATGAACTCCACGGTGGCATAGAACTGGAAGTCCGCGTTCGCCTTCTTCCGGAAGCCGTGCCCCTCGTCCTTCGCCAGCAGGTACCAGACCGGACCGGCGTTTCGCTTGACGGTCGCCACCATCTGCTCCGCCTCGCTGCGCGGCACCCGGGGATCGTTGGCGCCCTGGACCACGAACAACGGCTTGGTGATCTTCGCGGCGTTGTTGATCGGCGCGGTGCGATCCATGAAGGCGCGCATCTCGGGGTCGCGCTCGTCGCCGTATTCCACTCGTCTGAGATCGCGCCGGTAGCTCTCGGTATGGGTGAGGAACGTGGCCAGGTTGGAGATCCCCACCACGTCGAGCGAGCAGCAGATCCGGTCGTCGTAGGTGGTCGCGACCATGAGGGTCATGTAGCCGCCGTAGCTCCCGCCGGTCACCATCACCTTGGAGCCGTCCAGCTCGGGCTGCCGGCCGATCCAGTCGAGCAGTGCGCCGATGTCCTTGATGGTGTCTTCCCGCTTGAGCCCGTTGTCGAGCTTGACGAAGGACTTTCCGTAGCCGGTCGACCCGCGGACATTGGGCTCGATGATCGCCACACCCAGCTCATTCAGGACATAGTTGCCCCGGCCCTGGAACGCGGGTCTCGCCTGGCCCTCCGGGCCGCCGTGAATGCTGATCACCACGGGTCGCTTCCCGGAAAACCGTGGCGGCGGCCGATAGTAGAAGCCCGAGATCTGCCGCCCGTCGAAACTCGCCCATCGGATGAGAGAAGGGGCGGGTAGGACGGATGTATCGAGCCCGCCGGTCTCGCTTTCGGTCCAGCGGGTGAGCTTCCCCGTCGCCGGATCGAGGGCATAGGCATCGCCCGCCGATCGGGTGGTTTCGAGGGTAAACCCCAGCCGCCCGCCGCGGCGTTGCCACACGAGCCCGCCCAGGATGCCGGAAGGGAGTCCGGGAACGGGACGGGTTCGCCGGGTCCTGGTGTCGAGCAGGTAGAGCCTGGAGACTCCGTCCTCGTTGGTCACGAAGGCGATCGTGGTCCCGTCCCAGGAGAGCTCGAACTCGTCGACATCCCACGCGACTCCGGCGGTCAGCGGGGTGACCCGCCGGGTCGCCAGGTCCATGAAGGCCAGCCGCTGGAACTCCGATCCCTGGTCGGTGATCAGGTAGACGCCCCGCCCATCCCGGCTGAACCGCGCCCCGGAGTAGACCACGGTGTCGCCACCTTCGACCGGCGTCAGGGCGGACTTCTCCCCCCGCGCCACGTCCACCAGCCAGAGCGAGCTCTGGTTCACCGATCGGGTCTCCTGGGCGATGAGCGTCCGGTCATCGGGCGACCAGTCGGTCACGCTCCATCCTCCGCCTTGAACCTCCAGCAGGAGACGGTCGCTCCTGGGATCGGAGGGGTTCATCAGGTAGATGTCGCGATCCGTGCCGTTGCGGCGGGTCGAGCCATAGGCGATGCGGTCGCCGGCGGTGGACCACTCGATGCCGCCGTTCTGAGAGCGTCCGTCGGTGAGCAGGGTGATCTCGCCGCTGGAGACGTCGAACCGGTAGATCTGGGAGAACTCGTTGCCACCCACGTCCTTGAGAAAGAGAAAGTAGCGCCCGGTCCGTGGCTCATAGACCGCCTGGGAGACCGGCTCCTGTGCGAAGGTGAGCTGAGTGCGGGCCCCGCCGGCGGAGACGACCCGGTGGATCTGAGGAGTGTTGGCGAAGCGGGTACTGATCAGCATCTCCCGCTTCGCGGGGTGCCAGTCCAGCAGCGACGCCGAGCGATACTCGGTGTAGCGCCGGGTCACCTCGGCGATCGACGCAGGGATGGGGGGCACGCCATCGGTGACCAGGTTCTCGTTGGGCGCGACGGTGGCGGAGTCCTGGGCGTGCGCGGCGGTCCCACAGAGGGGCAGGGTGAGCGCGAGCGCGGCCCGGGCAAGATCCTGGCGCATGCACCAATTCTACAGAGGCGCGGGCCCGGCGGCATCCCCGGCCCTCGGTCGAGCAACGAAGTCGCCCGGCACCAGCTTGTGGTCCCGCCGCTGATGCCCATCTTGGTAGGCGGACGCGTCCGCAGGACTCGAGTTGCGCGGGGGGAACCGCGCCTTCTTTTCGGAATTGTGGAGATCGACCATGGCGACCTGCCGCCGAGCATATCTCCTCGCTGCTTTGACCTGCCTCCTGCCAGCGCTGCCTCTCGCCGCTCAGCAGACCGCCGCTCAGCAGACCGAAAAGCCTCCCCTCCACGCCAAGCACTGGCTCGCCATCACCGGCAAACCGCTGGCCGCCACCGCCGGCGCGGCGATGTTCCAGAAGGGCGGCAACGCCGTCGACGCCGCCTGCGCGATGCTCGCCGCGGTCACCACGATGTGGGACGTGCTGTCGTGGGGAGGAGAGACCCAGGCGCTCATCTACCATCCAGGCCTCAAGCAAGTGATCGGGATCAATGCCCTGGGAGTGGCCCCGACGGGCGCCACCGCCGATTTCTATCGCGCCAAGGGCTACCGGTACCCGCCCGAGTATGGGCCGCTGGCGGCCGTCACGCCGGGAACGCCAGGCGGCCTCATGACGATGCTCGCCGAGTACGGCACCCTCAGGCTGGCGGACGTGCTGGCGCCTGCCATCCAGATGGCCGACGGCTACCCCATCGAGGCGGAGACCGCCAACTCCATCGAGCACCATAAGGAGCAGATCAAGCAGTGGAAGTATTCGCGCACCGTCTTCCTGCCGCATCCGGGACAGTCGCGCGAGGCTCCGGAGCCGGGTGAGGTCTTCGTCCAGAAGGATCTCGCCGTGACGCTGCGCAAGCTGGTCGCGGCCGAGCGCGAGGCGCATCGACGGGGCAAGAGCCGGAAGGAGGCGATCTACGCCGCCTACGATCGCTTCTATACGGGGGACATCGGCCGGGAGCTGGTGCGCGGCATTCAGGAGGAGGGGGGACTCATCACCGCCGCGGATCTGGCGAGCTGGCGGGTGAAGATCGAGGTGCCGCTGAGCACGAGTTACAAGGGGATCGAGGTCTACAAGCTCCCGATCTGGCAGCAGGGGCCGGTCATGCTGCAGGCGCTCAACATGATGGAGAATGTCCAGTTGAAGCCGATGGGCTACAACTCGCCCAAGTACATCCATACCCTCTATCAGGTCATGAACCTGGCCTACGCCGACCGCGACTTCTACTACGGCGATCCGGCCTTCCCCCCGGAGGAGCCGGTGCGCGGCCTGCTCTCGAAGGGGTACGCCAAAAACCGAGTCGACCGAATCGACTGGACCCGGAACGACCCCGACGTCCGGCCGGGCGACCCCTATCCCTACCAGGGCCAGACGAATCCGTTCGCGGACCTGCTCTCCCGCTGGACCGTCGTCCCGCCACCGGACACGATCGAGAAGAGCCCCGGACAGGAGCGCACCAGGAGCTCCCAGGGGGCAGCCACGAGGGACTCCGTGTTTCGGGAGCACTTCTACCTCGGCACGACCTCGATCGAGGCCGCGGATGAGGCGGGGTGGGTCGTCTCGATCACGCCGAGCGGCGGATGGGTGCCGGCGGTGATCGCCGGTCATACGGGCGTGGGGCTGAGTCAGCGAGCCCAGAGCTTCGTCACCCGAGCCGAAGACGAGCCCTACAATGTGATTCAACCCGGCAAGCGTCCGCGCGTCACCCTGACCCCCACGCTGGCGCTCAAGGACGGGCTTCCCTTCCTGGCGTTCGCCATGCAGGGGGGCGACTCGCAGGATCAGAACCTGCTCCAGTTCTTCCTGAACATCGTGGAGTTCGGAATGACGCCGCAGCAGGCCTCGGAGGCGCCCAACATCAACAGCTACCAGATGCGCTCGTCGTTCGGGGAGCATGAGGCCCGGCCCGGCCGCATGCTGCTCGCGTCAGCGACGCCGGACAGCGTCCGCGCCACCCTCCAGCAGATGGGGTATACGCTGGAGTTCGAGGAGCGTACGTCGGGACCGATCAACGCCATCCTCTTCGACCGCCGGCACGGGACCATGTGGGGTGCGTCGAGCAACCACGGAGAGGACTACGGCATCGCCTGGTAGGCGGCCCCAGGTAGAGGCTTCCCGCTCGGCCCTCGGCGCCGAGGTATGGCTCACGGCCCTGGTCTCGCTCGGCATCCATCTCTTGCCCCGCCCCGGATACGGCTTCCATCGCGACGAGCTGCTCTACCTGGCGATGGGAGACCATCTCGACCTGTTCCGCATGCAGTTTCCGCCGGTGATCGCCATCCTGGCGCAGACGGCGCGCGCCCTGCCCCTCGAGCTCCTCGCCGCGATTCACCTGCTGGCCGCGCTGGCCGCTGCCTCGCTGCCGATGCTCACGGCGATGACCGGCCGGGAGCTGGGCGGCGGCCGCCGGGCTCAGTTTCTCGCCGCGCTCGCCGTGCTGGTGGCCCCGCTCTTTCTCCGGGCCGGGGCGCTCCTTCAGCCGGTGGTGTTCGAGCAGCTCTGGTGGTGTCTCGCCCTGTTGGCGCTGGTCAAGCTCCTCGCGGGAAGGGACCGGCGGTGGTGGCTGGTCGTGGGTGCGGCCGTCGGGGTGAGCGCGCTGACCAAGTTCAGCGTCGTGTTTCTGGGAGCGGGACTCCTCGTCGCGATCGCTCTGTCCCCGCTCCGGCAGGATCTCCGTACGCGCTGGCCCTGGCTCGGGGCCGCACTGGCGGCCCTCCTCGCTCTCCCCAGCGTCACGGGGCAGATCACCTGGGGCTGGCCGTTCTTCGCGCAGGCGCGCGCCCTCCAGGCGACCCAGCTGGGCCACTTCGACCGG
>JBBSHB010000198.1:0-4940 GCA_038253515.1 Gemmatimonadales bacterium | reverse complement strand
GCGAAACAGGATGAGCAGTATGGGCGCCGCTAAACCGATGGTTGCCGCGCCCGGCAAGAGCCCGATGTAAAACGACGGGCACGCCATGGCCAGGACTGACCCAACCAGCGCCTCCTTCCGGCCGAAGCGGTCTCCGATCCACCCGAACAAGGCCCCGCCGACCGGCCGCATGAGGAAGCCGGCCGCGAAGGTCCCGAACGCGGCCAGCAGCGAGACGGTGGGGTCTCCAGCGGGGAAGAAGTGGGTACCGATCTGCCGGGCGAAGAACCCGAAGAGCGCGAAGTCGTACCACTCGAGCATGTTCCCGACCACCCCGGCGATGACGCCTCGACGGACGGTGGCCGGGGTGTGGAACTCCTGGGTGTGGACGAACTCGGGGGTGATCGGTATGGCGGTCATGACGCCGCCTGAGGCGCCACCAGCTTCTCGAATCGCGGGTTGCCTTTGAGTGGCGCGAAGTTGGGGTCGATCCGGAGCCAACCGGGTGAGAGGAAATAGGGCATCTTGAGCAACGCCTCGAGCTGGTCGATCGCCTTCTCCGGCTCGCCGACGAGGACGTAGATCCGGGCGAGCTGGTGCTGGAGGTAGGGCCCGATGTAGCCATCGCGAGACACCGGTACGAGAGCCGCCGCGCGCCCGCCCTCCTTCATGGCCTCCGTCTTCCGGCCGAGGTAGGCGAGCGAAAGACCGAGAAAGACTCGGCGCTGCGCGTCTTCGGGGGTGGCCTTGAGCGTCTGTTCTATCCCCTGGCGCGCCGAGTCCGCATAGATGCGTGTCTTGACCGGATCCCCCCGCAGGTAGTACGTCTGGGCTCGCACGATCCCCCAGGTGCCGCGGTCCTCGTCGTACACACTCGGCGGCAGCCGCAGCAAGAGCTGTTGCTGGGCGTCGTCGAGTGCCCAACAGAGGTCCCAGTAGTTACCGAAGTTGGCGACCAGGGCGGTGGGCTCGACCTCGGCTGGGGCGGAGTGGATGACGCCTCGCGCGTGGGCCAGGTCGCCCTGGGCCAGGTACGCCATGGCCTTGTTTTCCAGCAGGTCGAGATTGGCCGGTGCCACCGCCAGGCCGCGATCGGCGGCGGCGAGCGCCTCGGGGTAGCGCCGCAGCCGGAGCAGGCTTTGCGAGAGGCGCCGCGCGGTCGTCGCCGAGCGGGGGTCGAGCGTCCACGCCCGCTCTAAGTGCTTTTCCGCGGCATCCCACCGGCTCAGGCTCTGTTCAGTGAGTGCGGCGGCGGTGAGCAGGTCGGCATTGTCCGGCGCGATCTTGAGCCCTCGCTCAAACGCCGCGAGAGCCTGGGGGTACTCGGCGCGGGCGAAGTAGTAGTAATCGCCGACCGCCAATTGAGACTCGGGTCGGTCCGGTGCCAAGGCGACCGCGCGATCGGCGGCGCGCCTGGCCGCATCGGCGCTGGTCGGGTTGGGCGTGACGTTGTAGTAGTAGGCGGCGTGCGCTCGGGCGAGCTGAGCCCAGGCCTGAGCGAACGTGGAGTCGAGCGCGACGGCCTGCTCGTAGTATGTGATTGCGCTTCGCAGGGTGGGCGGATCGTTGAGGACGAGTCCCTGGGTCGCCTCGCCTTTGAGGAACGCATCGTACGCCGCGAGGTTCTCGGTGGGCCTCTCGGTCAGCGTCTGCTTCTGGCCGGCGCCGAGCGCCACGTCGAGTGCGGAAGCGACCTGGCCCGCGATGTCCGCTTGGACTTGAAAGACGTCGGTGATGGCGGCATCAAACGGCTGCTGCCATTTCGTGCGGGGTGCATGGCCCGGGGTCACGTCGACCAGCTCGGGGCTCACCCGCACCCGGCTGCCGCCGGCAGGCAGCTTCTCCCACTGTACGGTGGCCGTCAGCAAGTAGTCCGCCCCGAGCTCGCGGGCGATGTCCTGGGGGCCTTTGGTCGTGTGACGGTACTGATTCGAGCTGCCACTCGCGATGACCTGAATGTGGCTGAGCTGGGAGAGCTTGCCGCGGAGCTCGTTGGTGATGCCGTCCGCCAGGTAGGCATTGGCCGAGTCGCCCACGTTTTCGAAGGGGAGCACCGCTAGCACCTTCGAGCCGCCCTCTTCACCGCTGCCGGAGGGGTGCGAGTGCCGCCACGCGAACAGCACGCCGAGCCCGAGCAGAAAGCCCAGGGCGAGCGTAATCGCCAGCACGGGTGCTCGGCGACGGCTTCGGCCGCTGGAGGCGGGGATGGGCGCGGCCGCGATCGGCGTTGTCGGAACCGTCTGGGCCGCGGGCGTCGCGGCCGTTCCCGCAGCAGTGGAGGTGGCGACCGGCGTGTGAATCGCCCGGACGAAGTCACCGGCACTGTCGAACCGATCCGCCGCCACCGGGGCCAGGGCTCGCTGGACGGCCTGATCGACCGCCTCGGGCACGCTGGGCCGCAGCTTCCGCACGCTGGGCACCGGGTCGGTGAACCGCCTCACGATGATGGCCTGCGCCGTCGGCCCGGTGTAGGGCGGCTCGCCGCCGAGCATCTCGTAGAGCACGGCGCCGAGCGAGTAGATGTCGGTGCGCGCGTCGATGCTCTTGTCGGCGCTCGCCTGCTCGGGACTCATGTACGCCGGCGTGCCGATGGCCATGCCCGTCTGGGTGAGCCGCTCGTCGCCGCCCAGGGCGCGCGCGATCCCGAAGTCGGCCACCAGCGTCGTGCCGTCCCTGGTGAGGAGGATGTTCTCGGGCTTGATGTCGCGATGAACCACGCCATGCTGGTGGGCGTAGTCGAGGGCGCGTCCCGCCTCCCGGGCGATCTGCAGCGCCGCGTCGAGCGGAAGCTGGCGCTCTCGGTGAAATCCGGCTCCGGAGGCTTTCGCCCTCGACGTAAGGCATGGTGAACCAGAGCTGCCCGGCGGCCTCGCCCGAGTCGAGCACGGTGAGGATGTGGGGATGCTGCAGCCGGGCGGCAAGTCGGATCTCCCGCTGGAACCGCTCCGGGCCCAGGGTGGCCGCGAGCTCGGGATGGAGCACGTTGAGCGCCACCGGGCGGTCATGTTTGAGGTCCCGGGCCAGAAAGACCGTGGCCATGCCCCCGCGCCCGAGCTCCCGCTCGAGTGCGTAGCTGCCGCTCAATCCGGCTCGGAGCTGATCGAGGAGATCGGCCAAAGGGGCCTACATGGGTCTATGAGAAAGTCCCGGAATGCTTTAGCATACTCATACCCGGAGGGGGGGCTAGAGCCATGTGGCGCGGATCGCCGGCGGTACACCTTGGGAGAGCCTGGGTCGCCTTCGCGGCGCTGGCCGCCGTCGCGCGCGGTTCCGCCTCGGCCCAGCGCGCCGCGGCAGGGAGCGTACAGACCCGGATGGGTCACCTCGACTTCCACGTCGACTCCAGCGTGGTGCTGCGGATCCATTCGCTCAGGGGCGCGCTCCTCCGAACCTCGCCCGAGCATCCTCCGTACCTGGACGACAAGCACTCCTTCGCCCTCGCCATCGACACGGCGAGGATCGGGATCACCCCGGCGTCACTCAGCGACCTGCTCAACCACTACACCTTCGCCTACCGCGGGTCACCGCTCCGGAAGCTGACCATCACGATCGAGGGCGGGCGCCTCAAGCAGCACGGCCTCATGAAAGGAATGTCGTTTACCGTGATGGGCGACCTCACCGTGACGCCCGATGGCGAGCTCCGGGTCCATCCGAGCTCCATCAAGGCGATCGGCATCGGAGTCGGCGGGCTGATGAAGTTCTTCGGTCTCAATCTGGAGAAGATGGTCAACATCAGCGGGGCCCGCGGCGTCCGCATGGACGGAAACGACTTCCTGCTCTCCCCCACAGAATTGCTGCCACCACCCAAGGTGCAGGGGCGGCTGGTGGCCATCGAAGTGAGCGATACGGAGCTGGTCCAGGTCTTCGGCCCTCGGCCCGAGTCCGACGCGCACCCGCACCCTCCGCCCGAGCCCAAGGCGCCGAACTACATGTTCTTCCAGGGTGGGGTGCTGCGCTTCGGCAAGCTCACCATGACCGACACCGACCTGCTCATCGTCGACGCCGAGCCCAAGGATCGCTTCGACTTCTTCCTGGACCACTACAACGAGCAGCTGGTGGCCGGCTATTCCCGGAACACGCCCGATCACGGGCTGATCGTGACCATGCCGGACTACGCCGCGGTTCGGGCGCACCACCGGCCGCCTGAGCCGGCGGTGCACTAACGCAGCCATACGCCTCGATCTCGTAGTGCTCGACCCGCTGCGCCGCGGAGATCAGCGTCGCTGGCGACCAGGCGTTTCGCTGGCTGGAGCGGGCCTATGAGGAGAAGATCTTCGTGATCCTGCTGCTCAGGGCGGACCCGGTGGAGGAGCGCCTGCGCCCGGATCCGCGGTTCCAGGAGCTGGTGCACCGGATCGGGCTGGAGTGAGCGTGGCGTGGCGGTGAGATCGCCATTGCTGCCCTGAGCCAGTCCGGTCACTGGCGCTAGCCCAACTGGGCCATTATTCTGCTCATGTGGGCAGACCCCGAAGAAGACCGGGAGGCGGCATGTCGAGCTATCCGGATGTCAGCAGAGTCGCGGAGCACCTGGGTGGCCGGAAGGTGCTGAGGGAGCACCTCGTCACGGTGGCGGACATGGAGCGGGCGGTGGGCAAGGGGCTTCCCTACGCCTCGCTCGCCCACGTGATCCGCGGCTATCCCGAGCGGCAGCAGCGGCACGTACAGGAGATCGTGCTTCCGCGCTCGACCCTCCAGCGCCGGGAGGAGGAGGGGCGGCTCAAGCCGGCCGAGAGCGAGCGGCTCGAGCGCATCGTGCGGCTCACGGCGCTGGCCGAGCAGGTGTGGGAGTCGCCGGCGGAGGCGCAGCGGTTCCTGACCATGGAGCATCCGATGCTCGAGGGCCAGCCGCCGCTCGACCTCGCCGCCACCGACCTCGGCACCCGCCGGGTGGAAGCGCTGCTCTGGAAGCTCGAGTACAGTCTGCCCGTATGACCTCGCGCCGATGACGGTCTACCGCCTCG
>JBBSHB010000197.1:0-5028 GCA_038253515.1 Gemmatimonadales bacterium | reverse complement strand
GAAGCTGGTGTAGAAGAGGTTCTTGCTCGCCTTGATGTTG
This sequence comes from Gemmatimonadales bacterium, assembly GCA_038253515.1. Classification (GTDB taxonomy): domain Bacteria; phylum Gemmatimonadota; class Gemmatimonadetes; order Gemmatimonadales; family GWC2-71-9; genus CAVVWJ01. The sequence goes on along the minus strand of JBBSHB010000197.1, from coordinate 4,988 downwards.
GCGAGCAGGGTGGCGTCATGCTGGGTAAACCCGGCCGCGCGGTCGAAGGACCGGTTCACCTGCTCGAGAAAGCTGGCGCCGATGGACATGGGCATTCTCCCGGTGACGGGTCAGGATCCTCCTGGTCGGCGGAGCACAACGACTTCCTATCGAAAGCGCGCCGATACGCCGCCCGGCCCAAGGAGCGTCAGGGCGGAGTCGGTCGCTTGGTAGGTCGCTATTGCCGGCAGCATGGCCAGGAAGCTCCGCTCCAGCTGGTCCCCATCGGCGCAGGACATCTTGGTCGAGACTACGGGTCCGAAGCTCAGGCTGTCACCGGCAAGTCGATAGCTCGCGCTGAACCGATTGCAGCCGCCGAGCGTCGCGAGGATCCACTCACGGTCCGTGACCGACGCCGCTCCGGCGAAGGCGGGGTATGAGCTGGCGGTTTCGGCCCACAACCGAACGCGGCGGCCAGGAGCAGGGCGAACCGTCGGGATGGCGCGTTCAAGGTGGTCAGATGCCCAACTCCTTGGCCATCGTCAGGAGCGGCGTCCCGTATAGATCGGACCTTTCGCCGGTGAAACGGAATCCCTCCCGCGCGTACAGGCGCACGGCCGCGGCCAGAAAAGGCGTGGTGGTGAGGACCAGCCGGCGATACTCCAACGCCGTTGCGAAGCTCTCGACTGCGCGCAGCAAACGCACGGCGATCCCTCCTCCCCTGGCGACCGGTCGAACCGCCATGCTCCGGAGGTAGAGCTCGATCCCCCGCGGCACCGCGGAGACGGTGCCGACTACCAGGCCGTCGCGCTCGACCACCCAAACAGGCCCCTCCACCATGCGGGCCTGGATCTGAGCCGTCGTCGGGATGGTCGCCAGGAAGGCGGCCGGCGTGTAGAGCCCCTCGACCTCGGCGAACGCCTCTCGCAGTGTGGCACCGATCGCCTCCGCATCGCTCGCATTGGCGGTCCGCAGCATCGTCCTGGCCGTGGAGTAGCGTGGTCGTGGAAGGTACCGCTCGGCGCGCGGTCCAGGCAAAGCGCCCGAGGCGACCAGCCGGTCAGGCCAGGTGAGCGGAAACAGAAAGGGGCCGGCGACGGCAGTCGCCGTCCTTCACGGCCGGAACCGGCTCTGCTCCCTCAGCACGGCCAGGCTCTTGGAACCGAGCGTGATGAGAGCCTGAAACGTCCCTTTGACTCCGATGTTCGTTCCGGTGCGGGGCGGGCTGGCCGTTTCGCTCACGACTGTGAGCGAGCCGGTGGAGTCCTTGACCTGATAGGCGCCCCGTCCCAGCAGTCCGGCCGACTCCTTGACCTCGCCCTTGATGCGCACGGTCTTCCCATTGTAGCGGGAGGAGTTGTCGAGCAGTTGACCGATCGGGGTGACGGAGGCGCAGCCCGCGAGTATGAGCAGGGCGCCGGCGAGGGGGAGGAGACGGCGGAAGCCTCGAGGTTCAGCGGACATGATTGACTGCTCCGGATCGGAGAGACGCGCGGTCGGCCAGGCATGCCCCATCGAATTTACCGGATCACATGCTCCGCAACCAGCGGCCGAGCGGGCTCAGCGCCCGCGCGCGCGCCCGATCAAGCCGTTGGAGGGCTCCCGGGCAGGATCGACCACCTTTCGCGAGGCTTCGATCCCGGTGACGGGGAGCCGTTGCGCATCGAGCAGACCCACCTGAGCGAGCACGGAGGCCTGATCCCAGTAGATCCGCTCGCCGCTGATTTTCTCCCCTTCGAAGTCCACCACGACCACCAGCGCGACTTCCACGTGCTTCCCAGTGGGGACTACCCCCGGAAGCATCCACGGCATCTCGATCGTAACCACGGGCTCGGCCGTCATGGTGGCCATCGTCGCGTCGATGCTCTTGGTCTCGAACTCGGCGACCGTGTGTCGTTCCCAGGTCTCGACCATCGCACTCTGTGCGGGGGTCAGGTCATTGTCCGGCATGCAGTGATTCTCCTTGGACGCACGCCCGCGGGGGCTAAGCGAGCACCTGTCGCGCCAACCGCTGGACCATCGCCGTCACCTGCTCGACGTCCCGCTTCCGGCTCGCCAAGCTGTCGTAGGTGTGAAAGGCGGTCAGCATGTAAAGCAGATCCACCGCATCCTCGAGCTCGCTCGGCTCGGGCCGACCCGTCTGCTCCGCCAGCCGGCCGAGCAGCACCCGCAGGCCTTGGCGTCTCCGTCCCGAGCGCGCGTCGAGCACCGCGGCTGTCTCCGGATCGAGCACGGCCAGCGCGCCCAATCCGCGTCGCACCGCCCGGTCGGTTTCCCAGAAGCGCATGAGCACCGCGATGAATTTATCCAGCGCCTCCAGCGGATCCGGCCGGCGAAACGCGTCGGCCATGCGGTCCCTCCCGCCCGCGATGGCAAGCGAGTCGCAGATCCCCTCGATCAGCCCCCGCATGGAATCGAACTGGTAGTAGATCGTCATCCGGGCCACGCCGGCCTGTCGAGCGACCGCCTCGACCGAGAACTTCGCCGAGCCCTCCGGGGATGCGAGGAGCTCCCGCGCCGCGTTGACGATGCGGAGCCGGGTCTCGTCGGTGATCTCCCGGCGGCGATCCATCCGGTAGGGTCGTGGGCTCATGGGAGTCTTGACGGGACAATTTAATCGTATAGTCTGTACAATTAAATGAACCCGGCTCCGGGAGGCACCTCGGTATGGACGACCGCACCCTCACCCTGCTGCTCCGCCTGATTCACATCCTGGCCGGCGTGTTCTGGGCCGGCTCGGCATTCATGGTCGCCGGGTTCCTGGTCCCCACCGTCCGCGAGACCGGAGCGGAGGGTGGCCGGTTCATGGCCCACCTTGTGGCGCGGCGCCGGCTCCCCGTCTTTCTCGGCATCGCCATGTTGCTCACGGTGCTCTCGGGACTCACCCTGTATGCTCGCACCGCGGCCGCGACCCACGGGACCTGGAGCCGCACGGGGCCGGGCATCGCCTACGCGGTCGGCGGCCTGTCGGCGATCCTCGGCGCGATCGTGGGGATGTCCATCAGCGGCGCCTCCGCCAGACGGATGGCAGCGATCGGCCAGCAGGTGGCGGAGGCGGGGAGGCCGTCTCCCGAGCAGCAGGCGGAGATCGGGCGGCTCCAGGGTCGTATGGCCGTGGGTGCGCGCATCGCCGCGGGGCTTCTGGCCGTCGCGGTCGCGGCCATGGCGACGGCGCGGTATCTCTGAGCGCGGTTTCTCTGAGGGGGGATGACGGCGGGATCATGGCTCGGTGATCCTGTCGTCAGGGCTGGCTGCGGCGTCAAGCGTTGTAGATCGGCCCGCCCTGCCGCCGATAGAGCTCCAGGATGGCCGCGGCCTCCTGGCGCAGCACGCCGCGCACGACCGCCACACCCCGAGCCTCGAGGTACCCATAGGACTCCGGGAACACGGGTCCCTCGTCGAAGTCGAGGGCGCTGGCGTCCGCTCGATCGGCCCCGGTGACCAGCCGGCGCACCCCACTCCACAGCACCGCGCCGAGGCACATCGCGCACGGGTCGCATGAGGTCACCAGCTCATGGTGGGGGAGCTCCGGTCCCTGCAGCGTGTAGGAGCTCACCCGATGCTCCGCCAGCATGAGCGCCAGGATCTCGGCGTGCAGCATGCTGTTCTGCAACCGGGTGACGCTGTTCACCCCCGCCGCGACCAGCGCCCCGCTGACGCACTCGAAGACGGCCGCCCCGAAGGGGCCGCCGGTTCCGTGCAGCACGTTCTGCCGGGCGAGCTCGATGGCGAGGCTCATCCTGCTCTCGTCGGTCGGATACCGGGCGCCCCAGTCGACGGTCTGCTCCATCCATGCGGGGCAGCTGGCGGCAACCACTCTGTTGTGCTCCGGCATCGCTGCCCTCCGGCTTCGAGATGCGTCGGGCGATCGAACGCTTAGCGGGAGCTTCATCACCTGTCGGATGTCATCCCGATCGTGCCGAGCGCCGCCCCTGTCATCCCGAGCACCGCCCAGTCATCCCGGTCGCCGCCCTGTCATCCCGGTCGCCGCCCTGTCATCCCGAGCGCCGCCCTGTCATCCCGAGCGGAGCGAGGGATCTTCCTCCCCGGGGGTCGAACTCGGCCCAGCAAGATCCCTCGTCGCTCCGCTCCTCGGGATGACAATCCAGGCCACTCCGCTCCCCGGGATGACAGTCCAGGCCACTCCGCTCGCCGGTATGACAGTCCAGGCCATTCCGCCCCGGGATGACAGTCCAGGCCACTCCGCTCCTCGGGATGACAGGGCCGGACCACCCCGCTCGGCCGACAGACCCAGCGGTTCCGGAGCCCCCCTCAGCCCCAATATGGCCCCAGCCGGCGGAACAGCGTGGGTAGATCCATGTGCGGCCGGCGGCAGACGAAGATCGGAACGCTTTGCTCCTCGTCGACGCCCCACCGATTGCGGGACCGCGCGGCCTCCGAGACCTCGTCCCAGTTCTCCTGCCACTGCTTCGCCGTGCCCCCAATAATGATGGTGACCTCGCCGCTCCGCTGGCCGGTCCCCCAGTGATAGAAGTCTCCGTGCCGGCTGACGGGGTAGGGAAGCCCGAGCTGCCGTCCGAAAAGCGCCACGGCGGCCGTCCGACCGTAGTTGTTGCCCAGGATCGCGGCGCGAGCCTGGTCTTCTGGAGGGAGCGATCGGAACACCGTCGCCACGGTGGTCACCTGCTCGGGCCAGCCGGTCATGTCGGCGAAGTCCTGCGGCAGGGGGAGTGTCCGGCCGTAGTTGGTCCGCGTCGCCCGGGTGACTCCCAGCGCGGCGGCGTAGCGGGCCATGACCTCAGGATGCAGGAGCGGCACTCCCAATGGGAGCAGGACCAACCCTCCGAGCACGAGGAGGGCGACGGCGCCCGCGAAGACCGGACCGCGGCCACGTCCCTGCAGCCAACTTCCCACGATGGTTCCCGCGGCCGCGATGAGCGGTGGATGCAGCGGGCCGAAGTAGTAGTCCTTGCCGTGGGTCGCGAGAAGGAGCAGGAGCACCGTGAGGGCCAGCACTCCGACCGGGCGGAAGGGCCGGAGGGTCCGGG
>JBBSHB010000196.1:0-5149 GCA_038253515.1 Gemmatimonadales bacterium | reverse complement strand
CCGGCGGGAGATGGAGCGCAGGCTGGGCGACGACTACCGCGCACGGGTCGGCGCGACGGCCGACGGGCTGCGCTCCGACCTCACCCGGGAGGCGGACGACGTTGCCGCCCGCCTGCGTGCACTCGGCGTCGCGCTCTCGGAGGACAACCGCTTTCGCCTGGCCGCTGTGCGGGCCGAGCCGAGCGCCCGCCGCTATCTGCTCGACTACGCCGCCGAGGCCGCGAAGGCGTCCGGCCTCTCGCTGCTGCAGATCCAGGACAGCGCTGGTCGGATCCTGAGCTCCGCCCATTTCCGCAACGCCTTCGACCGGGTGGAGCCCGAGCTGCCCCGACTGGTCGCATCCGCGGGCGATGCGGCCGTGCTGGTCCGGGTACCGGGTCCCGAGGCGCCGCTCGTGGCGCTGGCGCGCACCGACTCATTCGTCGTCGCGGGACAGCGCTTCAGCGTGACCGGCGGTGTGCCGTTGACCGGACAGTTGCTCGATGGTGGTTCCCGTGATCCGGACGTCGGGGTGAGCCTTACGTATCCCGGCTCGCCGCCACCCGCCGGCGCAGAGGTGGCGAGCGCGCTCGCGCTCCCCTACCTCGACCTCACCTCGGCCGCAAGCACTCTCGACACGGCTCGACTGGTCGTGACCCAGTCGGGCGCCACCCTGCGCGCCTTGCGTCGCGGGGTCGACGCCTGGTTCTTCGCCACGCTGGTCGCGACCGCCGCGGCCGCGCTGGTCGGCGCGGGCTGGCTCGCGGCGCGGATCAGCCGCCCGCTCACCGCACTGGCGGAGAAGACCGGCGCGATCGACCTGGATCGGCTCGACCAGGACTTCGCCACCGACCGCGAGGACGAGATCGGAACCCTCTCCCGCGTGCTCGGTACCATGACCGAGCGCCTTCGCCTCGGCGCTGTCCGGCTGCGCGAGGCCGAGCGGCGCGTCGTCACCGGCGACCTGGCGCGTCAGGTGAACCACGACATCAAGAACGGCCTGGTGCCGATCCGGAACGTGATCCGGCATCTGGGACAGGTTGCGGCGGAGCGGCCGGAGGCGCTCGCGGCAGTGTTCCAGGAGCGGAAGGGCACCCTCGACGGCAGTCTCTCGTATCTCGACACCCTCGCCCGCAACTACGCCCGGCTGGCACCCGGGCTCACCCTCGAGCCGTGCGATGTCAACGCCGTGGTCGAGGAAGTCGTGCGCATCGCCAGTCCGGGCACCACCTCCCTCCGCACCGCGCTGGAATCGAAGCTGCCTCGGATCTCCGCCGATCAGCTCGTGCTGCGCCGAATCCTGCAGAACCTGGTGGGCAACGCGGTGGAGAGCCTGGCGGGCCGGGGAACCGGCACCGTCACGGTCACCACCGAGGCGGCGACGCTGGACGGCGGCAGCGGGCTGGTGCGGATCACGGTGGCGGACGACGGGCCCGGCATGAGCCGCGCCGAGCTGGACCGCGCCTTCGACGACTTCTACACCACCAAAGACGGGGGAACCGGGCTCGGGCTTTCGATCGTCCGGCGGCTGGTGCTCGATCTGAACGGCCGGCTCCGGGTCGAGACCGCCCCGGGCGCCGGCACCCGAGCCGTCATCGAGTTCCCCGCGACGGGGGAGGTCGGCCCGTGACCCTCATCCTCGTGGTAGACGACGTACCCGCGATGGCCGAGCAGTACGCCTACGATCTCCGCCGTATCGCGGGCTACGAGGTGATCGTCGCCGGAGACGGGCGGCAGGCGCTCGAGCGACTGGGTGGCGAGGCGGTGGATTGCATCCTGCTCGATCTGGAGATGCCGGGCATGGACGGCTTCGAGGTGCTGCGGGCGCTGGAGCACCGCGGCTCCGAGGTTCCCGTCATCGTGTACACCGGGACCGGCAACTACGACCGCTGCATCCAGGCGGTCCGACTCGGCGCATACGGCTTCATCGACAAGTCGGAGCCGATGGAGCGGGCGGCGCAGGAGATCGCGAGTGCCGTCGAGCGCCGCCGCCTGCGCGCCGAAGTCGACGCCCTTCGGCACCGGCTGGACGCCGGGAGCTCGCTGGTGGGGAGCAGCGCCGCGATGGCGCGGCTCCGCGAGGCCGTGGCGCGGGTGGCGCCGGTGCCCAGCACCGTGCTCATCCTGGGTGAGAGCGGCACCGGAAAGGAGCTGGTGGCCCGCGAGCTCCATCGGCTCGGGCCCAATCCCGCGGCACCGTTCGTGGCGATCAACAGCGCCGCCCTGCCCGACAGCCTGATCGAGAGCGAGCTGTTCGGGCACGAGCGCGGCGCCTTCACCGGGGCCGGGTCCACCAGGAAGGGTGCCTTCGAGGCGGCGGAGCGCGGGACCATCTTCCTCGACGAGATCGGAGAGCTGCCGCTCGCCTCCCAGGCCAAGCTGCTCCGCGTGCTCGAAGAGCGCCGTGTCACCCGGCTCGGCGGATCGCGCACCGTGCCGGTCGAGGCCCGTGTGCTCGCGGCCACCAACCGCGATCTCGACGCCGAGGCCGCGGCCGGAAGGTTCCGGGAAGACCTCTACTACCGGCTCAACGTCCACCAGGTGCAGGTGCCGCCGCTCCGCGACCGGCTGTCGGACGTGCCGGAGATCGCCCAGAAGCTGGCCACCGCGATCTGCGCCAACTTCGGCATTCGGAAGAAGCGCCTGGCGCCCGAGACGCTCGAGTTGTTGAGCGCGTGGGAGTGGCGACGGAACAACGTCCGCGAGCTCCGGAACGTGGTGGAGCGGATGATCATCGCCGCCGACGGCGAGGTGATCGGCCCCGGGGATGTGCCGCCGGAGATGCGGGGCGTGCGGGCCGATCAGGGCGGCGCAGCAGCCGGCGGCACCTTTCAGGAGCTCAAGGCGGAAGCCGAGCGACGCATCCTCGTCGCGGCACTGGAGCGGAACGAGTGGCACGTCACCCGAACGGCCGAGGAGCTCGGCCTGGCCGACCACGCCAGCCTGCTCAAGATCATGCGCCGGCACGGCGTCAGGCGACCGTCGGAGGACGTGTCCTGACGGACACAATGCACCGCCCCAGCACGTGTCCGCGGGGACACGACCATTCCGAACCACGCTCCCACCACTACGTCAACAGCTTGTGAGTTAATCGCTTAGCGATCGAGGTCTGATCTGCTCCCGGATGGCCATCGGCTTGCTTTTCTGGTAGGCGCCAGCAGTCCACCGCGCCCCAGGCGCCACACCATGAGGAGGAGCAGATGTCTCGCAACGCCGCCCGTCTCTCGCTGTTCGCCGCCGCCGTGCTCGCGCCGCTCGCCGCCGGTTGCGGCGGCAAAGAGAAGACGACTACCGCAACGACCACGATCTCGAGCGGCGCCGTCACGCCGTCGGCGCCGTCGTCCACCCAGCCCGAATCGAGCAGCACCGTCGGATCCGCCACGCGCGCACCGGCGAACGTCTCCTACTCCGATGCCGAGACCGCCTTCCGGCACGGCCGCTACACCGAAGCCACCGATCTCTTTACCGGCTACACCGAGCACAACCCGGAGAACGCCTGGGGCTTCTACATGCTCGGACTCTCCGCCTGGAAGACCGGCGATCAGGAGGGCGCCCTGGAAGCGTTCGACCAGGCGCTCCGGCTCGACCCCGACCACCGGAAGAGCCTGCTCAACTCCGCTCGGGTGCTGCTCGAGACGGCGAGGCCGAAGGAGGCGCTGGAGCGGGTCAAGCAGGCGCTCGCCATCGAGCCCCTCTCCAACGATGGGCTCCGGCTGCTGGGTCGCGCCCACCACGAGCTGGGCGAGATCCCCGAGGCGATCGCCGCCTACCAGCGCGCCATCGCCATCGACGACAAGGACACCTGGGCGATGAACAACCTCGGATTCATCTACATCCAGCAGGGACGGAGCGAGGACGCCTTGCCGCCGCTGGCCCGCGCGGTCGAGATCCGCGGCAACGTCCCGGTGTTCCAGAACAATCTCGGCACCGCCCTGGAGCGTTCGGGGCACCTCACCGCCGCGCGGCAGGCCTACGAGGCCGCGCTCGAGGCGGACAGCACGTATGCCAAGGCGTCGGTCGCGCTCGATCGGGTCAAGAGCCGGGAGGAGGCCTCGGACACGGCGGCGGTGGACCTGGCCGCGCTGTCAGCAGAGTTCCAGTCGGAAGTGGAACAGTGGCGGAGCACCAGCGCCGCGAGCGACTCGGCGCAGACGGACTCGGTGGGGACGGACTCGACGCAAGCGGACTCGGTCAAGCCGAGCGGGATGGTCCGGGATTCCGTCTCCCAGTGACGCTCGCCGAGTGCAGGCCGGGTGAAGAGGTTCGCGGCCCGCTGCGGGGGTCCGAGGCACATTCACCACGGAGACACGGAGAACCACGGAGGCAGCACGGAGAAAACCAAAAAAATAATGTGGTTCTCCGTGGTACCCTCCGCGGTTCTCCGTGTCTCCGTGGTGAAGGGGTCGGGTGGGGGAATCTTTGGGGGAATCCGTTGGGGGTTGACTGAATTGCCCGGGATTAGAGCAGCCCGGATCCGGGAATGGGCGCTCCCTCGTCGAACCTCGACGGGCGGAGCGCCGTCACGTCCAGGGTGGTGGCGTTTCCGTCGCAGATGATCTCGGCCAGCAGTTGGCCCAGCGCGGGTGCGTGCATCACCCCGTGTCCGGACGAGCCATTGATGAGAAAGAGGTTGCCGCAGGCCGGCGCCGCACCCAGGATGGCGTGCTTGTCCGGCGAGACCTCGTAGAGACCCGCCCAGCACCCGGGTCGATCGATGGTGGCGCGCTGGAGCACCGGCACCCGGCGGTGGGCAGTCTCGGTGACGGCGTCGATCCATTCCGGATCCACCCGCATATCGAAGGGGCGGCCGGGCACGCCAGGCGTCGGCTGCAGCAGCAGCACCCGGCCGTCCCGAACCCTCAGATGGAACCCGTCGCCGGCGAAGATGGTCATCGGCATCGTCGCCGGGAGCAGCTCGCACGGAATGCTGATCGCGACCTGGCGGCGGAGCGGGGTGACCGGCAGGTCGACCCCCGCCAGACGCGCGACCGGCGCCGCCCAGGCACCCGCGGCGTTCACCACGGCATCCACGTCGATCGCGCCGCGCGAGGTCTCGATGGCGCCGATGCGGCCGTCTTCCCGCAGGATGAACCCGGTCACCTCGGTCTGCCATTGGATCCGGACGCCGCATCGCTCGGCGGCCGCAAGGTATCCCTCCAGGATCCGCCTG
>JBBSHB010000195.1:0-5155 GCA_038253515.1 Gemmatimonadales bacterium | reverse complement strand
GCCCGAGGCATCGACGGTGAAGACGCTCAGGCGCTCTCGTCCGGTGCCGGCCGCCACGTCGAGCCGCATGAAGCCGCTCGCGCGCATGGCCAGCAGCGTGGCGGGCCGGCGGGTGACCGGGCTCGTGTGCCCATAGACTCCGCCCCCGCTGACCAGGGAATAGCGCGCGCCTCCGCCTCGAAAGAGCTGAAGGCCGTGGTCGTGCCCCGCCGCGTACAGCAGGGGACGGTGGACCACGAACGCGCTGTCGAACGTCGCTCGCATCCGACAATAGAGGGGGTTCGAGAAATCCTGCGGCGAATACCCGGCCTTGCGGCTCAGCGGCACGACCGATCCGAGGACCGGGAACGGAATCAGCAGCCATCGCCGCACGGCGGTCAGCGGGAAGAGGTGCTGCTTCCAGTCGAAGAACCCGCCGTGCTCGCCTCCGCTGAGCATCGGGTGGTGGGCGACGATCACCACGTCGCGAGCACCCGCCGTGTTCAGCGCGACGGCGATCGAGTCCTCCACCTGCTTTTCGGTGCCGTCTCTGGGACACTCCCGTTCGCCCGGCCGGGAGTACTTCCGCGGCTGCAGCCACCACTGGGTATCCAGCACCAGGAGCCGCAGGTGTCGTCCGAGGTCACGCACGGCGGGCCCGGGACACGCTCGACCCGGAAGGAGCTGGATGCCGGAGTCCGCGTAGGCCGCGGTGTACCCCGCGGCGCGGGAAAAACTGTCGAGCCGCGCCCGGACGAACTCTTCCTGGGCGATGATCGAGGAGTCCCCGCCGCGCGTGTGCTTGGCCCAGTCGTGGTTGCCGGGGAGGAGGATGCCCGGGACTCGCCTCCGGAGGAGAACGTCGAGCTGATTGCTCAACCGCCGCTCATCCTGGGCCCGCCTCGGAGAGCCGCTCGGCGCCATGCCGCGGGGGTACACGTTGTCGCCCAGGAAGACCACGAAGCTCTTGGCGGGATCCACCGCGATCTCACGCGATAGCGCGGCGAGCACCGGCTCTCCGCCAACGGCCGGCTTGCCGGCGTCTCCGATCAGGAAGAGCCGGGTCTCCAGCTCCTCCGGCGCGACGGCGGGTGCCGGCTGCTCGAGGGGGCGAACCTCGGTGGCACAGGCCAGCCCGCACAGCGACGAGACCACCGCCAGAAATCTCTTCACGGCCGGTAGGCGTAGGCCGTGAGCGTCGCGCGTCCGCCCGCGGCTTCGTCGCTGATGAGCAGGGTGCGGTCCGGAGCGAACGCCAGGCCCTCCGGTTGGCGGTGAAGCTTTGCCTTGAGGGATCGCCCCGCGAGCAGCTCGCCGGTCGGGGAGATCTCGATGATCCGCCGCTGCGGGCCGGCCACCAGAATCAGGGCGCCGGATCCCGGCGCCACCCCCATGGCCGACCCGTGAAACGCCTCGACTCCCGTCAACCGTGCGACGCGCTTCTCCGACACCCGCAGCCGCGGGACCGGGTCGAGGCGTCGGGTCTCGACGGACCACCCGAGCACCACGACCTGGTGGCGCCAGGCTGCGCGATAGGGGTGCTTGCACAGCAGGAGAAGCGAGCGGGTCGAGGCGTCGTAGGTGAGCCCCTCGAGCTCACACGAGGGGGCCAGCCCGGTATCGAAGGCCCGAAAGGGAACTCGCTCACCATCCCGGCCCTCGCGAAACTCGACCAGGAACCCATTGCTCGAGAGCAGAAAGAATCGCTCGCCGACGATCTGAATGTCCTCGAAGTCCCCCGTGACCATCTCGGGTTTGGGCCGCTTTCCCATGAATGGCTGCATCCCGGGTCCAAAGGCCAAACCGAAGCGTTTGAGGATCCGGCCGGTCCCGGGATCCAACTGCCAAACGATTCCCCTCTCGTCCAGGTTGGCCGCGGCCTGGGCCTCGCGCCGGAACCGGGCGATGACCATCTTGGTCGTCTCCCGGTCGCTGGCCGCGAGCACCTCCGCGCGGATCAGCTTGATCGCCGCCGGCCGGGCCAGCATGCGATGGGTCGCCTGGTACACCTCTCCCATCCCGCCGCGGCCGAGCAACTCGCCCAGGTGATAGCTCCCCAGCTCGCGCTCCCTGCTCACCTGCTGCCCCAGCCGGGCGACTACGTGCGAGATCACCACGGCGACGCCCAGCAGCAGATAGTTGGGATAGTGCATCACCAGCACGTTGCTCAGCGGGCCGAAATCATACAGCCCCGCGTTCCTCCAGAGCACCATGCCGACCGGATCCATGGACGCCGCCAGAAATCCCGCGACCAGCATGCTCCGCGGCGGCACCGGAACGATCGCCGCGAAGATCAGCATGACCGTTCCGGTCCAGGTGATCGTCGGACTCACCATCAACATCCCCCGGGTGGCCACGACGGCGTGCATCACCACCCCGATGGCGAAGGCGGAGATCACCAGGTACCAGAGGCTCAGGTCGATGACGAACCCGGGGTCCCGATCGCGCGCGCGGAGATAGAGGAACAGAGCGAGGGACAGCACGAAGCTGGTCGCCGCGACCACGTCGTTCGGACGCAGTCTCGCCCACTCGGGGTCCCCGGGGTGAGTGGCGTGGAAGGCGAGATGTCCCAGCACCGGCGCGACGAGCCAGAGCCCCGCCGCGATCAGGGCCATGATCCCGAGTCGGCGCGAGGCCTGGCGAAGCAGGTCGTCGGGCAGCCGGCGGGGGCGCCCGGGCCGGCTCTTGAGCTCGGCGGACGTGTCTTTCGCCGGCCGGCCGATCAGTTGGGGGGTGGGCATCCGGTGAAGATGCCCGGGCGCGGCGTGCCCGTCGAGCCCCGTTCGCTGACGTTTCAGGCGCCGTCCTCGTGGCGCGCGCGCTCCAGCAGACCGGCCAGCAGATCGAGCTCGCGCCGGGCCATGTGGCGTAACTGGCGCGAGTGCATCCGGCTGATGGGCTGGTCGAGCGCCTTGAGGAGGCGGAGACCTTTCCGGGTGATCCGTGCGGTCACGAACCGCCGGTTGTCCGACCGCCGCTCGCGCTCGACCAGGCCCTGCTCCTCCATCCTGATGAGCAGGCGGGTGACATCCGGCTCCCGGCTGACCACCATCCGCTCGCCCACCTCACCGGTCGGGAGCCCGGCGGGGCCGGCGCCCCGAAGGATGCGCAGGACGTTGTACTGCGGCTGGGTCAGGTGGTAGGGACGCAGCAAGTCGACCAGGTCCTGGATCAGGGCGTTCCCGGTCCGCAGCACCTCGAGAAAGACCTCCTGTTCCAGGCTCTCGAAGGGTTTGCGCTGCTTGATGGTCTGGCGAAGGCGACGCATGGCTCGGCCGGGGGTGAGCGGGCTGGGGGTTCGACGATAAGCTACGTGCGGAGTGCGCGCCGCGCCAACATCTGTTATCACAGACCTCTTGACCGGACCTGTGATAACAAATAAGGTTGAAGATCCAGCCGGGACGAGGCAGTCCGGGCCGGCGAGCGATGCAACTTGAGACTCACACTTTCGCCGCGGCGACCATGTGGCCGGTGGCGAGGAGGACGTATGCGGCCCACTCTCAACTGGCTTCTGCTGGTCGCGGCGGCGGCGGCGGCCGGCTGCTCCAGCAACAACACTCAACCCAACGGCGGCGGCAACCCGGGGACCGTCACAGTCGGAAACATCTTCTTCCAGAGCGGAAACAACGGGACCAAGAATCCCGCCATCGACACAGTGGCGGTCGGTGCGACGGTGACCTGGACCTGGACAAACACCGGGTCCACGTCGCATAGTGTCCAATCGGAGGGGTCGCCCAGCTTTACCAGCAGCGCGATCCAAAGCGGCAGCGGCAAGACGCATACTTTTGCGTTCACCACGGCCGGCACGTACCAATACGATTGCGCCGTCCACGGGAACCTCATGACCGGACGGATCGTAGTCCAATAGTGAATCGCCGAGGTATCGTGCCACGCCGGGTTCTCGCGCGATGGGGTTTTGCCGTTGGCCTGGTCGGTCTGCTGGGTTGCTTCAGCGATCGGCCGGCCACCGGGCCGGCACCGCCCGCCTCCGGCGGCACCGCCGTCGCCGTGAGCAATTTCGCCTTCGTGCCGGCGGCGCTCAGCGTTCAGACGGGTGACACCGTCACCTGGACCAACATGGATGACGTCTCCCATACCGTCTCCGCGGACAACGATGCATTCGACTCCGGCGCGTTCGGCCACGGCCTGACGTTTCAGATCATCGCCGGCCCTCCCGGCACCTACACTTACTCCTGCCGGATTCACCCCTTCATGAAGGGGACGTTGACGGTCACGCCGTAGGTCGGCGTCGGCGGTCCACTCCCGGTTGCCGAGGTGACGATGGGGAAGCACGCGGGGCGCTACCTGACTGTTGCGACAGTGCTGCTCGCGTCCGTCCCACGGCTTTCGGTCGCGCAGTCGGTGACCGATCGCACCCCCAATCTGGACGATGGCTGGACCGTGCCGGTCGGAGTGATCCAGTTCAATTTCCTGCACCGGTTCGAGGTGAGCGCGCCTCCGGCCAGGAAGGTCACCAGCTTTCCCAACTTCCATCTCGCGACCGGCCTCCCCTACGGGGTGAATGTCGGGCTCGACTACGCCACCAACTCGACGGTCTTCACCGGCATTCCCAACGAGTATCAGCTGACGCTCCGGCGGCCGGTGCTCCGGGAAACGGCGGGAAGTCCGGTGGACGTGAGCGTCGTGGCCGGCTACAACTTCGCGCCGCAGAGTGTCGATGGTGAGGTGGGCGTCGCTCGGCGCTTCGGGCGCGTGCGCCTGCTGGGAACCGTGCGGGGGATCTCATCGGGCTACGACGTCCAGCGCTCGCTCTGGGGCGCCGGAGGCGGCGCCGTCATTCGAGTCACCAGCTGGCTGAGCCTCGCCGGAGACGTGTTCGATCTGGCGAACGCGCCCGACGACCTCCCCGGGGCCATCGCCTGGGGTGCCGGGGCGCAGCTCCGGATTCCTTACAGTCCTCACTCGCTTTCGATCCAGTTCACCAACACCCAGAGCGGATCGATGGAAGGTGCCTCCCGGGGAGTGCGAGGCGCCCACATGGCGGGCTTCGAGTTCACCATCCCGTTCACCCTGTCCCGCTACTTCGGGCACCGGGCCAGGCCGGCGGCCGCGGCGGACACGGGCGCCGTCTCGACCGGCGCCGCGCAGGTCCGCATCGCCAACCTCTCGTTCAGCGCGAGCGAGCTCCGGGTCCGCGCCGGCGCCCGGGTCCGCT
>JBBSHB010000194.1:0-5241 GCA_038253515.1 Gemmatimonadales bacterium | reverse complement strand
GCCGATCGGTACCGCACCGCCACCGTCTACCTCGCGCACGACCTCAGGCACGACCGTCACGTCGCCCTCAAGATCGTCCACCCGGAGCTCGCCGTCTCGGTAGGAGCCGAACGGTTCCTCCGGGAGATCCGCTTCATCGCCCGGCTGTCACACCCCCATATTCTGCCGGCGACTCGACCGTGAGGGACGGCTTCCGATCCCGGCGGCGGTCCGGATCACCCGGGAAGTCGCGCTGGCCCTGGACCACTCCCGCCGCCAGGGTGTGATCCACCGCGACATCAAGCCGGAGAACATCCTGTTCGAGGACGATCAGGCGGTCGTCGCCGACTTCGGCTTCGCCACCGCCGTGGGGGCCGTCGAGACGTTCTCGCGCATCCTTGCGGGTGAGCTCGGCCCCAGTGGCATCCGGGTCGTCTGTCTCCGGCCGGATGCCATCCCCGAAGCGGTGGCGACATCGCACGCCGGCCAAGTGTTCCGCGCGCTTTCCGACACTCGGCGAGGTCGCGGACTTCGCGGCGTTCGTGGCCTCGGATCGCGCGAGCGCGCCTTACAGTGGCGGGCTCGACCGTGCAGATTTCCGGCATGAAGCTCGACCTGATCATCGCCATCCTCATCCCGACGCTGTGGCTCGCCTGGCTGCTGTACTGGTGGTTCAGCGCCCGGGACGTGAAGCCGACTCGCTGGCGGGAGCCGCTGAGGTCGCAGTTGCAACACCGGGTTCCCGTCATCCTCGCCGCTATCCTCCTGGCGGCGCCGCGCTGGGTGCCCCGGGTGCTCACGAGGCGGTTCCTTCCGGACGGCCCATTCTTCCCCGTGCTGGGTACGGTCCTGCTGGCCGCGGGGTTGGGGTTCTCGGTCTGGGCCCGCCGGCACCTCGGCCGGAACTGGAGCTCGCACGTCGTGGTGAAGGAGGACCATGCGCTGGTCCGCAGCGGTCCGTACCAGTACGTGCGCCACCCGATCTATACCGGAATCCTGCTGGCGTTTCTGGGAATGGTGATGACGATCGGGGAGTGGCGGGGTATTCTCGCCCTCCTCCTGGCGCTGCTTGCCTTCGCACGGAAGAGCCGGGCGGAGGAAGACCGGATGCGGGAGACGTTCCCGGAATACGAGCAGTATCGGCGGGAAAGCGCGGCGCTCATACCGTTCATCTATTGACCGGCGCGGTCGGTGGCAGCGTAGGTCATTGTCATCCCGAGCCCGCCCTGTCATCCCGAGCACGTCCTGTTATCCCGAGCACGCCCTGTCATCCCGAGCGGAGCGAGGGATCTTCTCCCCCGGGGTTCGACCTCGGCCCAGCAAGATCCCTCGTCGCGCCGCTCCTCGGGATGACAGGGCGGGCCACTCCGCTCGGGATGACAGTCCGGGCCACTCCCCTCGGGATGACAGTCCGGCCCACTCCGCTCGGGGTGACAGCACCGCGCCCCGGATGACAGCACCCCGCTCCGGGTGACAACATTGCCTTCGGGGTAACCGCCGACGCAGACCGTTAGATTCTCTCCGCGATGCCTTCCCTCTTCCACCGCGCTCTTCCCGCCCTGGCGATCGCCCTCGCCGCTGCGCCAGCCGAGGCCCAGCGTCGCCCCTGCGACGCGCCCGACTCACTGGGGCCGAGTCGCGACCTCTACTGCATGGAGCTGGTGGCCGTGCCGGGAATTGCCGGCGTCTCCGGCCGGGTCGAGCTCGACTTCCTGCCTGGTCCCTTCACGGTATCCGTGAGCCCTGGAGGGCAGCTCCGCTACCGCCCGATGATCCAACTGGCCGGACTCCCCGCGCCCGCGTCGCTCGGGAAGTACCGGACCTACGTCGCGTGGGCGGCGCCGAGCTCGATGTATCCCGTCACCAGGCTGGGAGAAGTGCGGAACGGAAGTACCACGCTCCGCACCGTGGAGCTCGAGAAGTTCGTCGTCCTGGTGACCGCCGAGCCCAGCGCCCGGGTGAACCAGCCGAGCGGCCGGCTGGTGCTCCGAGGACAATCGCCCAGCACCCGGCTCTTCCCGCCCGACCTGCTCACGTTCTCCATCGGCTCGATGGCAGGCCAATCCGGCGGCGATCACCAGCATCACGAGATGTCGAGCGATTCCAGCGACCGCTGGACGTCGGTACCGATGCCGCCCGGTCTCACGATGCTTCCCGCCGAGATGGCTCTCCGCCCGGAGGCGAGTCCGTACCTTCCCGCGGCGGAGGCACCGCTTGCCCGCCCGAGCGAAGTGGTCCGCCTCGAGGACGGCGACACGCTCCGGCTCGAGGCCGGCCTGGTGCGCCGGAGCCTCCTGGGGCGGAGCTACACGATGTTTGCCTTCAACGGGCAGCAGCCGGGCCCGCGGCTCGAGGTGGCGCGCGGGTCCGAGATCACGGTCGCGTTCACCAACCGCCTGCCGCAGCCGACGACGGTGCACTGGCACGGCATCCGGTTGGACAGCCGGAACGACGGCGTGCCAGACATGACCCAGCCGGCGGTCCCGCCCGGCGGCAACTTCACCTACCGGGTCCGCTTTCCCGATGCGGGGATGTACTGGTATCACCCCCACGTCCGGGAGGACATCCAGCAGGAGCTCGGCCTCTACGGCAACCTGCGGGTTCGGTCGCCGGGGGATGAAGAGTACGGGCCAGCCAATCGCGAAGCGGTGCTGATGCTGGACGACCTCCTGATCGGCCGCGAGGGGTTGGTGCCGCTGGGAGCGGAGTCGCCCACTCACGCACTGATGGGGCGATTCGGAAACACCCTGCTGGTGAACGGGGAGACGGACTATCACCTGGCGGTGAAGCGCGGCGAAGTGGTCCGGTTCTTCTTCACCAACGCGGCGAGCACCCGCGCGTTCAACGTCTCGTTCCCGGGCGCGCGAATGAAGGTGGTGGCGTCGGACGCCGGCACCTACGAGCGCGAGGCCTGGGTCGAGAGCGTGGTGATCGCGCCGGCCGAACGCTACGTCGTTCAGGTGCGTTTCGACCGGCCGGGAAGGGTAGCACTGCTCAACCGGGTGCGGGGGCTGGACCATCTCTACGGCCGCTTCTTCGCCGAGGCCGATACCCTCGGCGTGGTGGAGGTTTCACGGGAGTGGATCGGGCACGATCTGGGGAGGGGCTTCGCCGCGCTCGGAGGCGATGCCGTGAGGGCGGCGGAGCTGGAGCGCTACTGGCGCGCCGCGGCGGGCGCACCGGAGAAGACCTTGATCCTTACGCTCGAGACCCGCGGGCTCCCGCCGGTCACCCGGCGGCTGATGCAGCTCGACTCGATCTACTTCGCGCCGGTGGAGTGGAGCGGGACGATGCCGATGATGAACTGGGCGTCCACCGGGCGGCAGGTGCGCTGGATCCTCCGCGATCCCGAGACCGGCCGGGAGAACATGGACATCGACTGGCATTTCCGGCGGGGGGAGCCGGTCAGGATCCGGCTGGTGAACCAGCGGGCGAGCTTCCACGCGATGCAGCACCCGATCCACCTGCACGGCCAGCGGTTCCTGGTGCTGGCGGTGAACGGCGTGCCCAACGAGAACCTGGCGTGGAAGGACACCGTGATGGTGCCGGCGGGGTCGGTGGTGGAGATTCTGCTGGATCCGGCGAATCCCGGGCGATGGATGATGCACTGTCATATCGCGGAGCATCTCTCGGCGGGGATGATGG
Source organism: Gemmatimonadales bacterium (assembly GCA_038253515.1). GTDB lineage: Bacteria > Gemmatimonadota > Gemmatimonadetes > Gemmatimonadales > GWC2-71-9 > CAVVWJ01. The sequence continues at coordinate 1,617 of JBBSHB010000194.1, read as the reverse complement.
CGAGGTTTACGGTGGAGTAGGGGGGCCGGACCTGTCGGCGTCGTGGAACTACTGATACCTTCCGCCACGCGGATCTGGGCGCATCGCTGCACCGCACCATCGAGGCTCGATCCGAGCGGGGTTCTGTCCTTCAGAGGGCGGAACGCAGCCCTGTCATCCCGAGGAGGGGAGCCCGACTTGTCATCCCGCGGGCGGACTCCAGACTGTCATCCCGAGGAGCGGAGCGACGAGGGATCTTGCTGGGCCGAGTTCGAACCTCGGATGAGAAGATCCCTCGCTCCGCTCGGGATGACAGGGCGGCGCTCCGCTCGGGATGACAGGGCGGCGTTCCGCTCGGGATGACAGAGCCGCGCTCCGGTCGCATGACAGAGCGGCGGTCCGCTCGAATGACAGAGCGGCGTTCTGCTCGCATGACAGAGCCGCGCTCCGCCCTCGGGACAGTTCCGCTCGCGATGACAAAACAAGGATACACCCCATGCACCGACTCGCCTTGCTCGCCGCGCTTCTGGCAGTTCTGCCCCGCGCGCTCCCCGCTCAGCGCCCCGACTCCCTCTCCGAGGAGGTCCGGAAGTATGTCGCGGTGGACACCAGTGTGGTGGCGCTCACCCATGTGGTGCTGATCGACGGCACCGGCGCCGCGCCCAAGCCCGACCAGACGGTGATCATCCGCAACGGCCAGTTCGCCGAGGTCGGTCCGGCCGCGAGCGTGCGGGTGCCTGACGGTGCCCTGACGATGGATCTCAACGGGCACACGGTGATCCCCGGGCTGGTCGGCATGCACGACCACCTCTTCTATACCGCCGCCGGCGGGCGGGCGGTGCAGATGTCCTACACCGGCCCCCGGCTGTATCTGGCGTCGGGTGTCACCACCATCCGCACCACCGGCGGGCGCGCGCCCTACGCCGAGATCAACCTCAAGGACCGGATCACCCGCGGCATCGTTCCCGGGCCCCGCATCCATCTCACCGCGCCGTACCTGACCGGAGAGGCAGGCGGCGGGAGCATGGCGGTGGTGAAGTCGCCGGAGGAGGCGCGCCGCTTCGTCGCCTACTGGGCCTCGGAGGGTGCCACCTGGATCAAGGCATACACCGACATCAGCCGGGCCGAGCTGGGCGCGGCGATCAAGGAGGCACACAAGCGGGGGATCAAGGTCACCGGCCACCTCTGTTCCGTCTCGTTCCGCGAGGCGGTCGCGCTCGGCATCGACAACCTGGAGCACGGCATGCTGACCGCGTCCGACTTCGAGGCCGCGAAACAGCCCGATGTCTGTCCGGTCAACATGTTCGAGGACAACGGGAAGGTCGACGCCGGCGGGGCGACGGCCGACTCGGTCATCCGCGCGATGGTGAAGGCCGGCGTGCCGATGACGTCGACGCTGGCGGTGATGGAGCCGTTCGTCCCCAATCGTCCGACCAAGGAGCCGCGGGTGCTGAATGCGATGGCTCCCGCTGTGCGGGACGACTATCTCAAGATGCGGAACGAGATCGACTCGTCGGGCACGGGGATGGTTTCGGCGGAAGGGCTCAAGGGCTCGATGGCGTTCGAGAAGCGGTTCGTCGAAGCCGGTGGCCTGCTTGCTTCGGGGGTGGACCCGACCGGAATCGGCGGCGCGCTGGC
>JBBSHB010000193.1:0-5250 GCA_038253515.1 Gemmatimonadales bacterium | reverse complement strand
GGGCCGGCGCGTGCTCGCTTCGACTCGTCTGCGGGATGCGGCGCTCGCCACCTCGTCGAACTCCGTGTCGGTGGTCCGGTACGGGCGTGCCGTCCGGGGCCACGTCATGGATCCGTCGACCGGCTGGCCGGCCGAGGCCCTCACGCAGGTATCGGTGGTGGCCCGAAGCGGGATCGAGGCCGACGCCCTCTCGACCGCCATGCTGGTGTCCGGCGTCCCCGCGCCGGGCGTGCGCCAGAACTTCACGATCTGAGCCCTCAGCGCGCGCTGTCGGCCGTGGTCGTGTCGCGAGCGGCCCCTCGCGCACGAAGCGCCACCCGCGCCCGCTCGCTGTCGAGCTGCCGCTGCTTGCCCGACCAGTCCCCCGAGGTGATGCCGTTGTACGAGATAGTGAACGAGTCGTCGACCGGCAGGTCCTCCTCGAACAGGTAGATCCCGCTCACCTGCTCGCGCACGTCCAACTGCTGGGAGGTAAACCGGCCCGAGAACGGCACGATGCCGAGCGGGCGGAAGACCCGGTTCCGCACCCCCACGGTGAGCGTCTGGGGATCGAACCTGGCGTTGCTGCGCTGGCCGAAGAAGGTGACCAGCGCGAGCCCAGGCCGCGAGACACCCGCCATGTTGGCGACCGAGTCGATCGCGCCCCGCCGCGAATGCACCAGGCTCTGGAGCGACTCCCAGGAGTCCTTCGCCAGCAGGCGGGTGACCCGCTGGTCGAGTGGGATGAAGCGCACCTCGATGTCCGGCGTGACGACCCGGAGCGCCAGATCGTTCTGGGTCAGCGACCCGTACCCCGGGATCGGAAGCCGGCCCGAGGTCGGGCCGGCCGCCTGGGCGGTCAGGGCCGTCGCGCCGACCGAGCCTGCCGCGAGCCAGCTTCCCAGCAACAGCGACGGGATCCTCATCTCTCTCCTCCCAGGGCGGCCAGAATGCTCGCGGCGAGATCCGCGATGCCTGAATGCGACCTGCTGCTGGTGAGCTGGATCTGCTCTTCGGGCAGGCCCAGTGCCGCCGCGATCTCCCGCGCGCGCACCCGCTGGGCGGACCGGGAGAGCTTGTCTCCCTTGGTGAGCACGGCCAGCACCGGGCGGCCGCTCTCGATCAGCAGCTCCTGCATCTCCAGATCGTCGCGCGACGGGTCATGCCGGGCGTCGAGCAGCCAGACGACCCCCGTCAGCGTGGATCGCTCGCGCAGATAGCGGCTCACCAGGACCCGGTACCCCGCCCGCGCCGCCTTGCCCGCCCGGGCGAAGCCGTAGCCGGGCAGGTCCACCAGGTAGAACCCGGGCAGGCGATAGGCGTTGAGCAGGGTGGTCTTGCCGGGCGTCCCGCTGATCCGCGCCAGCCCCGGCCGTCCGACCAGCGCGTTGAGCAGGCTCGATTTCCCCACGTTGGACCGGCCGATCAGCGCGATCTCCGGCAGCGGCGGCGTCAGGGTCACCAGCGGGTCCGGGAAGGAGCCGACGAACTCGATCGGTATGGCCGCGAGGGGAGACGCCGACGGGGCAGCCCGTGCCGGCTGCCCCGCGATCTTCCCCGTGCCGCCCGCGTGGCGGGCCACCGGCTCCTTGGGGCGTTGCTCCGGCTTCACGCCTCCCGCTTGGTCCGCGCGCGCTCAGTCACAATGAGTGGCGTGGTGCCTTCGGTGATCGACTCCTTGGTGATCACGATCTCCCGCACGTCGTCCCGCTGGGGGAGATCGTACATGATGTCGGTCATCATGGTCTCGAGGATCGAGCGGAGGCCGCGGGCGCCGGTGCCGCGCTTGAGCGCCTTGATGGCCACCGCGCGGAGCGACTCCGGGTCGAAGGTGAGGCCCACGTCCTCCAGCTCGAAGAGCTTCTTGTACTGCTTGGTGAGCGCGTTCTTGGGCTCGACCAGGATCCGCATCAGCGCTTCTTCATCCAGCGCCTCGAGCGAGACGACGACCGGCAGACGGCCGACCAGCTCCGGGATGAGGCCGAAGCGGAGCAGATCGTCGGGCTCGACCTCGGCGTACGGATTCTTGACGTCGAGCGCCGTGGTGACGCCGCGGGTCCCGCCGTTGAAGCCGATCTGCTGCCGGCCGGTGCGGGCCTCGATGATCTTCTCCAGCCCGTCGAAGGCGCCGCCGCAGATGAAGAGGATGTCCTTGGTGTTGATCTGGATGTATTCCTGTTGCGGATGCTTGCGGCCGCCCTGGGGCGGCACCGAGGCGATGGTGCCTTCCAGGATCTTGAGCAGCGCCTGCTGGACCCCCTCGCCGGACACGTCGCGGGTGATGCTGGGGTTCTCCGACTTCCGGGCGATCTTGTCGATCTCGTCGATGTAAACGATGCCCCGCTCGCACTCGGCGACGTTGAATTCGCCGGCCTGCAGCAGCCGGACCAGGATGTTCTCCACGTCCTCGCCGACGTATCCCGCCTCGGTGAGGGTGGTGGCGTCGGCGATGGTGAAGGGCACGTCGAGGATGCGGGCGAGGGTCTGCGCGAGCAGGGTCTTGCCGACCCCGGTGGGGCCGAGGAGCAGGATGTTCGACTTGTCCAGCTCGACGTCGACATCCCGGCCCCCGGAGGCGTTGATGCGCTTGTAGTGATTGTAGACCGCCACGGCGAGGGTGCGCTTGGCCCGCTCCTGCCCGATCACGTACTGGTCGAGGACGTCCTTGATCTCCGCCGGCGTGGGAACCTGGGTGATGCTGTCCGTGACTTCGCGTTCTTCGTCCTCCGCCAGGATCTCATTGCAGAGCGTGATACACTCGTTGCAAATGTAGACCGACGGGCCGGAGATGAACTTCCGGACCGAGTCCTTCGATTTGCCGCAGAAGGAGCAGCGGAGGTGCTTGTCGTTGGACATGTCGTGCCAGGTCGCGATGGAGGTGGATGGCTGCCGGAAAGGTGGACCCCGGCTGCCGGGGCGTCAAGTCTCCTTCTTCCCGTCCGGGAGGGGGACCACCATGTCCTTCCGAGGTGTGAAGACACTGTCGATCAGTCCATACGCCCGCGCCTCCTCGGCGCTCATGAACCGGTCCCGGTCCATGTCCCGCTCGATGGTCTCGATCGGCTGTCCGGTATGCATCGAGTAGAGGGCGTTCATCTTGGACCGGAGGTAGAGGATCTCGCGGGCCTGGATCTCGATGTCCGAGGCGGTGCCCTGGGTGCCGCCGGACGGCTGGTGGATCATGATCCGCGAGTGGGGCAGGGCGCTCCGCTTGCCCTTGGTGCCCGCCGCCAGCAGGAACGATCCCATCGACGCCGCCATCCCCATGCAGATGGTGTTCACCGGCGCGCGCAGGTGCTGCATGGTGTCGTAGATCGCCATGCCGGCCGAGACCACACCGCCCGGGGAGTTGACGTAGAGGTAGATGTCCTTTTCGGGGTTGTCGGCTTCCAGAAACAGGAGCTGGGCGATGATGATGTTCGCGACGTCGTCGTTGATCGGCGCGCCCATGAACACGATCCGGTCCATCAGGAGCCGGGAGAAGATATCGTACGTCCGCTCGCCGCGGCTGGAGCGTTCGATAATGTACGGGGGATAGAGAGTGGCCATCGTCACGCCTTCACCTCATCGACTGTGGACTGCTGCAGGAGGAAACCGAAGGCCTTCTCCTCGGTGATCGCACGCTCCAGCTCCGGGAGGCGGTTGGCCTTCTGGAGCGAGCCGTAAAGCTGGCCGGCCGGCACGCCTCGCGCCTCGGCCATTTGGGCGATGCGGGCATCCAGCTCGGACTCGGTGGCCCGAAGCCCGTGGGCCTCGACCAGGGCGTCCAGCACGAGATCGCGCCGCACCTGGGCTTCGGCCACCTGGTGGAACTGCTGCTCGAACTGCTCGAGCTGGTCGGGGGGCACCCGGTAGGTCTCGGCGTAGCCGTGCATGAGCCGGTGGACCAGGGACTCCGGGGCCTGAACGCCGTTGGCCTCGACGATCTGCGCCAACAGGCTCTGGCGCACCTGGGCATCGGCCTCGCGGGCGGCCTCGTGCTCGAGATCGTGCCGGATGGCGGCGCGGAGCGCCTCCAGGTTCTCGAAGTCGCCCACCTCGCGCGCGAAGCCGTCGTCCAGCGGGGGCAGCTCCTGACGCTTCACGTCGTGCAGGGTCACCCGGACCCGCCGGGTCTGCCCCCGCCGGCGCTCGTCCGGGTGATCCTCGGGAAACTTCACTTCCGCGTCGGTGGTCTCGCCGGGGAGGAGCGTCATGATCCGCTCTTCCAGCTCGGGGATCGCCTGGTTCTGTCCCAGGACCAGATCGTACGGCTGGGCCGCACCGGCCCCGGCCTCGTCCAGCGGCGCCACTTCCACCCGGACCATCTGCCCGGGCGAGGGCTTCGCGCCCGGCTCGGGGATCCAGGCCGCTTTCTGCTCCTGGATACGGGCGAGCTGTTCCTGCACCGCCTCGTCGGTCACGGGGGCCGCCCGCCGCTCCAGGCGAAAGCCGCCGATCCGTTCCAGCTTGATCTCGGGCCGGACCTCCACCACCAGCTCGAACTCGATCGGGCTCCCCTCCTCGAACTTGAGGTTCCGGATGGAGGGATCGGCGATGGGCTTGAGCGACTCGGAGCTCTTGGCGGTCTCCCAGCTCTCCCGGATGACTTCCTCGAGCACCGACTGGCGGATGGCGTCGGCGAAGCGCTTGCGGACCACCCCCTCGGGGGCCTTCCCCGGGCGGAAGCCGGGCAACCGGGCCTGTCGGACGTAATAGTGCAGCGCCTTGGTCTCCGCCTGGTGCACCCGATCGACCGGAACGGTCACCCGGAGCGACTTGGAGGCCGAATCCTCGGCGGTTTTTTCGACAGTGATCTGGCTCATGATGCGGGGAATCTACCCTGTCGCACTCCCCAGGGTCAATTTTGCCGAACGCGACACTGCTCTTGACACCTCTTCCCGCGCGGGGCTCCTTAGAGCGTGGCCAAAGTGCTGCTGGTCGATGACGAGAGCGTCGTTCGAGGCATGCTCCGCAAACTCTTCGAGCGAAGCGGGTTCGAGGTACGCGAGGCGGAGTCCGGGCGGGAGGCGCTGGAGATCGTCGGGGCGGAGCCGGACATCGCGGCAGTGGTGAGCGACTTCATCATGCCCGAGATCAACGGGCTGGACCTGTACGATGCGCTGGTGGTCGGCAACCCTCACCTGGCGAGCCGGGTGGTCTTTCTCACCGCTGCGGCGCGGGACCGCACGGTGCACGACCTGCTGGAGCAGCGCGGCGTTCCGCTGGTCAGCAAGCTCGACGACCCGCAGATCGTGCTGGACGCGGTGCGGCTGGCGGTGCTGCGGCCGG
>JBBSHB010000192.1:0-5256 GCA_038253515.1 Gemmatimonadales bacterium | reverse complement strand
GGCCCAGCTCTCCGGCGGGCAGCAGCAGCGGGTGGCGGTGGCCCGCGCGATCGCGGGCCGTCCGCTGGTGCTCCTCGCGGACGAGCCCACCGGCAGCCTGGATTCCCACAGCGGCCAGCAGGTCATGCAGCTCCTGGCCGAACTGCACCAGGGCGGGGCGACGATCTGCATGGTGACCCACGATCCGCGGTATCTGGGGCAAGCCCAGCGGCGGATCCATCTGTTCGACGGCCGCCTGGTCGGCGGCGGACCGTTGCACCGGGAGGTGGCCTGATGGACGCGTTCTGGCGGGATTGCCGTTTCGCGCTGCGCAGCCTGGCGCGGAGCCCTGGCTTCACCATCATCGCGGTGCTTACGCTCGCCCTCGGCATCGGCGCGAACACCGCGATCTTCAGCGTGGTCAACGCGGTCCTCCTGCGGCCGCTGGCCTACGCCCAGCCGGAACAGCTGGTCTCGCTGCGCGCGCGGCTCACCGGGCGGGGCACAAACGACCTCCCGATGTCGCAGCCGGAGTACCAGGACCTGCGGCGTGAGGTGCCGGCGCTGGGCGAGGTGTCGGCCGTCTGGCCGATCAGCATCAACCTTACCGGCCTGGGCGAGCCGGAGCGGATCCAAGCGGCCGTCGTAAGCAGCAACTACTTCTCGCTGCTCGGCGTGGCGCCCATCCTGGGGCGCGAATTCACCAAGGCGGACGACGGCGGGCGGATCGGTTACGTGTCGCTCATCTCCTACGACCTCTGGCAGCGCCGGTTCGGCGGGGATCGCGCCGTGATCGGCAAGACCGTCCGGCTGGACGACGATCCGATGACCATCATCGGGGTCATGCCGCGTGGGTTCCGCCACCCAGTCGAGGGCGGCGCGTCGCCGATGGAGCTCTGGGCGCCGATCGCGCTGGACAATCCCGACACCACGTTCGTCAACTCCCGCGGCGCGCGCGTGTTCGATCTCATCGGCCGACTCAAGCCGGGGGCGACCGTGGACCAGCTCCACGCCCAGCTCGCAACCTTGACCGCCCGACTGGTGGCCCGGTACCCGGGGGCTTACCCGCCTGCGCTCGGCTGGCAGGCCGACGCGGTCCCGCTGGCCGAGCGGGTGGTGGGAAACGTTCGTCCGGCCCTGCTGGTCCTGCTGGGCGCGGTCGGGTTCGTGCTTCTCATCGGCTGCGCCAACGTGGCCAACCTGCTGCTCGCCCGGGCCACGACGCGCGACCGGGAGATCGCCGTGCGCACGGCACTCGGCGGCAGCCGCATGCGGCTGGTGCGGCAACTGCTCACCGAGACGCTGGTGCTCGCGCTCGTTGGAGGGGTGGTCGGCCTCCTGATCGCGATGTGGGGGACGAGCGCTCTGAGCCATCTCGCGGCGCTCTACCTGCCGCGGGCCCGCGATATCGGCATCGACGGCCCGGTGCTGGCCTTCACTGCCGGGCTCAGCCTGCTGACGGGAGTCGGATTCGGCATCCTCCCGGCCGTGCAGGCTTCCCGGCCGGATCTGCAGAGCGTGCTCAAGGACACGGGGCGTGGGGCGAGCACTGGCGCACCACGTGCGTGGGTGCGCGGCGCGCTGGTCGTGGTCGAGGTGGCCGTCGCGCTGGTGCTGCTCGCCGGGGCGGGGCTGCTGCTGCGCAGCTTTCAGCGGCTGATCGCGGTCGAGACCGGCTTCAATCCCGAAAACCTCCTCACGCTCCAGGTCTGGCTCCCGTGGCCGAACCAGCCCGAGCAGGGCCGCTACTTCAGCCGGGCGCAGCGACTGGGATTCTTCGATCGCTCGGTAGCGGCGGTGAGCCAGGTGCCGGGCGTGCGGGGAGTGGCGCTGCTCTCCCGCCTCCCGTTTAGTGGGGTCGGGGCCACGGGTCACGGACGAAACGACGTGCGGTTCGAGATCGAGGGCCACCCGACGCCGGCCGACCAGCTCCGGCCGGTCGCGGAGTTCCGGCTGGTGAGTCCCAACTTCTTCCAGACGATGCAGATCCCGCTGCTCCGCGGGCGCACGCTCTCCGCCGTCGCGGATTCGGCGACCCCCGGCGAGGTGGTAGTCAACCGGACGCTGGCCGAGAAGTATTGGTCGGGACAGGACCCAGTGGGCCGCCGGGTGCGTCTCTTCGGCCCCGACGGACCCTGGGTATCGGTGGTCGGCGTCTCGGGCGACATCCGCCAGGTCGCGCCCGATCAGCCGCCGCGCGAGGAGATCTACGCCTCCAGTCGGTGGGCGCCCGGCCAAGAGATGAGCTTCGTGGTGCGGACCGAGGGCCGACCGGAGCGATTCGCCTCAGCCGTGACCAAGGCGATTCGCTCGGTGGACCCGGAGCAGCCAGTCTTCGGGGTCGAGCCGATGGAGAAGGTGCTGGCCGACGCCAGTGCGGAACGGCGCTTCTCGCTGCTGCTGCTCACGCTGTTCGCGGGAATGGCGCTCCTGCTCTCGGCGATCGGCATCTATGGCGTGATGGCGTATACCACGACGCAACGCCGCCACGAGATCGGCATCCGGGTGGCGCTCGGCGCGGGATCCTCGGATGTGCTGGGACTGGTGGTCGGGCAGGGCATGCGGCTGGTGCTCATCGGCCTGGGTCTCGGACTGGCCGGCGCGTGGGTGTTGAGCCGAGTCCTCTCGAGTCAGCTCTACGGAGTGACCTCGCGAGATCCGGTCACGTACGCCGGCGTCGCCGCCGTGCTCGGCGTCGTGGCGCTGGTGGCGACCTATCTGCCGGCTCGCCGGGCGATGCGGGTCGATCCGATGATCTCGCTCAGGAGCGAATGATGGATACCCTATGGCAGGACCTCCGATATGCCGCCCGTGCGCTGCTCAAATCCCCCGGCTTCACGACCGTAGCGGTTTTCACGCTCGCGCTTGGGATCGGCGCGAACACGGCGCTCTTCAGCGTGGTCAACGCAGTCCTGCTCCGGCCCCTGTCGTACCCGAGACCCGACGCCTTGGTTGCGTTGTCGGTGACGGTCGATGGCCGCGAGATCGGTGCGTCGATGCCCCAGTACCAGGATTTCCGTCGAGGGGTACCCGCCTTGCAGGACCTCGCGGCAGCGTGGCCCATCAGTACCAATCTCACCGGCTCGGGCAAGCCCGAACGAGTGGAGGCGGTCGCGGTTTCCCCTAATTACTTCACGGTGCTCGGCATCAAGCCGCAGCTTGGCCGTGGACTCAACCAGGCCGATGCTGGCGACAAGCTCGGCTACGTAGCAGTGATCTCGTACAATCTCTGGAGGCGCCGGTTCGGAGGCGACAGCGGTGTACTCGGAAGGACCATCCGGCTGGACGATGATCCGATGACCATCATCGGCGTAATGCCGCCGGGGTTCAGGCACCCAGCCGAAAGCGGACGGCTGCCGGTGGAGGAATGGGGGGCGATCAATCTTGACAATCCCGACACCGCTTACATCAACAATCGACGGTGGCAGGTCTTCAATCTGATCGGCCGACTGCGGCCCGGAGCGACGGTAGAGCAAGCGCAGGTCCAAGTGGACGTGGTTCAGCGGCGCGCCGCGGCCCTATTTCCGGACATTTACCCCGCGGCTGCGGCGCCGCGGGCGCACGTCATCCCGCTCGCGGAGCGGGTCGTCGGGAATGCCCGGCCCGCGCTGCTGATACTCCTCGGGGCGGTGGGCTTCGTGCTGATCATAGCCTGCGCCAACGTGGCCAATCTCCTCCTCGCACGCGCGACAGGACGGGACCGGGAGATCGCCATCCGCACGGCACTCGGCGGGGGCCGCCGGCGAATCATCCGGCAGCTCCTGACCGAGAGCCTGCTGCTCGCGTCGGTGGGCGGGGTGCTCGGGCTCCTGTTGGCGGTGTGGGCCACAGAGGCACTCGGGCATCTAGCGGCTCAATATCTCCCTCGAGCGCAGGAAATCGGCATCGATGACGCCGTGCTCGGCTTCACTGCGGGGCTCGTCGTCCTCACAGGCCTCGGCTTTGGGCTCGCGCCCGCAATTCAGGGCTCGAACGCCGATCTCCACGGAGTGTTGAAGGACGCAGGCAGAGGGTCCACCGCGAGTCGAACACGGGGTCGTACGCGGGGCGCGCTGGTGGTGACGCAAGTCGCGGTCGCTTTGGTCTTGCTCACCGGGGCCGGTCTCCTGTTCCGGAGCTTTCAGCAACTGATGGCGGTCGATCCTGGATTCAATACGAAGAACCTGCTCACCCTCCAACTTTATCTCTCTTGGCCGAATCAGCCCGAGAAGGGGAAGTATTTCACTCAGGAGCAACGACTTGCCTTCTACGATCGGGTACTCGTTGCGATTGATGAGATCCCCGGCGTGCAATCTGTAGGTCTGACCTCACGGCTCCCGTTCCGTGGCAGCGAGGCCGCCCCGCTCGCGATCGAGGGCAGACCGGCGCGTCCCGACGAAACGCCGCCGAGCCCGGAAGGCCGGCTGGTGAGCCCGGGGTACTTCGAGGTCATGGGGATTCCTCTGGTCCAGGGTCACGGCCTCTCTGGTACGGCTGATGCCAAAGCACCTCCGGAGGCGCTCATCAACCGAGTGATGGCTCAGAAATACTGGCCGAACAGCGATCCGATTGGACGGCGCGTCAAGTTTGATATCCCGGATTGGCCCTGGCTCACCATCGTCGGTATCGTGGGCGACGTGAGACAGGTAGGCATCGACAAGCCCGCCCGCGAGGAACTGTATGTCTCATACCGGCAGCGCGCGGGGGGGGAAGTGGCGGTCGTGGTCCGCACCTCCGGGGATCCTGAGCGACTGAGCGGCGCGGTGACCAAGGCGATCCAGTCGGTGGACCCGGAGCAGCCGGTCTTTGCCACCATGCCGATGACCCGAGTGCTTGCTGAGACCACCGCAGCCCGTCGTTTTTCCATGCTCCTGCTGGCGCTTTTCGCTGGACTTGCGCTGCTGCTCTCGGCGATCGGGATCTATGGCGTGATGGCGTATACCACGACGCAACGCCGCCACGAGATCGGCATCCGGATGGCGCTCGGCGCGGGATCCTCGGATGTGCTGGGACTGGTGGTCGGGCAGGGCATGCGGCTGGTGCTCATCGGCCTGGGTCTCGGACTGGCCGGGGCGTGGGTGTTGAGCCGAGTCCTCTCCAGTCAGCTCTACCAGGTGACCTCGCGGGACCCGGCCACCTACGCCGGGGTCGCGGCCCTGCTCGGCGTCGTGGCGCTGGCGGCGACCTATCTGCCGGCTCGGCGGGCGATGCGGGTGGATCCGATGATCTCGTTGAGGTCGGAATGATGGCGGGATTCGTCGCTGATCTCCGCTATGCCGTGCGATCGCTGGCCCGGAG
>JBBSHB010000191.1:0-5304 GCA_038253515.1 Gemmatimonadales bacterium | reverse complement strand
TCGGGCGCTTCTACGGGGGGACGAACACCGAACTCGACCTGGACGCCACCTGGCGACCGGGCGGAAGGCTCATCCTGGGCACCAGCCTGTCACGGAGCGAGGTGCGGCTGCCCCAGGGACGCTTCACCGCCCTGCAGACCACCGTGCGCCTCGAGTACGCCGCCAACACCAGGACCGGTGTGCTCGCGCTCGTGCAGACCAACAACGAGGACCAGCGTATCGACGTCAATCTGCGATTCCACTGGATCCCGACGATCGGCGACGACCTCTACGTGGTGTGGAACTCGGGCTACACCACCGATCCCGCCGCGCGATTCCGCTTCCCGAGTGTCCGCGCGCTCGGCAAGCCGCTGGAGGGCGCGCTCGTGGTCAAAGCGGTCCACCGGTTTGCGCCGTAGGCGCCATCCCATTTCCCGGAGGCATGGACATGAGGCGTACAGCGGCGGCAGCCGACCCGACTGAGAGCGGGGACACGACAACGCCCGCCGTCCGTGTGTCCTTGAGGCACCTCGCGTGGTATTTCCTGCGGCTCGGCACGGTGGGGTTCGGGGGGCCGATCGCCCTGACCGCCGTCATGCAACGCGACCTGGTCCTGAATCGCCGGTGGATCACGACGGCGGAGTACAAGGAGGGACTGACGCTCGCGCAGCTGGCCCCTGGACCGCTCGCCGCCCAGCTCGCGATCTACCTCGGCTGGGTCCGCTGGGGCGTATGGGGGGCGACCGTCGCGGGACTGGCCTTCGTCGGACCCTCGCTCTTGATGGTGCTCGTGTTGTCGGCCTGGTACGTGCAATACGGCGGGCTGCCGTGGATGCAGGGGGCCTTCTACGGGATCGGGGCGGCCGTCATCGCTATCGTGGCTCGGGGTGCGGACAAACTGCTCCGGAGCACCGTTGGCCACGATGCCGTCTTGTGGCTCATCGTGCTGGTGAATGCCGTGACCGTCGCCTGGATGGAGGCGGAGCTTCTTTGGGTATTTGCCGTGAGCGGGCTCCTTGCGCTGGTCGTGCAGCTGTGGCGCGACCGCGATCCCGAGCCAGGGCGGCTCGCCCTGGCGGTAGCGCCGTGGTGGTGGCTTGTCCGCGGCCTGCACGGCGCGGCCTCGACCGACACCCTCTTCCGCATCCTGTGGTTCTTCGGCAAGGCGGCCCTCGTCGTGTTCGGTAGCGGGCTCGCGGTTGTGCCATTCCTCCATGGTGGAGTCGTTCGGGAGTACGGCTGGCTGACCGAGCGCCAGTTTCTGGACGCCGTCGCAGTCTCTATGATCACCCCAGGCCCGGTGGTTATCACGGTGGCGTTCATCGGGTACCTGGTTGCGGGCCCGGTCGGCGGTCTGGTTGCCGCCATCGGGATGTTCCTGCCGACGTATCTGGCAGTTGTGGCAGTCGCTCCATGGTTCCACCGCATCACCGGAAGCCGACGCCTCCGAGCGGTCGTTGAGGGGGTCACGGCGGCTGCCACTGGGGCGATCGCTGGAGCGGTGGTGGTGTTGGGTCGCCGGGCGCTGATCGACATTCCGACATGGTGCATCGCTCTCGGCACGCTGCTCGTGCTGACGCGGGTCCGCCGACTGCCCGAACCGCTGGTCATCATTGCCGCCGGCATAGTCGGTATCATCGTGACGCGCCTTCGGTGACCTCGGCTTGGTTAACCAGCAGCCCTTCTCGTTCCGGCGCGGTGACCGCTACTATTGCGGATGCGACACAGGTCCCTTCCGGTTTCTCGCCATTGGCGGGCCCGCCCGCCACCGTAGTAATCGGCGGCCTGATCAGCTCGACGGCGCTGACCCTGATCGTGCTGCCCAGTGGCTGGAGGAACGGTGGCCCGAGTGGGCCCAGGCGTATCATCCCGGCGTCCAAGCACGCTCTAACAGGAGCGGCGGCGGATAAGTGACCCGGCCAGGACTGGCCCTGTCCCAGGCCCTTGAGCGGGATACTTCTGGAAAGCCCGCTGCTATCGCTGCCTGCCGACCGTCAGTGCGAGTGCCGGTGGTGAATGTCGGGATAATGCGGGTGCTGGTGTACGAGCGGGGCGTGCTGGTGCGCATGGGTGTGCGGCTCACCCGGAGGATCGCCGGCGGCGTGCGGATGCTGATGATGCTGGTCGTGCACGTGCCGGTGCGTATGCCGGGCAGCCTGGTGGGTGTGCTCGTGCTCGTGGCGTTCGCTCAAATGCAGCCAGAGACCAGTCGCCATGAGCGTCCCCGCTACAGCAAAGCGTATCGTGAGGGGCTCACCGAATAGGACCAGCCCGAGAGCGGCCCCCACAAACGGGGCCAGCGAGAAATAGGCGCCGGTGCGTGCCGTGCCCAGCGCCCTCATCGCGAGCACATAGAACACGAGGCTCAGTCCGTACCCCAGGAATCCCACCACCACAGCGCCGGCGAGTTGGGCCAGTCCCGGCAGAGCGCCACCAAGCGCGAGGCCCACGCCGAGATTGACGGCACCGGCCACCAAACCCTTCAGTCCGGCAATCTCCACTGGATCGCCGGCTGAGACCTTCTGTGTCAGATTGTTGTCGATGGCCCAGCCGAGACAGGCAGCGGCGACGAGCAGTGGTCCCGTGCGTCCGGTGAGCGCGATACCACCCCATGACAGGAGCACCCCGCCTGCCACGATGGCGGCCATGCCCAAGACGATCCGGCGATCGACATTCTCCCGGAACACCACCCAGGCGAGCACGGCGGTGAAGACCGCCTCGAGATTGAGGAGCAGCGAGGCCGTGGATGCGGGTGTGCGCGCGAGCCCGAACATGAGCAGCACCGGAGCCAGCAGCCCACCGGCGATAATGGCCCCCGCGAGCCACGGGAGATCTCGCCGGGTGATTGGCGCTTCCGTAGCCTCGCGGTGTCGCCGTCGCCGCGCGACCCAGAAGAAGGCGAGACCGGTGCCGGAGCCGAGATACAGCAGGCCAGCGAGCACCTGGGGCGCCAGTCCGGTGAGCAATAGCTTGGCAAGTGGCGTGCTCACACCGAATAGCACAGCCGCGAGGAGCCCTAGCCGGATGCCACCAGCGGACGATCGAGTCATCAGATTGCCTCTCCCCGGTGCGGCATGGGCGACCCAGTGCAGGCGCCGCATCCTCGCTGGCCGCGCCGCCCTCGCGTCGCGAAACCGTCCGCCGGAGCCGGGGAACAGCGGAACCGCGGGACAGCGAGCGGAGGCGCCGAAGCCTCATGAGGCTAATCAGCCGCAAGCGACCGGTGAAGACCCATGTTCCAAGCGATCTCGAAGCTGACTCGCCTGCTTTCCGTCGCAGCCCTCGCTCTCACCGCCACCACGTCACAGCCCCGGGCGCCCAGGCGCACGGCCGAGTGGCGGGTCGTGGCCGACGTGCCGCTGCCCGGCCGGGCGGCGCGCTTCGATTACCAGAGCTTCGATCGGGCGACCGGGCGGCTGTGGATCGCGCACATGGGAGCCGACGAGGTCCTCGCCTTCGACGTCCGGAGACGCCAGGTAGTGGCGCGGGTGTCGGCCATGCCCGGCGCGACGGGCCTGCTTGCCGTCCCAACCCTGCAGCGGGTCTTCGTGGCACTCAGCCGAAGTCACGAGATCGCGGTGCTGGACAGCCGGAGCGGCCGCGTCCTCGCTCGGGTGCCGGCCGGCCGATTTCCCGACGGGCTGGCATACGCGCCCGGGGCGCAGAAGGTCTTCGTATCCGACGAGTACGGCCGGCGGGAGTTGGTCATCGACGCACGGTCGTCCGCCATACTCCGGCCCATCCCCCTGGGCGGCGAGGCGGGCAATACCCAGTACGACTCGGGCTCGGGCCGCATCTGGGTCGCGGTGCAAACCCGGAATCAGCTCGCCGCCATCGACCCCATGACGGACTCGGTCGTGGCACGGGTCGCGGTTCCGGGCATCGAGCGGCCCCATGGTGTCTTGATCGACGGGGCGCACCGCCTGGCCTACGTGGGAGGCGAAGGGAATGCCCGCGTGGGCGTCCTGGATCTGCGTACGAACCGAATCGTGGGCACGTACCCGGTGGGCGACGAGCCGGACGTGCTGGCGATCGATCCTGAGCGCCGGCGTCTCTTCGTCGCGGCGGAATCCGGCGCCGTGACGGCGTTCGACATCCGCGGAGACTCGCTGGCCCCGTTGCCGACCTATCGGGCGCCGCACGCGCATTCGGTCGCGGTGGATCCCCGGACCCACCTGATCTATGTGCCGCTGGAGGATGTCGTTGGACGAGCGGTCCTGCGGATTCTCGGGCTGGAGGAGCCCTGACGGGACGTAGCAGCCGCCCGACCAGGCTATACTAGGGGGGCCCATGAGCATCGATCCCCTCCTCGCCCTCGCCTCCTTCGGCATCGGCATCGTCGTCGGCCTCACCGGCATGGGTGGCGGCGCGCTGATGACTCCGGTGCTGGTACTCTTTTTCAATGTGCTGCCGCTGACGGCCGTGTCCTCCGACCTGGTGGCGAGCGCGGTGATGAAGCCGGTGGGCTCATTCGTCCACCTGCGTCGCGGCACCGTCCACCTCGGACTGGTCAAGTGGCTCTGCGTGGGCTCGATCCCGGGCGCGTTCAGCGGAGTGCTCATCGCCCGGGCGCTCGGCAGGGGACAGCAGGTGCAGGACGTCATCCGCATCGCGCTCGGCGTCGCCCTGCTCCTGGCGGCGCTCGGGCTGACGGTTCGCGCCTACATCCGGCTGGTCGAGCGGGCCCGCCGTCGCGACGGTCGCGCGGAGCCGCTGCCGCAAGGGCGCCCGACGGTCCAGCTCCGGCCGCTTCCCACCATCGCGCTCGGCGCGATCGGCGGCCTCGTCGTCGGTCTCACCTCGGTGGGCTCGGGGTCGCTGATCATCATTGCGCTCATGGCGCTCTATCCCACGCTCAAGGCCAGCGAGCTGGTCGGTACCGACCTGGTCCAGGCCGTTCCCCTGGTCGCCTCCGCCGCCTTGGGGCACATCCTCTTCGGCGACTTCCGGCTGGGCCTCACTACCTCGATGCTGGTGGGTTGTGTGCCGGGCGTCTGGCTGGGCGCCCATCTCTCGGCGAGCGCTCCCGGCGGCCTGGTGCGCCGGGCGCTGGCATTCGTGCTGCTGGCGTCCGCCCTCAAGCTCCTCAACGTGTCGACCAGGGACACCGGCATCGTCCTGGCCCTGGTTGTCGTCATCGCTCCCGTGCTCTGGATGCTGGTTCGTCGACGCCACGGCTTCCCCGCCCTCGCGCCGAGGAAGTCCGCTGCGGCGAAGAGTTGAAGCTGTCGTGCCGGGGCTACCGGTGAAGCGTTTCCCGGACGACGCGGACCAGGTCGGCAGGCATGAACGGTTTCCGGAGCACGCGCGAGTCCTTCGGATCGA
>JBBSHB010000190.1:0-5328 GCA_038253515.1 Gemmatimonadales bacterium | reverse complement strand
GAGTGTGGCATCTCGAGCCGTCGCTGGCCGATCCGGACACCGTCTATGCCGGCGTGGAAGACGCGGCGTTGTTCCGCTCGGTGGACGGCGGGCGGACCTGGCAGGAGCTCGCCGGGCTCCGCGGCCATCCCTCGGGAGCGAGCTGGGCGCCGGGCGCGGGGGGTATGGGACTGCACACGATCCTGCTGGATCCGACCGATCCCGGCCGGGTCTTCATCGCCATCTCGGCTGCCGGCGTGTTCCGGAGCGACGACGCCGGCGAGACCTGGCGGCCGGTGAACCAGGGCCTGCGGTCGCAGCACATCCCCGACCCGAAAGCCGCGGTCGGCCACTGCGTCCACCGCATCGCGATGCACCCGGCGCGACCGGGCGTGCTGTTCATGCAGAAGCATTGGGACGTCATGCGCAGCGACGACGCGGGCGAGTCGTGGCAGGAGGTCAGCGGCGACCTGCCCACCGACTTCGGGTTCCCCATCGACGTGCACGCCCATGAGCCGGACACCATCTACGTCGTGCCGATCAAGAGCGACTCCGAGCACTATCCCCCGGAGGCGAAGCTGCGGGTGTACCGGAGCCGCACCGGCGGCACCGAATGGGAGGCGCTCACCAAGGGTCTCCCGCAGAAGGACTGCTACGTCAACGTGCTGCGCGACGCGATGGCGGTCGACTCGCTGGATCCCTGCGGCGTGTATTTCGGCACCACCGGCGGCCAGGTCTACGCCTCGGCCAACGCGGGGGACAGCTGGGCCCCCATCGTCCGGGACCTTCCGGCCGTGCTGTCGGTGGAAGTCCAGACACTGGCATGATCCGGGTGATGCTACCGTACCACCTGCGCAGGCTGGCGAACGTCGGCGACGAGGTGCAGCTCGAGGTTCGGGGTCGGGCGACGCTTCGCGCCGTGCTCGACGCGCTCGAGGCGGGGTATCCCATGCTGCGCGGTACGATCCGCGACCACGGCACCCAGCGGCGCCGGCCGTTCCTGCGATTCTTCGCCTGTGAGCAGGACCTCTCCCTCGAGTCGCCGGATGCCGCGCTGCCCGACGCGGTCGCGTCGGGGGTGGAGCCGTTGATGGTGGTGGGAGCGGTGGCGGGCGGCTAGCTCGACCGGCCGATCAGGGGCTCTTGGTGAGCCGCACGATTGTCGAGTCGACTCGACGTCGAATCCGGTCGACGGCATCGGGGGTCAGCTTCGATCGAACTGATCGGTAGGTCGCAAGCGCCTCGGCCGTGATCCGCGAGCGGTTTGGCGGGCGCCTGAGTGTGCGCTTCTCGGTAGCCATTGCTCACCTTGGATCGCCCATCCTTTTTGGATCTTGACAACTCCCCCCTTCGGTCCGCACGCTTCCCCCTCATCGTCTCGGCCAATCACATCACCAATCCCGACCGGCTCGCGGTGGGACAGAACCTGCTGATCCCCGACGCCGGAACGGCCGTCCAGGGGCTCGCTCCCCCGGCGCCGCCGCCCGTCGCTGGCTTGGCCCTGGCGGGGCGGACCGCCCAACTGAATGAGGCGTCTACGAACGCTCCACCCCATCGTCGCGACTCGGGGACGCGGCATGATCGATCTCGCATCCCACGAGGGCCTCGGACTTCTGGTGACGCAGGGACTGCGCACCTGGGCGGAGCAGGACGCGCTCTATGCCAAGGGCCGCACCATCCCGCCGATCGGCAAACTGTTCGTCGTGACCAAGGCTCGCGGCGGCCAGAGCTGGCACAACTTCGGGCTGGCGTTCGATATCGTGGTGCTCGACGCGTTGGGCAAGAACGACTGGGACATCTCCCACCCGGGATGGGCCACGGCCGCCACGACGCTGGCACCCTTGAGCCCGAGTTCGCCATAGAGCGACTCAACGTCATTGACCCAGAAAAAGACATCCCACGTGCCTCCCTGCCGCTCGTTCGGGCAGATCAGGTTGGGCTCCTGGACGCGTCGAAACATGACCGCGGAGCCGCCGCGACTGTAGATGGCGAATTCGGGAGGCGTGCCGGCCGAGTATTCGCATTCGAATCCCAGCACGTCGCGATAGTAGGCCCCGATGCTCCCAGCGTCCGCACCGGGAAGTAGGGGGCACCGCGAATGATGTTCTCCTTGCGAGTCGGGGGCACCTGAGCTCTCCTGTCTGGGAGGTGAGCGTTCGCTCCTGCATGCGCGCTGGAAACCCGCCTTTACAGAGCCGGCCGCTCGCGCAAGTTCACGGTCTGCAACGCGGGCAGCTGGGTAAAACGGGCGAACCCCAGGAGCGTGTCCAGGGTAGCCCGCGGCTGGGGTCCACTGGGCGCCGCGAACTCGCAGCGGACGCGGCTGCCGTCGGCATCCAGAGCGGCTTTCCCGGCAGTGAGTTGCGCCAGGTACTGCCCGGTCGAATCCGTTGTGACGACCACACCACTCTCATCACCGGCGCAGCCGATGCGAATCGTGCTATGCGCCAATGGAAGACGGAAAGCTGGAGAATCTGGCCAGTAACGGCGACCTGGCCGGCGACGGCGCCGAACGGCTCCGTCGGGGCAGCGCAAGCGGAAAGCAAGCCCGCGCCGAAAGCGGTGTGCGACTGGTCCATGCGCCGAAGCTGAGCCTGGAGTACCAGATGACGCTCAGGCTGTCCTCAGCAGCACCATGAAGGACATCGCAATAGTATTCGATCGCGCCCAGCTCTTCCTGCTTCTCGCAGCGTCGCTGGCCGCCTGCGCACCCTCGCCTGCCCCACCGGCGCCCGCCACCGCCACCCTCGCCGCGGCCGAGTCGGCCTACATCGGTCTGCGCGACCTGCGCGACCGCATCGAAGTCGCGCAGGCGGCGGGCCGCGCTACCGGCGCCGACGGGACGCCGCTCGCCGCGCTCACCCTGCGCCATGATTCCCTCCGGAAACGGGTCACCGTCCGCCTGGCCGCGATCGACTCGAGCGCGCTCACTTGGGAGGACGCCCGCGCGCTCGGCGCCATGCGCCGGACACTGACGCGGGATCTCGGCCCCCTGGTCGCGGCCGGCCCGACCGATCCCGGCTCCACGGACCAGCACCCCGACTGCGCCTACGATGCCGCCGCCCTCGCCGCGCTTCCCAACGGCCTCGATTCGCTCCGACTGCGGCTCTACGCCTGTTACGGGTGGGCCCAGTCCCACCTGGTCCTCGGCGCCGACACGCTCGACCGCCTCTCCGTCCTCGGTGCGCTCGCCCGGACCGATGACCGGGCGCGGCGCCGGGAGCTCTTCCTTTCCCTGCAACCCGTGTGGCGCAGCGTGAACGGCGACGACACTCCCGCGAGCCCCTACCGCCGTCTCATCGCGCTGGAGGCGAGGTCACGGGGGAGTGGCGAGTCTCCGCCGGCCGAGCAGGCGCGCGGGGCCGGGGTGCCGCCCGACTCACTGGAGCGCTGGCTGGTCGCCATCCTCGAGACCTGGCGCGACGCGACGCCCGATTCGCTGGTCGAGCCGTGGGATTGGTATTACGAGATCGGGCGGACCAGCCGGGCGCTGAGCCCGCGCATCCCGCGCGAGCGGCTGGCCGCGCTCAACACCGAGGTCTATCGCGCGCTGGGTGCCCGCCTCGAGGCGCTCCGCGTGTGGTACGATCTCGAGCCACGCGAGGGTAAGACCCCGGTCGCGTTCACCACCTTCGGCGGGCGATCGCCGACGATTGAGCCGTGGGTGTTCGCCACCTACCGCGTCGGCGGCCTCGACAACCTCAACGAGCTGCTCCACGAGACCGGCCACGCCGTGCACCTCGCGGCGATCCGCACCAGGCCGGCGTTCCTGGATTGGCCGGACAGCGATCCGTTCACCGAGGCGCTGGGCGACTTCGTCGCGCTCGACGTGTACGAGCCTGCATGGCAGCAGCGCTGGTTGGGGGATTCGGTGCCCCTGACCGAGGGTATGCGGGGACGGTACGGCGGAATCGTGCTGGACGTGGCGTGGGCGCTGCTCGAGCGGCGGATGCTGCGCGATCCCGGAGCGGACCCGAACGAAGTGTGGACCGCGCTCACGCGCGACTACCTGCGGATCCGGCCCCACCCCGAGCTGTCGTGGTGGGCGATGCGGGGTCAGCTGGTGGACGCGCCGGGGTACATGATGAACTACGCGGCGGGGGCCATACTGATCGCGGCCGTTCGCGCCCGCACCCGGGAGCTCCACGGACCGTTCGTCACGGGCGATTCGACGTGGTACGGATGGGTGGCGCCGCGACTCTACCGCTTCGGCCTGGAGCGCCCCAGCCGCGACGTGATCGAGACGTTCCTCGGCGGACCCGTCACGCCGGCCGCACTGCTGGAGGATATGCGCCGGACGCGCCGACTAGCGCGTGAGCACGACTGAGCCCGCGGATGCTGCAGATTCGCGGTGGACTTGATGTCGCTGAGGCGGGAGGAGCGGAGCGGTCAGCGGGCGCCGGTCCGGATCGCCTCGGGAATCGGCAGCTCGCCGTGGTGGGCCAGCCGCTCGCGCAGCGACTCGCCACCCACGAACGGCATGACGTAGTAGAGGAAGCCGCCGGCCTCGCCGGAGTCGAGAAGTGGCAGGATGTGGGGATGCTGCAACTGCGCGGCGATCTCGATTTCGCGGAAGAACCGGTCGTTCCCCAGGGTCGCGGCCAGCTCGGGCCGCAGCACCTTGACCGCCACCTTGCGACGGTGCTTCACGTCCTCCGCAAGGTAGACCGTGGCCATGCCGCCCATCCCGATCTGGCGATCGATGGCATAACGGTCGGCCAGCGCGGCGGTCAGCCGCTGCTCTTGGGCTAGGCAAGGGGGTTCCCGGTCATGTGGAGAGACCCCCTGATATGCCGCCGCCCCGCGCCCGAAGCTACCGGGGCGGGGCGTCAGCGCTTGGCGAGGACCTGCGCTCAGGGCGCGCGGGTGCCCTCGAACCGCAGGTTGCGCACCGAGTCCGGGCCGCTCGTCGCATAATGCGCCACGGTCGTGCCCACCAACTTGCCGTCCTGCAGCCGGCTGACGGTGTGGGTCCTGACCTGGATACCCTTGCGCAGCACGCTCTCGTACGGGCCTGCCTCGGTCACCAGGCTGTCAGCGTCTACCGCGACGACCCGTACCGGAATGGGCTTCCGCTTGGGGAAGTTGAACTTCCAACCCGAGGAATCGGCGGTGGCGACCATCTCGAAGGTCACGAGCGTGCTGTCTCCGGTCTCTGCCATCGTGCGCACCGTCCACTTCCCGGCAAGATCGGCGAGCGAGAGCTTGGCGGGCGGCGCCGGCGTCGCCTCTGCCGCGGGGGCCGCCGCTGCCGTCGTGTCCGGGGCAGGCTCCTTCTCGGATTTGGCGCAGCCGATGAGGACGGCCGCACAGCAGCAAGTGATGACGTGGCGCATGGCACCTCCGTTG
>JBBSHB010000189.1:0-5338 GCA_038253515.1 Gemmatimonadales bacterium | reverse complement strand
GTAGACGATGCCGCCCTCCATCTGGGCCGCGACGATGTCGGGGTTGAGCGCGAGGCCGCAGTCGATCGCGCAGACGACCCGGTCCACCCGGAGCCCCTTGTCGCCCACCGTCACCTCAGCCACCTCGGCGACGATGGCGTCGCTGAAGAACTTGTGGATCGCGATGCCGCGTCCCGGCGTCGATCTCGGCGTCGGAGGGCTTCGGGTTCCGGGCCAGCAGCGCGGCGGCCGACATGAGCTGACCGGACTGGCAGTAGCCGCACTGCGGCACGTCGAGCGCGACCCACGCGCGCTGCAGCGCGTGCGACCGGTTCGGCGCGAGCCCCTCGATGGTGGTGACGTGCTTGCCGGCGGCCGCCGAGACCGGGACCGAGCAGGACCGGACGGCGGCGCCCTCCAGATGGACGGTGCAAGCACCGCACTTCGCGATCCCGCAGCCGAACTTCGTCCCCGTCATCCCGACGACATCCCGCAGCACCTACAGCAGCGGCATCTCGGGGTCCGCCGTGACGGTCTGGCGTTTTCCGTTGACGAACAGGGAGATGGAAGACACGGGGGACCCTCCTTGTCTCGGGCAAGACGAAGGGACGGTCTATGGAGAGTGCGGTGAAGCGTTGGCTGGAATGATTGAGCGAGTAATAATCGTAAGTGGGAGGAGCGCCGTCAATACGGCGGGACGATCAGCCGACCACCCTCGACACCAGGTCGGAGATGTCGTGCCCGGTGAAGCCGCGGCGCGCGAGATAGGCGAGAATGCGCCGCCGCTTCACCGGCCGCGGCAGGTCGCCGAGCTGGGCGGCGCGCTTGGACGCGAGCGCCTGGGGCACGCCCGTGCGATCGCTCCCGTCGGGCCACTCGGCGGCGATGGCCCGGTCGATCTGGCCGCGTTCGACTCCCATGGCCAGGAGATCGCGAATCAGGCGGCCGGGGCCCCGGCCCCGCGCGGCGCGGGTCCGCACGAAGTCCCGCGCGAAGGCCGCGTCGTCCAGCAGTCCGAGCTCCGCCACCCGAGCCAGGGCCGCCTCGACGGCGAGGGGAGGATGCCCCTTCCGCAGCAGCCGGCGCTCCAGATCCCGCCGGGCGAACGAGCGACGCTCCAGCGCCCGGAGCACGGTGCGATACGCCGCCTCGGCGTCCGCCGCCTGGGTCAGACGCGGTTGAAGCTCCGGATCCACCGGCCGCCCCGCGGTGAGACCGGCCGCGGCGACAAACTCCCGCGGCACGGCCCCGAACTTCACCCCGTCGATTGCCAGTCGGACGGTGCCCGGCCGGCGGGGATCCGGTTCGAGGGCCGTGATGATCGGCAGGGTCACTCCTCGTCGTCTCCCCGCGCCGCGCTCGCCACCGCATGCATGCCCAGGAGCTCCTTCACCTTCACCTCGACCTCCGCCATGAGCGGCGGATTGTCGCGCAGAAAGAGCTTGGCGTTCTCGCGTCCCTGGCCGATCCGCTGATCGCCGTAGGAGTACCAGGCGCCGGACTTCTGGATGATGTTGGCCTCGGAGGCGAGGTCGACCAGAAGCGACGTGTGGCTGATCCCCTCATCGAACATGATGTCGAACTCGGCCTGGCGGAACGGCGGCGCGACCTTGTTCTTCACCACCTTCACCCGCACGTGGTTCCCGATGACCGTCTCGCGCTCCTTGACCGGACCGATCCGGCGGATGTCGAGCCGCAGGGAGGCGTAGAACTTGAGGGCCTTGCCGCCGGTGGTGGTCTCCGGATTGCCGAACATGACCCCGATCTTCTCGCGCAACTGGTTGATGAACACCACCGCGCAGTTGGACCGGTTGATGGCGCCCGCGAGCTTCCGGAGCGCCTGGCTCATGAGACGGGCCTGCAGCCCGACGTGGCTGTCGCCCATCTCGCCCTCGATTTCAGCCTTGGGCACCAGGGCCGCCACCGAGTCGATGACCACGATGTCCACCGCTCCCGAGCGCACCAGGATCTCCACGATCTCGAGCGCCTGCTCACCGGTGTCGGGCTGGGAGACCAGCAGGTTCTCGATATCGACGCCGAGCTTCTTGGCGTACTCGATGTCGAGCGCGTGCTCCGCGTCCACGTAGGCGGCGACGCCTCCCATCTTCTGGACGTTGGCCGCCAGGTGCAGGGTGAGCGTGGTCTTGCCCGAGGATTCCGGCCCGTAGATCTCGGTGATGCGGCCGCGGGGAATGCCGCCGACTCCGGTGGCGGCGTCCAGGTTGATGGCGCCGGTGGGGATGGCAGCCACCTTCACCCGGGGCGACTCGCTGCCCATCCGCATGATGGAGCCCTTCCCGAGCTGCTTCTCGATCTGGGAGATGGCGAGCCCGAGGGCCTTCCGGCGATCGGCATCGAGCCGGGTCTCTTCTGCGGCCATTGTATCCTCTGAGGTGATGTAGTGGCTGATTTTGCTACACTGGAATAACCTGGCCCCAAGCTAATACCGAAAAGGAGCCGAATCAAGGGTCAGTAGGTGACCGATTTTGAGTCACAGAGAAACTGCCACTTAGAGGCGCCACGCGTCCTCCAGGTGCTCGATGGCGTACCCACCGCCCGCCCGGAACTGGATGGCGACGACGTCGAACCGGTACTCGTCCCCCGGACGGCCGTGCCGCACCTGCCAGAGCGCCGCGACCTTGCCCAGGATTCGCCGCTTCTGCCAGCGGACGCTCTCCACCGGAGTTCCCCAGAGCGCCGATCCGCGCGCCTTCACCTCCACGAACGCCACCAGTGGACCCCGCCGCGCCACCACGTCCACGTCGTGGCGACCCAGGCGGAAACGATGGCCCTCGATGTGCCACCCGCAGCTCGTCAGGAACGCCATCGCGACCCGTTCCCCCCAGAGACCACGCCGCTGACGGGCGTCTTCCCATTGCGAGGTCGGGGTGAACCGTCGGATGGGTCGCATGGCGCACGCTACGGGCGAGCGGTGCAGGGGGCGACACCATTTCGGTGGGAGCGGGTGCCACAAAGCGCCGAAGCGGGCGGAGCGACGCTGTCATCCGAGGCAGCGGAGCGACGCTGTCATCCCGAGGGACGAGCCAATCCTGTCATCCCGAGAGAGCGCAGCGAGGGTTGTCATCCCGAGGGAGCGGAGCGACCGAGGGATCTTGCTGGGCCGAGTTCGACCCCCGGGTGAGAAGATCCCTCGTCGCTACGCTCCTCGGGATGACAGCCACGACTCCATTCCCTCGATGACAGCTGACAGCTCCTCGGGATGACAGTGACGACAGCAGCGATGACATCCGATCGGCATTCGATGCGCTCTAAGGTGCGATCCGACCGGTCGTCGTGGCGTCGAAGAGGTGGATCCTGTCCGGTGGCACCCGCAGCCGGAACGTCTCGCCGGCCTGGGGCACCGGCGCCGGCAGCCTGGCCGTGAGCTCCACGCGCCCATGGGTGACGTGGACCAGCGCCTCGCCACCCAGCAACTCCACCAGCTCCACCCGCGTGTCGATGGCCGTCAACCCATCGGTGGCATCCGCTGCGGGGAGCAGCTCCTCCGGCCGGATGCCGAGGATCACGGGCCGCTCCGCGCCGCCGGCGAGCGCACCGTCCCAGCGGTCGTCGAGCCCGAGCTCGAGGCCTTCGGCTGCCTCGAACCGCGGCGGGCTCCCGGCCAGCAGCCGCCCGGCGATCAGATTCATCGGCGGGGTCCCGATGAAGCTCGCGACGAAGGTGTTGGCCGGCCGGGCGTACAACGTGCTCGGGGTATCGACCTGCTGGAGGTGCCCGGCGCTCAGCACGGCGATCCGGTCGCCCAGAGTCATCGCCTCCACCTGATCGTGGGTCACGTAGATCATGGTGGTGCCGAGCTGGCGGTGCAGCCGGGCGATCTCTCGACGCATCTGCACCCGGAGCTTGGCGTCGAGGTTGGAGAGCGGCTCGTCGAACAGGAAGACCTGCGGCTGCCGTACCAGGGCCCGTCCCAAGGCGACGCGCTGCCGCTCGCCGCCGGACATCTGCCGGGGGCGCCGCTGGAGCAGCGCCTCGATGCCGAGCACCTGGGCCGCCGCGCGCACCCGTCGATCCACCTCCGTCCCGGCGAGATGCCGCAGCCGGAGTGCGAATGCCAGGTTCTCGTACGCCGTCATATGGGGATAGAGGGCGTAGTTCTGAAACACCATGGCGATGTCCCGGTGCTTGGGCGGAACCTCGTTCACCCGCTGGTCGCCGATGTAGACCGCGCCAGCCGAGATCGACTCCAGGCCCGCGATCATGCGCAGCATCGTGCTCTTGCCGCAGCCTGAGGGTCCCACCAGCACCACGAACTCCCCGTCCCCGACGTCCAGGTCCAGGTCGTGCACGGCGACGTGCGTGCGGCCTCGCTCCTCGTATATTTTTCGTACGCCCACGAGCTTCACATTCGCCATGAGGTTCCGCCGATCCGATGGGTGTCTCCGCCCGCTTTCCCGACGGCTTCCTGTGGGGTGCCGCGACGTCCGCGTACCAGATCGAGGGCTCGCCGCTGGCTGACGGTGCGGGTCCGAGCATCTGGCAGCGATTCGTGCACTCGCCCGGACTGATCCCGAGCGGCGAGACCGGGGATATCGCCTGCGACCACTACCACCGCTGGGCGTCCGACGTCGCTCTCATGGCGGACCTGGGCCTCACCGCCTACCGGTTCAGCATCGCCTGGGGACGCATCCTCCCGGCGGGGCGCGGCAGGGTGAACCCCGGCGGGCTCGCCTTCTACGACCGCCTGGTGGACGCGCTCCTGGCTCACGAGATCCAGCCGATGGCCACACTGTACCATTGGGACCTGCCTGCCGCGCTGGATGACGTCGGCGGGTGGCTCAACCCCGACGCCGCCGAGTGGTTCGCCGACTATGCCCGGGTGGTGTTCCGCGCCCTGGGCGACCGGGTATCGCTCTGGGTCACGCTCAACGAGCCGTGGGTAGTGACCGATGGCGGGTATCTGCGCGGCGTCCTGGCGCCGGGACATCGCAATCTCTACGAGGCGCCGATCGCCAGCCACAACCTGCTGCGGGCCCACGGTACCGCCGTCCAGGCCTTCCGGGCGGAGCGCACGGGCTCGATTGGATTGGTGGTGAACCTCGAGCCCAAGTACCCCGCGTCGGCCAGTCCGGCCGACGCCGCGGCCACCCGGCGGGCCGACGGGTACATGAACCGGCAGTACCTCGATCCGGTCTTCTTCGGCCGCTACCCGGACGAGCTGGCGGAGATCTTCGGTCCCGCGTGGCCCAGCCACCGGGACGCGGACCTGCAGCTCATCCGCCAGCCGATCGATTTCGTCGGCATCAACTACTACACCCGGAGCGTGAGTCGGCACGACGACTCGGCGCCGCCGGTGCGGGCCACCGGGGTGCCCCAGCCGGAGCACGTCTACACCGAG
>JBBSHB010000188.1:0-5379 GCA_038253515.1 Gemmatimonadales bacterium | reverse complement strand
GGAGGCGGTGGCCCGCATCCCGCCCAACGACCTGAACCAGCTGCTGCACCCCGCCATCGATCCTCACAGCCAGCTCGACCTGCTCACCACCGGCCTCCCGGCGTCGCCCGGGGCGGCGTGCGGCACGGTGGTGTTCGACGCCGATCGCGCCGAGAAGCTCGGGAGGAGTGGCCAGCCGGTCATCCTGGTACGCCGGGAGACGTCACCCGAGGACTTCCACGGCATGGTCATGGCCAAGGCGGTGCTCACGGCGCGAGGCGGGATGACCTCCCATGCCGCGGTGGTGGCCCGCGGCATGGGCAAGCCGTGCGTCGCCGGCGCGCAGGCGCTCGAGGTGGACGAGAAGGCAGGCCGCTTCTCGGTCAACGGACGCCAGGTCGCCGAGGGCGATTGGATCACGGTGGACGGCGGCACCGGCCAGGTCTTCGCCGGGCAGGCGGCGCTGGTCACCTCCGAGCTCAGCGGCGACTTCCTGCGGCTCATGCAGTGGGCCGACCGGATCGGCCAGCTCCGGGTGCGGGTGAACGCGGACACACCCGCCGATGCGCACCGGGGACGCGACTTCGGCGCGGAGGGGATCGGCCTCTGCCGCACGGAGCACATGTTCTTCGACGGCGACCGGCTGAGCGCCATGCGGCAGATGATCGTGGCGCAGGACCACCAGGGCCGCGAGCGCGCGCTGGCCAAGCTGCTGCCGATGCAGCGCTCCGACTTCGAAGCCATCTTCCGCGCGATGGAAGGCTTTCCGGTCACCATCCGGCTGCTCGACCCGCCGCTGCACGAGTTCCTGCCCAAGGAACCGGCGGAGATCGACGCGCTCGCCCGGGAGCTGGGCCTCGGGCGCGACGCCCTGCAGGTGGTGATCGATCGCCTGCACGAGGTGAACCCGATGCTGGGCCTCCGGGGCTGCCGGCTCGGCATCATCTATCCCGAGATCACCGCCATGCAGGTCCGCGCCATCTTCGAGGCCGCGTCCACCGTGGCGGCGCGGAAGGGACGGGTCTATCCCGAGGTGATGATCCCGCTCACCGCGAGCGTGGTGGAGTTCCGCAAGCAGGCGCTCATCGTGCGCCAGGTGGCGGAAGAGGTGTTCCGCGAGCGGCAGCTCACCGTGCCCTTCCTGCTCGGGACCATGATCGAGCTGCCCCGCGCCGCACTCACCGCCGACGAGCTGGCCCGCGAGGCGCAGTTCTTCTCCTTCGGCACCAACGACCTGACCCAGACGACCTGGGGACTCTCCCGCGACGACGCGGGACACTTCCTGCCGTACTACCTGGAGCACGGCGTGGTGGACGCCGATCCGTTTCAGGTTCTCGACCAGGCCGGTGTCGGCAAGCTGATCCAGATGGCTTGCGAGCTGGGCCGGCGCACTCGTCCCGATCTCAAGCTCGGTATCTGCGGCGAGCACGGCGGCGAGCCGGCGGCGGTGGCGTTCTGCGACAAGCTGGGCATGAATTACGTCTCCTGCTCACCGTTCCGGGTGCCGATCGCGCGGCTGGCCGCCGCGCAGGCGGCCCTCGCCACCCGGGGCACGATGGACCGCACCCGCGCGACGGTCTGAAGCGACCCGACGCCGTCGCGAGAGCTCACGCTCTGGCCAGGATCAGCAGCATGGGATGCGAGCCGGGGTTGAAGCCGGGCCGCGCGCCTGGAAATTGGCCGTCGGACACCACGAGGTCCTCGATCTCGGTCACGATGAACGTGCGCCAACCCGGGAGGTCCCCGCTTCTGCTGGGACCCTCGGACTGATACGCCAGCAGGACCGGCTCTCCGGCCTCGTGAATCCCTACCAGGTGCGGCTCGACCGTCCGCAACAGCCCCTGATATCGAAAAGTGACGGGCCGATGTCCGAGCGTCGCCTGAATCAGCCGCTCGGCGTCCGTCAGGTCCAGCGTCGCCTGGTGTCCCCGATCGGCCGCGCGCCGGTGTGGCATGCTGCACCTCACAGAAAATGATGCGACAAGGTAGGGCCGGAGCCGGCCACGATCAATCAGGCATGATACCCGCGCTTGCCCTCGACGCAGTCGCGGCCGTTAATTGGTGATCATGAGGACGCAATGACTCAGCCCATCGTGGGTATCGTCATGGGAAGCGACTCCGACTGGGAGGTGATGCAGCACGCCGCGACCCGGCTGACCGAGTTCGGCGTCCCCCACGAGCGGCGGGTGGTTTCGGCGCATCGAACGCCGGACCTGCTCTTCCGCTACGCGGAGGAGGCCGCCGGTCGCGGACTCCGCTGCATCATCGCCGGGGCGGGCGGCTCGGCCCACCTGCCCGGCATGCTCGCCGCGAAGACCATCCTCCCGGTGCTCGGCGTCCCGGTGCCCACCAGGCAACTCCAGGGCCTCGACTCGCTGCTCTCCATCGTCCAGATGCCGGCCGGGATTCCGGTCGCGACCTTCGCGGTGGGGGTGGCGGGAGCGCACAACGCGGGACTCTACGCCGTGGCCGTGCTGGCCCTCTCCGACCCAGCGCTCGCGGCGCGGTTGGCGGCATTCCGCCAGGCCCAGACGGCCCGGGTGCTCCAGCTCAAGTTGCCGGACCCGGCGTGATTCTCCCCGGCGCGACCGTCGGTGTGCTCGGCGGCGGCCAGCTCGGCCGGATGTTCGTGCTGCAGGCCCGCACCATGGGGTATCGGGTGGTGGTACTCGATCCGGACCCCGACAGCCCGGCCGGACAAGTGGCGGACCGACAGATCCGGGCCGCCTACTCCGACGAGGGGGCGCTGGCCGACCTCGCCACGATCTGCGCCGCGGTGACGACCGAGTTCGAGAACGTGCCAGCCGCGACGCTTCGGACGCTGGGACGGAGCTGCCTGGTGCGTCCGTCCGAGCGGACGGTCGCCATCGCGCAGGACCGGATCGAGGAGAAGGACTTTTTCGAGCGCGAAGGCTTCGCGACCGCCCGGCACCACCCGGTGCGAAGCGCGGCCGAGCTCGCCGAGGCGCTCGAGGTCGTGGGGACGCCGGCGCTGCTCAAGGCCAGCCGGTTGGGCTACGACGGAAAGGGACAGGCGCCGGTCGAGAAGCCGGAGGACGCCCAACGGGCATTCGCCCAACTGGGCGGCGTCGCCTGCGTTCTGGAGGAACGGCTCTCGCTCGAGAGCGAGCTGTCGGTGGTGCTCGCGCGCGGAGCCGATGGCTCCGCCGTATCGTTTCCGGTGGGAGAGAACCGCCATCGGGACGGCATCCTCGAGACCACGGTGGTGCCGGCGCGAGTGTCCGAGCGGCTGGCGACGGAGGCGCGGCAGCTCGCCTGCGCCGTGGCGGAGCGGATGGACTACAGCGGAGTGCTGGGCGTGGAGATGTTCGTGGCGAACGGCGGGCGCCTCCTGGTGAACGAGATGGCCCCTCGCCCCCACAACAGCGGCCACTACACCATCGATGCCTGCTCCGTCGACCAGTTCGAGCTCCAGCTTCGGACCCTCTGCGGGCTTCCGCTGGAAGAGCCGCGGCTGCTGAGCCCGGTCGCGATGATCAACCTCCTGGGGGATCTCTGGACTCGGGGCACTCCCCGGTGGCTGGAGGCGCTCCGCCGTCCAGGCGTGCGGCTCCACCTCTATGGCAAGGCAGAGCCGCGTCCCGGGCGGAAGATGGGCCACCTCAATTGCCTGGCAAACGACCCGGATCGTGCTCTCGCGTTGGCGCTCGAGGCGCGAGACGCCCTGCTCCCCTGACTCTCCCATCCGAGGATGCCGAAGATGTCCCTCCTTGCCGCACTCGCGCTCGCCTCGTTGGCCGGCGCTTCACCGAATCACATGCAGCCGCCCGCACCTTTCGCGGTGGACACCGCCTGCCAGGTGCTGCGTCCGAAAGACATCCCGGCGCAGGGCCGGAAGAGCCCGCTCGATTCGCTCACCTTCAGCGTCGCCCAGCACCCGGTGAAGGTGTGCTATGGACGGCCGTCCTCACGCGGACGGGTGATGATCGGAGGCACGAGCGTGCCGTTCGGGAAGCTCTGGCGCACCGGCGCGAACGAGCCGACCATCTTCTTCACGCCGGTCGCGATCACGGTCGCCGGCATCAAGGTGGCGCCCGGGAAGTACTCGCTCTACACCGTGCCGGGACCCAAGGAGTGGCAGGTGATCGTGAACCGGTCGACGTCGCAGTGGGGTGAGGAAAGCAACTACACACCCAAGGTGCAGGCACAGGATGTGGGGCGGGCCAGCGTCGGCAGCGAGCAACCGGCGGCGCCGATCGAGACCTTCACCATCCGCGCGGAGCCCTCTGGCGCCGACGGCGCCGACCTGATGCTGGAATGGGAGAAGACCCGGATCCGGATTCCGATCGCGCCGGCGTGAGCCGGCGCGATCGGGGCTATGTGATCATCTTCCCGACCCCGTCGACCAGGCGGTCGACTTCCTCCTCCGTGGTGTAGCAGGCGCAGCCGGCGCGCACCAGCCCGTGCGCGGTGAGACCCAGGCGCGCCACCACGGTCGTCGCATAGAAGTCGCCGTTCGACACGAACACGCCCTCCTCGGCCAACGCGGCCGCCACCTCGGCCGAGCTTCGTCCCGCGACGGTGAACGCCACCGTGGGCGTGCGCGGCTGACCCGGCGGAGGTCCGTACAGCGTCACTCCCGGCACCGCCGCGAGTCCCCGCCAGAGTCGCTCCAGGAGCGCCTCTCCCCGAGCGTGCAGCTCGCCGAAGCTCTGCACCAGACGTTCCCGCCGTGTCCCGCCCGCCGCCAGCGAGCCCAGGAACTCCACCGCCGCCGCGGCTCCAGCGATGCCCTCGTGATTCTGCGTGCCGGTCTCCATCCGTTCCGGAGCGGTCTCCGGGGCGGGGTCGAGCTTGGGCACCTGCAGCCGCTCGAGCCGGTCCTTACGCCCGTACAGAATGCCGATGTGCGGCCCGTAGAACTTGTACGCCGAGCACGCCAGGAAGTCGCACTGCAGGACGCGGACGTCGACCAGCTGGTGCGGGGTGTAGTGCACCGCATCGACGAAGCTCAGCGCGCCGGCGGCCCGTGTCAGCTCCGCGGCGCGAGCCACGTCGGTGATGGTACCGAGCGCATTGGACGCTGCCCCGATGGCGACCAGTCGCGTACGCGGACCGAGCGCGCGTTCGAACGCGATCCAGTCGAGCTGGCCGGTGCCGGGCACCATCGGCACGCTCCGGATGGTGACGCCCCGCTCCCGCTCGAGTGCTCTCCACGGGGCCACGTTCGCGTGATGGTCGAGCTCGGTGACGACCACCTCGTCGGTCGGGCCCCACCCGCGGCCGAGGGCGCGCGAAAGGTGGAAGGTGAGCGTCGTCATGTTAGCGCCGAAGGCCACCTCCGAGGGGTGGGCGCCGAGCAGATCCGCCAGCGCCGCGCGTGCCGACGCGATCATGGCGTCGGTCTCCTGGCTGGTGGGGTAGTGCCAGTGGGTGTTG
>JBBSHB010000187.1:0-5420 GCA_038253515.1 Gemmatimonadales bacterium | reverse complement strand
TCAACTGCCCCGTGAACAGCCAGATGAGGTTGCTCGTCTTGCTGACCTTCGCCATGACGGCCCAGGGTGCCTGGAGCGTGCGTCCCACCAGACGGGCGCAGGCCACGATGACGTTACAGGGCTGATCGCCGGACCTCGCCCTCGCCTCCGACGAGGTCGCGACGGCCGCCACCCGATCGGCCGCAATGAGCTGCTCGCCGAGGAGCTCCCGCAGCCGGTCGAGTAACACTCGGGTGCCGAGGCCCGCCTTGGTCGGGTCCGACGGCTCTTGGAGGTTGGCCTCCGCGGTGTAGAGCGCCACCGGCAAGCCCAGCTCATTCAGCTGTTCTACACCTGTCGGAGGGCCGACGAATGAATAGGTTGCGCCCGGGCCGCACCGTTTCGGACGTTAAGGGTAGGGCCAGCCTCGCCGCGCGGCATTGCCTAGCTCGAGCAGCACCCGCGGAGCCACCCTCGGATGCCAAGGGCCGACACGGCCCAGAGCGGCCGACGCCCTGACCATAGGTAAAATGATGAGCCACTCGGTCCCGGCCACGATCCGCTGCCCGCAGTGTGGTGCCGAGACGGCATCGGAGATGCCCATCGACGCCTGTGTGCACTTCTTCGACTGTCCGGGATGTGGGGCCCTGCTCAAGCCAAAACCGGGCGACTGCTGTGTGTTCTGCTCGTACGGCTCCGCTCCCTGCCCGCCGAAGCAACGTGGCTAGGCCACCTGCGCGGCGTCCCACGCGGATCTCCCATCGGCATCCGCAGTATCTTCCAGCCATGACTGCCTCTCGCCCGGCCCTCGTGCGTCGTGGGCTTCTGCTCAACTACGTCACGTTGGGCTACAACTCCCTCGAGGGGTTGATCGCGATTTCCGCGGGGATCGTGGCGGGCAGCATCGCGCTCGTCGGCTTCGGCCTCGATAGCGTGATCGAGGTCTCGGCCAGCCTCACGGCGCTCTGGCGCCTCTACAGTGACCAGGACGCCGCCCGCCGGGCGCGGGCCGAGCGCGTGGCGCTCCGAACGATCGGGGCGCTCTTCCTCACACTCGCGGCCTACCTGGCGGCCGATGCCGTGCATGCCCTCACCGCCCGGACCGCCCCCGAAGAAAGCGTGGTCGGCATCGTGCTCGCGGCCTTCTCGCTCGCCGTCATGCCGCTGCTTGCCCGGGCGAAGCGGCGAGTGGCATTCGCGGTGGGAAGTGGCGCCCTCGCGGCCGAAGCGCAGCAGACTATTTTCTGCACCTATCTCTCGGCCATTCTCCTGGCCGGCCTGCTGCTCAATGCCACCCTGGGTTGGTGGTGGGCGGACCCGGTCGCGGCCCTCGTGATGGTCCCGCTCATCGCGAAGGAGGGCCTCGAGGGTCTGCGCGGCCGCTCGGTCTGTGGCGACTGCTGTCCGTAGCCAGGTGCCTTGCACGCGAGATTGAGGGGGGATAGTGTTCCGCGCATGAAGACCGTTTTCGCCGCCCTCCTGCTGCTGTTCCAGTTCCAGCCCGTGCTCGGGACTGTGGCCTGCTTGGGGCTGCCCGCCCGGGCAACTCGGCAGGAATGCAAGATGCCGGAGCACGGCCAGCCGCAGACGACGAGCATCGCGGTTTCCGGCACCGCTGCCCAAGGCTGCCAGCTGGCGACGATCTGCACCCCGGCACCTCTGTCGATTCCAGGATTGTCCAACACGTTCGAGACCGCTGTGCCCCTTTCCAACGGCGCGGCGACTCTCGCAGCTACGCTGCACCACGGTACCTCGCCAACTCCTCCGTTTCGGCCTCCCCGAGCCTGATTCCAACTCCGGTCTACTGATCGGCTGAGCGCCTCGCGCTCGGCTGGTTGTGACTGTTCTCGCTGTTCCCGTGACCCACTGGTCACGGGCGGCAGCCGCGTCCCGGCATCACCGGGTGTCAGGCATCGAATCTCGGGGGAAGGCCAAATGTCGCCTTATCTCGCACTCTCCGTCGGCGCTGCGGCGTCGATGCTCCAATTCACCGCACCGATGACCAGTCCGGCCGCCGCCCAGGGATTCGGTCCCAGGTTGGCGGCCGCGAGTGGCTACCGGGTTGCGGTCGTCCACGATCGTCTCACGGACAGCACACGCGTGAGCGCCTCCTTCACCGCGAGCTCCAAGCCGTTCGGCCTGGACTCGCGTGCCTGGCTCGATCTCTCATTCAACTTTGCTGGGACCCACCTCGTGATTCCACCCTCCTTCCTGGTCTTGACCATCGAGAGCTGGACACCGGCACGGGGCGGCTGGGCCTTCGCGCACCCCGAGTGGCTCCAGATCCAGAGCGGCGACTCCATTCGGCTCGAGTTACCCGCGGCGGGCTACTTGAAACGCCGGGTGCACCTGTTCGACACGGGCCGGAGGGAGGTGCTCTGGTTCGACGTCCCGTCGAGCGACTTCACACGGCTCGCTGGAGCGCCGGAGCTCAACTTCAGAGCCGGCCGCGCACGGTTCACGGTGCGTAAGCGGATGGAGATGCTGCGCGAGGTGCTTCGCCGCATGACACCTGGGGAACGAGGGTCGCCATGACGCCCTCTTTTCGAGCGCGTCCCTGGGGAACCGCTGTGGCGCTCCTGGCCTGGAGTGCCACCCCTGCGGCTTCGCAGGCTGCGCCGGCAGGGGACACCACGCTGGCACGCCTCACCGCCGAGGCGATCGCCACCAATCCCTCACTCGACGCGAGCCGGGCGATGGCGCGGGCCGCCGCCGCCCGTGTGCGCCCAGCGGGAGCCCTACCCGACCCGATGGTGAGCGCCGGGATCATGGACCTCACCCTGCCGCGGTTCGCCTTCCGTGAGAGCGACTTCACCGAGGTGGACCTCGAGCTGTCGCAGGAGTTTCCCTGGCCGGGGACCCTCGGGGCCCGGACGCAGGCCGCCCGCGCGGAGGCCCGGGCGCGGGAGGCCGACGTCGGCGCCCGGCGGCGCGATATCAGCGTTCAGGTTGCGGAGCTGTACTACCGGTTGCGCTACGTGGTTACCGCCCGAGCGACACTGCAACGCCAGCGGGGGCTGCTCGCCGTCGCCCTGGAGATTGCGACCACCCGCTACGCGACCACGTCCGCACCGCAGAGCGATCCGCTCCAAGCGCGGGTGGCCGTGGCCCGGCTAGAGGCGGAGGACGCCGATCTGGCGGAGCAGGAGGCGACTCTGCGCGCCCAGCTCAAGGCGCTTCGGAACGTCCCTGGCCCTGAGAGCTTGGCCGTGGAACCGATCCGCCCGGAGGACGTGCCGTTGGAACGGCACGAGGGCTTAGTACCCGGCGGTGGCGCGCCGGGCTCACTCCCCGTGCACCCCCGCCTCGTGGCAAAGCAGGCGACGCTCGAGGCCGCCGAGCGGGCCGTGAGGGTGGAGCAGCTCGGCGCACGGCCCGACTTCAGCATCACGACCAGGTATGGTGCCCGCCCACTCGACTCGGACTTCTTCTCGACGTTTGTGGGCATCCGCGTGCCGCTCTGGGCGGGACGCAAGCAGCATGGCCTGGCCGACGCGGCGCGGGCCGACGCCGACGCCGCCCGAGCAGCACTCGCGGAGGAACGC
Organism: Gemmatimonadales bacterium; assembly: GCA_038253515.1. Classification (GTDB taxonomy): domain Bacteria; phylum Gemmatimonadota; class Gemmatimonadetes; order Gemmatimonadales; family GWC2-71-9; genus CAVVWJ01. Next base: position 1,896 of record JBBSHB010000187.1, on the reverse strand, counting down.
GCCGCACTCGACGCCGACCTGAGCAGCGCGCTCGCAGGGATTGCGAGTGGCGAGACCCGGCTCCGCCTGCTCACGACGCAGGTCATCCCCGCGGCCGAGGCGACGGTGGAGGCCGTGCTCCGGAGCTACCGGGTCGGCCAGGCCCCGTTTCTCAATGTGCTCGCCGCTGAAGACTCGCTGTACCGTGCCCAGCTCGACGCGGCCATGGTGGCGGCGGAGCACCTCATCCACCTCGTCATGCTCGAGCAGCTCCTGCTTCGGGAGGAAGCGCCATGAACCGTCCCTGGACCGTCGCACTCGCCCTCGGCCTGATAGTGGGCGTGAGCGCGTGCGGCAAGAAGGCGGACACGTCCGGTCAGAACGTGGCCGGCATGAAAGGCATGGAGGGGAAGAAGGGCATGGAGGGCACGCCAGAGAGGCAGGGGATGGGGTCCATGGAGGGCATGGAACGCGGCACCGGGGACAGCGCGACCGCAGGAGCCGCCGTTCCCGTGGACCGGGCCGCCGCAGGCCGTCTGGGCATCAGCTTCGCGCGGGCCGCTGTGCGACCGCTCGGCCGGGAGACGCGGGTAGTGGGCATGCTCGCCTACGCGGAGCCGCGGCGCGAGTACGTGAACGCCCGGGTGATGGGCTGGGTCGAACAGCTGTACGCCGACTACATGGGCAAGCCCGTTCGGAAGGGCGAGCCGCTCCTGGCCCTCTACTCGCCGGAGCTCGTGAGCGCGCAGGAGGAATATCTCTCCGCCCGGCGGCTTGGCGACGAGTCGCTGACCGCTGCAGCCCGGCGCCGGCTGGACCTCTGGAACATTCCCGAGGACCAGATCGATTCGCTGGAGCGCACCGGGAAGGCTCGGCGCACGATCGTGCTCCGGGCGCCGATGTCGGGCGAGATCGCCGAGAAGATGGTCACCGACGGGCAGGCCGTTCAGGCGGGGGAGAACCTGTTCCTGATCGCTGACCGGAGCGTGCTGTGGGTGGATCTCGCCGTGTACGAGATGGACGCCCGGTCCCTCCGCATCGGTGCGCCGGTATCCGTGTCGGTGGATGCCCTGCCCGGCAAGACCTACGAGGGCCGGATCACGTTCATCCATCCGACCGTGGAGGAGAAGACCCGCACCCTCACGGCGCGAGCCGAGGTGGTGAACACGGACGGGGCCCTGCGGCCCGGGATGTACGCCACGGCCATGATCCGACCGGCGGCGGCCAAGGCACTGACGGTGCCGACAGAGGCGGTGCTGCCGACCGGGACACAGAACCTGGTCTTCGTCAATCGTGGCGACGGGCAGTTCATCCCGCGCCCGGTGCAGGTCGGCGTCCATGGCGACTCGATGGTCGAGGTCGTGCAAGGGCTGAAGCCGGGCGACGAGGTGATCGCGTCGGCGACCTACCTGCTCGATTCGGAGTCCAACCTGGGCGCCGCGATGCAGGGCTTGATGCTGCAGATGGGCATGGGGCTCAACATGGGTGGCATGCAGATGGGCGGAGAGCCGGCGCAGGGCGGGATGACGGGCATGAAAATGAACGGCAGGCAGCCCGCGGAGAAGAAGCCATGATCGCGAGACTGATTGCCTGGTCGCTCTCGCGCCGGGGACTGGTGGCGGCTGTCGCCTTGGCGCTGCTGGTGGCAGGCGCCCTGTACGTCCGGTCGATGCCGGTGGACGCCATTCCCGATCTGTCGGATGTGCAGGTCATCGTCTACACCGACTACCCGGGCCAGGCGCCCCAGGTGGTCGAGAACCAGGTCACGTATCCGCTCGTGACGGCACTGCTCGGCGTCCCGAACACGAAGGTGGTGCGCGGCCAGTCGATGTTCAGTACCAGCTTCGTCTACGTGATCTTCAAGGAGGGCACCGATCTCTACTGGGCCCGCTCGCGCGTGCTCGAGCGCCTGAACGC
>JBBSHB010000186.1:0-5505 GCA_038253515.1 Gemmatimonadales bacterium | reverse complement strand
CTCGGGGCGCAACACCTTGAGCGCCACCTTCCGATGGTGCTTGAGGTCCTCGGCGAGAAATACGGTCGCCATACCGCCCTGACCCAGCTCTCGCTCGATGCGGTAGCGGTCGGCGAGGGCGGTGGTGAGGCGGTCGCTGGCGGCGCTCACTTGCCTCCTCCAGTCCGCCGCCGCAGCTCCTGGATCCAGTTCACCACCATGACCAGCTGCCGGTTCTCCTCGACCGGCCGCAGCATGATGAAGCCCTTCCCGTCCGGCAGGACGTCGTAGTTCGGGTGATACGGATCGGTGGTGAAGGGTCCCTCGAACAGCGTCTGCCGCGCCGTCACGGCGAGGGTCGGAGACGTGGCGATGGTCGCAGCCATCAGCGCGGCACCCGATCGGTAGTAGATCCGCCGACCGTCGGGCGACCAGAGCGGCTCCGCGCCACCCCCGGTCGATACCCGGACCCGGCCGCCCGCGTCTGAGAGCGCGCGAACGTACACCTCCTCGCGGCTGGACTCGTTCGACACGTACGCCAGCCACCTCGCGTCGGGTGAGACACGAGGGTGCTTGTCGTCGTCCACGCTCGCCAGGAGCGGCACCGGCTTCCGCTCTCCGGTGAGCGGCAGTAGAGAGATATCCCGGTTGCTGTCCGGTGTGTCCGACCGATACAGGATGGCGTCGCCCTTCGGAGTGAACACGCCCTCCCGGATAGCGTCAGAGGACTGATACACCAGTTCGGCGGCCCCGCTGCCATCGGCCGGCTGCCACCAGAGTGAATTCGTCTTCGTGCGGCTCGAGCTGTAGAGGATCCGACGGCCGTCTGGCGTCCCTCGGGACGGTCGTCAATGCCGCCGCGCGTCAGCCGCTCGGCAGTGTGCGCCGCGAGGTCCGCCACCCAGATCTCGCTGCTGGCGCCTCCCTGCACCTCGAAGGCGAGGCGCCGGCCGTCAGGGGACAGCCTGGGGTGCGCATACACCCGCGCCGAATCGAGCAGGACGCGCGCGACGCCCCGTTGGTCCACGCTGACCAGCTGGCTGGTGAGGCCGCCGCGCTGGTAGAGCAGCGAGCCGCTGGCCGACAGCGCCGCCGGCGCCACCCAGGCACGCACGGCGATGCTGTCGAGGATCTGCAGGGGCGGACCCGCCCGCAGCGAACGCGTGTCGAACGGGGATGCCATGAGCGCGCCGTCGCCGCGCACGTAGAGCAGGAACCCGTCGGCCAGGCCGAGGGGCCGGGCGCCACGAAGCCCCGTCAACACCGTCTTCCCGGTCGCGGTGGAGACGACCCCGATCGTCAGGTCCAGGTTGCTGGCCCTGGTGCTGCTGTAGAACACCAGTCGGCCCTGATCCCCCGATCGGGGCCAGAGCTGCAGACGCTCGCCGCTGGCGGTGTTGAACTGGGAGAACTCGATCGGCTGGCCGCCGTCGGACGGAACGCGCCACAAGCCGCGCGCGGCGAGGTTCAGCCTGGTGAAGACGATCTCTCGGTCGGAGATCCAGGTCAGACCGACCACCCCGCCCGCATCCAACGGACACAGCGTCGTGAGGGCGGTCCCGTCGACCGCGATCTTCTTCAGGCTGCCGTCGGCCGCGCCGAACGCGACCCACCGGCCGTCCGGGGAAAACTCCGGGAAGGACGCTCCCTCCGTGCCGGGCAACGTCCGCGAATGGAGCTGATCGAAGCTCCGGATGTCGAGCGTCCAGCCGCTCCCGCCGTGGCTCGCCGCATAGACCGCTTGTCGCCCATCGGTCGACAGGGCCAGGTGCGTGGCGATGTTCCCGCCGACCGGGAACGCGATCTGGCTGCCTGGTTCGGGTTGCAGGGTGAAGCGGACGACGGTGGGCGCCTCGGACGGGCCCGCGCGCGACCGCCCCCAGAGGGTGAAGCTCGCCGTGAGGGCGAGGATCGTCGTGAGGCCGAGCGCGCCATAGAGAAGGGTGCGACGGCTCCGCGGCTCGGCGGGCCGGGCCGTGACGGCCGCGCGGCTCAGGCGTCGCGTCGCCCTCCCCCCGCCGGACAGCGCCGCCGCGAACTCCGCGGCGGATGCGAACCGGTCGGCCGGCAGCTTGGCGAGCGCGGTGAGCACCGCATCCTCGACCGCCTCGGGGATGGTGTCCCGCTGCCTCGACGGCGGTGTCGGTGCCTCGGTCAGCACCTTCGCGACGATTGCCTGGGCGCTACTCCCGAGGAACGGCGGGTCGCCGACCAGCATCTCGTAGGTGACGCATCCGAGGGCATACACGTCCGTCCGGGCATCGAGGGTCCGCTCCCCCATCGCCTGCTCGGGGCTCATGTAGGTCGGCGTGCCGAGCGACATGCCGGTCTCGGTCATCCGCGTGCCACCCGCCTTACTCGCCGCCAGCGCGATGCCGAAGTCCGCCACTAGCCCGGCCGTCGTGCAGCAGGAGGTTCTCCGGCTTGATGTCGCGGTGGATCACGCCGTGGCGGTGGGCGTAGTCCAGCGCGCCGGCCACTTCCGTCGCGATGCGCACGGCATCGGCGATGGGGAGGTGCTTCTCCCGGGTCAGCCGGTCGCGCAGCGATTCGCCGTCGACGTACGGCATGACGTAGAAGAGAAAGCCGTCGGCGGCACCGGAGTCGAACAGCGGGAGGATGTGGGGGTGCTGCAGGTTCGCCGTGGTCCTGATCTCGCTCAGGAACCGCTCGGCGCCGATGACGGCGGCGAGCTCGGGTCGGAGCACCTTGATCGCGACCCGGCGGTCGTGCTTGAGATCCTGCGCGAGGTACACCGTGGCCATGCCGCCCGCTCCGAGCTCGCGCTCGATGGCATAGCGGTCAGCCAGCGCCGAGGCCAGGCGGACGTACGGGTCGCTCATTGATGTTCGCACGACTTGTCGATGGGGAATTCGCAAAATATCACCCCGATGGGGCTTCAGAGCCAGCCACGCACCGTGCGATCGGGTCGACGGCACCGCGGCTCGATGGAGGTCGCTCGCGCCCCCGCGAGCGAGGGGACACCGGGGTTGACACCTGAGGCTAACCCGCTACTTTTGCGTGGCTTGGGGGTTTTGTGACTCCCGACACACATCGGATCACGTGACGTTGAGTGCATGCCCGCCACCTCTGGTCCTCCGAAGACAAACGCGTGGGGTTCCACTGGAACCTCTCATCCAGGACAAAAGCCCGGATGTGCGCGGAGCGATACCACCGGGGCACCGAGGTGCGGTGCCAGCCGGGTCGGTCGCCCCGCTTTTTCGCTGATACAAGACCAGGACGCTATGGCACGCCAGACCCCGCTCGATCGCTATCGCAATATCGGCATCATGGCCCACATCGATGCCGGGAAGACGACGACGACCGAGCGCATCCTCTACTACACCGGCAAGAACTACAAGATCGGTGAGGTGCACGAGGGTGCGGCCACGATGGATTGGATGGAGCAGGAGCAGGAGCGCGGGATCACCATCACCTCCGCGGCCACCACCTGCTTCTGGGTCCGGAACGGCATCCCGTATCGCATCAACATCATCGATACGCCGGGCCACGTGGACTTCACCGTCGAAGTCGAGCGCTCGCTCCGGGTGCTCGACGGCGCGGTCACCCTGCTGGACTCGGTGGCCGGCGTCGAGCCGCAGACCGAGACGGTGTGGCGCCAGGCCGACCGCTACGGCGTGCCCCGGATCATCTTCGCCAACAAGATGGACCGGGTCGGCGCCGACTTCGATCGCTGCCTCAAGATGATCCGCGACCGCCTGACCAAGAAGGCATATCCGCTCCAGCTTCCGGTCGGCACCGGCGAGCTCTTCACCGGACACATCGACGTACTTCGCCGGGTCGAAACCATCTTCGACGACGAGACGCTGGGCAAGAGCTTCACCGAGATGCCGGTGCCCGAGGCGTATCGCGAGCGGGTCGAGCAGGCCCGGCACGAGGTGATCGAGGCCGCGCTGGAGCACGACGAGGAGCTGCTGGAGAAGTACCTGGGCGGCGCGGAGCTCAGCTTCGAGGAGATCCAGCAGGCGCTCCGGAAGGCCATCATCTCCGGCGGCCTGGTCCCGGTGCTCTGCGGCGCGTCGTTCAAGAACAAGGGCGTCCAGGCGCTGCTCGACGCGGTCATCGATTACCTGCCGAGCCCGATGGACATCCCGCCCATCCGGGGCCATCTGCCCCAGCACGACGAGACCTACGTCGAGCGGTGCGCCTCGGACGCCGAGCCGTTCGCCGCGTTGGCGTTCAAGATCGCGACCGACCCGTACGTCGGCCGGCTCACCTTCTTCCGGGTGTACTCCGGGTCGCTCAAGTCCGGCAGCTACGTGTACAACAGCACCAAGGACAAGCGGGAGCGGGTCGGCCGGCTGCTGCAGATGCACGCCAACAAGCGGGAAGAGATCGACGAGGTGCTCGCGGGCGACATCGGCGCGGCCATCGGCCTCAAGGACACCCGCACCGGGGACACGCTCTCCGACGAGGACAAGGCGATCATCCTGGAGGCGATGAAGTTCCCCAACCCGGTCATCGACGTCGCCATCGAGCCCAAGACCAAGGCGGACCAGGACAAGCTGTCCATCGCGCTGCAGAAGCTCCAGGAGGAGGACCCGACCTTCCGGGTGCGCTCCGACGCGGAGACCGGGCAGACCATCATCGCCGGCATGGGCGAGCTACACCTCGAGATCCTGGTCGACCGCATGAAGCGGGAGTTCAAGGTCGAGGCCCACGTCGGCAAGCCCCAGGTGGCGTTCCGGGAGACCGTCCGGAAGCGGGTCACCGACATCGAGGGCAAGTTCATCCGGCAGAGCGGCGGCAAGGGTCAGTACGGCCACGTGGTCATCAACTTCGAGCCGACCGGGCCGGGCACCGGGTTCGTGTTCGAGGACAAGATCGTGGGCGGGGTGATCCCGCGCGAGTTCATCAAGCCGGTCGAGGCCGGCATCCGCGAGGCGCTGGAGAACGGCGTGCTGGCCGGCTATCCCATGGTGGATGTGAAGGCGACGCTGGTCTTCGGCAGCTACCACGACGTGGACAGCTCGGAGATGGCGTTCAAGATCGCCGGCTCGATGGCGGTGAAGGAAGCGGCCCGCGCGGCCGGCCCCATCCTGCTCGAGCCGGTCATGGAGGTCGAGGTGGTCACCCCCTCCGACTTCCTGGGCGACGTGATCGGTGACCTCTCCAGCCGCCGCGGCAAGATCGGCGGCATGACCCAGCGCGGCGAGGCGCAGGTGGTCGCGGCCGACGTGCCGCTGGCCGAGATGTTCGGATACTCCACCACCCTCCGCAGCATGACCCAGGGCCGGGCGGTGTACACGATGCAGTTCGATCACTACGAGGAAGTGCCCAAGAGCGTCGCGGAGCAGATCATCAGCAAGGCGAAGGCGTAGACACGCCGCCTTCTTTTCCCAGGAAGCCTCGAGGATAGGACGACATGGCCAAGGCCAAATTCGAGCGGACGAAGCCGCATGTGAACGTGGGGACGATTGGGCACGTGGACCATGGGAAGACGACGCTGACGGCGGCGATCACCAAGATCCAGGCGAAGAAGGGGCTGGCGGAGTTCGTGGCGTT
>JBBSHB010000185.1:0-5519 GCA_038253515.1 Gemmatimonadales bacterium | reverse complement strand
CACCGCCGCCGATCTCAAGACCCGGCTCTACATCTACGCCGACGACTCGATGGAGGGCCGGCTGAGCGGCACCATCGGCGACGTGAAGGCGACGGAGTACATCGCCGCGGAGGCCGAGCGGCTGGGGCTCACGCCCGCCGGAGACAACGGGACCTACTTCCAGACGGTGCCGCTGGTGCAGCGGATGGTGACGTCGGACTCGCGGCTCTCGGTCGAGGGCGTGCCGCTCGCCATCTGGACCGACGTCCTGCCGCGGGACCAGGGGAAAGGCGCCCGCTCGCTGGACGGCGTCCAGGTGGTTTTCGGCGGCACGGTGGGCGACAGCTCGGCGCCGATCATCTCGCCGGGGGAGGCCGAGGGGAAGCTGGTGGTGGTCACGGCGGCGCCCCAGAGCGGCGGTCAGCCCACCGGCACGGTCAACCGGGCGGCCACCAGCCAGCAGTTCTCCACCGCCGCCGGGATCGCGGTGGCTACCCTCGACGCCATCGCCGCCTCGGAGCAGGCGACGCTGCGGGAGGCGGAGGCGCAGCTCTCGGCGTCGGAGGCGAAGCCGACGCCCACGTTCTTCTACGTCTCCTCCAAGGCGGCCGGCGCGCTGATGGGCGAGCCCGTGGCGCAGGCCCACCCCGGCGACCCCGGTGCCACGGTGCACGGCGGCATCCGCTTCGCCGACATGCCGGCGCCCGCTCCCGCCCGGAACGTGGTGGCGATCCTGCCGGGCAGCGACCCCAAGCTGGGGAACGAGCTGGTGGCCATCGGCGCCCACAACGACCACATCGGCATCCTGCCCGTGGCCGAGGACCACGACTCGCTCCGGGCCTGGAACACCGTCATGCTCCCCGAAGGCGTCGGCAGCTCGCCGGGAACCCCCACGGTCGAGCAGAACCAGCGCATCCGGACCATCCTCGACAGCCTGCGCAAGCTGCGCCCGCCCCGGCCCGACTCCATCGCCAACGGAGCCGACGACGACGGCAGCGGCACGGTGAGCGTGCTGGAGATCGCCGAGGCGATGGCCAAGGGGCCGGCCCACCCCAGGCGCTCGGTGCTCTTCGTCTGGCACACCGGCGAGGAGCTCGGGCTGCTCGGCTCCGACTGGTTCACCCGGCACCCTACGGTCACTCGCGACTCGATCGTGGCCCAACTCAACATCGACATGATCGGCCGAGGCGACGCCGCGGACATCCCGGGCGGCGGCCCCGGCTATCTCCAGCTCATCGGCAGCCGGCGGCTCTCGACCGAGCTGGGCGACATCGTGGAGCGGGTGAACCGGGAGGGAAAGCACGGCTTCACCTTCGACTACGCCTTCGACGCCGACGGCGAGCCCCACAACTACTACTGCCGCAGCGACCACTACATGTACGCCCGCTTCGGGATCCCCATCGCCTTCTTCACCACCGGCGCCCACATGGACTACCACGAGGTGACCGACGAGCCGCAGTACATCGACTATCCCAAGATGGCGCGGGTCGCGGGGCTCATCGAGGATGTGGCGCTAGCGGTGGCGGACCTGGATCATGCGGTGGTGGTGGACAAGCCGAAGCCGGACCCGAACGGGACCTGCAAACAATAGGCATGGGGGATGGCGCAGGCGCGCCATCCCCCATCCCCTTCTTGCCGATCTACTGATTCGACGATCTACTGATTCGACACGTCCTTGCTCACGTCGTCCTCGATGCGGACGAAGTCGTACTTCCCGGGCCGGCCCGCGAGCACGAAGGTATAGCTCTTGCCGCCCTCGAGCTTCACGTCGGGCAGCGAGGCGAGCACGGTCGTCTTGTTGTCCGGCCGCACAACCAGCGCGCCACTGGCTGGGGTGATCTCCTTCCAGCCCGCTTCGGTCTTGAAGTTGACGCCGTCGAAGATCGGGTCCTTCTGGCCGCGGATGAAGAGATCGACGTCGGTGTCGCTGGGCACGCCGTTGATGAAGCGGATCCGGGCCTTGTCGGCCGGCACCGGCTTCAGGTCATCGTCCAGCACCCGCAGGTTCCGCTTGTCCGGACCGCCCTGATCGGGCAGCGCGACGATAGTGTAGTGGCCGCCGTCGTGCAGGTTCTCCCGGTTCTCCGCGAGCGGCTCGGACTCGGGGCCGCCGGTGCCGCGAAGCTTGAAGTCGAACAGGTTGTCGGGAATCTCCTGGTAGGGCGTCGCCTTCTTGTAGGCGACCTGGGCGAAGGCCGCGCTGTCGCCCGCCCAGATGCTGACCGGCGCTCCCCCCGGAATGGCGTTCACCACCCGGATCAGCGCCTTGTCGTGCTTCTCGGCGACCTCCGAGGCCGGCGCGGTGGTGGTGTCTCCGGCCGTCTTGGACGTGACCTTTCCGGTGTCGTTGTCCCGGTTGCAGGCGCCGGCCAGCGCCACCGTCCCACCCGCCAGTACGGCCGCGCAGTATCCCCTCAAGTTCTTCATTGGTCTCCTCGGAGTCATCATGGAGGCAGAACCCCGGACGAAGGCGCCCGGGGTCCGTCGAACGGGCGTCAACATGGCCCACGCGGTCCATCGGCGCTGTGACAATGCGCACGGTGACGCCGATCACGCTCTGGTGGCGGATGACCGCAACGACCAGCCCGCGCGGCACGAGTAGCTTGCGGCTATGAGGACCCGATCCTGGACCCTGATCCTGATGGCACTCGCCGGCTGCAGCTCCGGAAGGGTGACGCCCGGCGGTGGACCTTCGCCGGCGGCGGCGCCCGGCGGAAGCGGTCCGGTCACCACCGCTCCCGGCCCCACCTCGGCTCCGGCTCCGACCCCTCCTGCCGCGCCGGGGAGCCCATCGCCCGCCTCCGCGCGCGCGCCCGCCGGAGACAGCCTCCCGATCCGGCTCATCGGACAGTGGCAGTACGCCCGGATCGACGACGCCCGCCGGCTGGTGATCCAGGATCCGGTGGCTTGGACCCGCTTCTGGAACGAGCTCGGCGCCGACGGCGCCCAGCCGGTGATCGACTTCCGCCGGGAGCTGCTGGTGGCGGTGACCCAGGGCCGGCAGCCGCACGGGGGGGTCGAGGTGGCGGTGGAACGGGTGGTCCTGTCGGGCGGGGCGCTGACCATCGGGGTGGTCGAGCGGTCCCCCGGTCCCGACTGCATGACGACCGAAGTGGTCACCCATCCAGCCCAGGTAGTGGCCCTGCTGGCGGCCGGGGTGAAAGGCTGGAGCTTCGTGGAGCGCAAGGAGATCCGGAGCTGCCGGTAGGGTCCGACCGCCCACCGAATCGGGCCCTGAGCGCCAGGATGGCAGCCCAGGACCCCCCGCTGGCAGGTTTGATGACGTGGCGTAACATATTGCCACATATCAGCTTAATTGAGCCTTGACTTGCCTCAGTGAGGGCCCGTTATTCCGGCGAGGACCCGCACCGCTGGTCCGCTGAACCGCCAACTCAAGGCACGTAATGTCGTCCCTACCTACCCGCAGCAACCCCAGCCGCGCATTGCCGGCGCTCGCCCATCCCCCCGGCGGCCCGGTCGAGCTGGACCGGCCGAGGCCCACGCTGGTCCAAGCCGAGCCGGAGGCGCCGCCGGTGGCGCGGGCGGCGGCGAAGCTGGACCTGGTGCATGGCGAGGTGCGGGTCGACGAGTACTTCTGGCTCAGGAACCGAGAGGACCCGGAGGTCATCGCCTATCTCGAGGCGGAGAACCGGTACACCGACGCGGTCATGCGGCACACCGAGCCGCTCCAGGAGCGGCTCTTCCGGGAGATGCGCGGGCGGATCAAGGAGACCGACCTCTCGGTGCCGGAGCGGCTGGACGGCTGGCTCTACTACTCGCGCACCATGGAGGGGGCGCAGTACCCGATGCTCTGCCGCCGTCCCGCCGCCGAGGACGGGGCCGAGGAGGTCCTGCTGGACCAGAACCCGCTGGCGGAGGGGCACGCCTACTTCCGGCTGGGCATCCACGAGGTGAGTCCGGACCACCGGCTCCTGGCCTACGCGGTGGATACCAGCGGTGCGGAGGCGTTCACCCTCTACGTCAAGGACCTGGCGAGCGGCGAGCTGCTGGCGGAGACGATCGCCAACGTGTCGCCGAGCATCGCCTGGGCCAACGACAGCCGGACTCTGTTCTACGTGGTGCTGGACGAGGCGCGCCGGCCCTGCCGGCTCTACCGCCACCGGCTGGGGGAGAACCCGGTGGAGGACGTGCTGGTCCACTTCGAGCCGGACGAGGCGTTCTTCCTCGACATCAGCCGGAGCGGCAGCCGGCGGTACCTGCTGCTCGACCTCGCCAGCCACTCCACCTCCGAAGTCCACTACGCCAGCGCCGACCGTCCGGAGGAGCCGTTTCGGGTGATCGAGCCGCGCCGCAGCGGGATCGAATACACCGTGACCCACCATGGCTCCCGGTTCTTCATCACCACCAACGACGCGGCCGCCAACTTCCGCCTGGTCTCGGCGCCGGTGGACAATCCCTCGAAGGCGGCCTGGACCGAGATCCTCCCGCACCGGCCGGCGGTGAAGGTGGACTCGACCGACGCGTTCCGCGACCATCTGGTGGTCTACGAGCGGGAGGCGGGGCTCCGGCAGATCCGCATCCTGGCGCTCGCGGGCGGAGAGTATCTCATCCCCTTCCCCGAGCCGGTGTACACCATCCGGCAGCACGAGAACCCCGAGTTCGACACCACCCTGCTCCGCTTCTCCTACACCTCGATGGTGACGCCCAACGCGGTGGTCGACTACGACATGGCGGCGCGCACCTGGACCGTCAGGAAGCAGACCGAGGTCCTGGGCGGTTACGACCCGAGCGAGTACCGGACCGAGCGCCTCTTCGCCACCGCGCCCGACGGCGAGCGGGTGCCGATCTCGATCGTCTACCGGGTGCCGCTAGAGCCGGGCGAGCCGCGGCCGCTGCTGCTCAACGGCTACGGCGCGTACGGGGTCAGCTTCGACCCGGCGTTCTCGTCCAACAGCCTCTCGCTGCTCGACCGGGGGTTCATCGTGGCGATCGCCCACGTGCGCGGTGGCGAGGAGATGGGGCGCGCGTGGTACGACGGCGGCAAACTCTTGCGGAAGCGGAACAGCTTCACCGACTTCATCGCGGCCGCGGAGCACCTGATCGCGGGCGGCTTCACCTCGGCGGACCGGCTGGTGGTGAGCGGCGGGAGCGCGGGCGGCCTGCTGATGGGCGCGGTGGCCAATCTCCGGCCCGACCTGTTCCACGCGGTGCTGGCCGAGGTGCCGTTCGTGGACGTGGTGAACACCATGCTGGACGCCACGCTGCCGTTGACGGTGATCGAGTACGACGAGTGGGGCAACCCCAACGAGGCGGCGGCGTACGCCTGCATGCGCTCCTACTCGCCGTACGACAACGTGGAGCCGAAGGACTATCCGCACATGCTGGTGACGGCGGGGCTCAACGACCCGCGGGTGGCGTACTGGGAGCCGGCCAAGTGGACCGCCCGGCTCCGGGCGCGGAAGACGGACGGCAACCGGCTGCTGCTCAAGACGAATATGGGCGCGGGGCACGGCGGGGCGTCGGGGCGGTGGGATTATCTCCGGGAGGTGGCGTTCAAGTACGCCTTCGTGCTGGATGTG
>JBBSHB010000184.1:0-5567 GCA_038253515.1 Gemmatimonadales bacterium | reverse complement strand
CTAGCGAGCAGGAAGGCAACCGTCGGCGAGGATGTGTTCGGCCGCGCCCTCGCTCAGAGCCTGCCCGGGCGGCTCACGGTGATTCCCGGAGTCTCACGGTACATCGCGCTGCTGGGACACACCCACGTACAGGATATGCAGGAACTGCGGCTCGCGAAGGGACTGGCGCTCTATATCAACACCGGCACCTGGGTACCGCTATGGCCCGACGACCGCCCGGACCTGCTCGGAAAGACGTTACATCCCCTGGTGGAACTCACTCGAGGCCCCCACGGGCAGTACTCCCCGAAATACTGGGAATGGACCGACAGCCGGATGACGCCGGTCGAGGCGGTGGTCTTGGGCCGGTAGGACGGGACCGTTCTGCGTTGCCAGTCCTCGACAGACCGATCGTTCCGGAAACGCGCCGGCGAGATCCCTCGCTCCGCTCGGGATGACAGTCCTGCCGCTGGGCTGACAGCGCCGCGGGGTGACCGCGCCGCCGTGGCGGTCCTGCCCTCGACTCGTCCGGCCCCCTACCCCACCCGGAACAGCTCCACCGCCCGAGGATACCGGCCCACCGCCCGCTCCCTCAGCCGCTGGTTCTCCAGCCGCTGGAGCGCTGGGTCGGCATCGATGAGCCGCACGGCCAGCGCGCGCGCCTGGGAGAGCAGCTCGGCATCGGCCGGCAGGCGAGCGTGGCGAAGCTCGAACCCGCCCGACTGGCGCGCGCCGATCAGGTCCCCCATCCCCCGCTCCTCCAGATCCAGCTCGGCGATGCGGAAGCCGTCATGGGTGGCCGCGAACGCGTGCAGCCGATCCGCCGCCGGCCCCTCCGAGAGCAGAATGCAGAAGCTCTCGTCCTGCCCCCGCCCGATCCGGCCCCGAAGCTGGTGGAGCTGCGCCAGCCCGAAGCGCTCGGGGTGCTCGATCAGCATGATCGTCGCGTTGGGGACGTCGATGCCCACCTCGATGACCGTCGTCGCCACCAGAACGTCCAGCTCGCCCGCGCGGAAGCGACGCATCACGCCGTCCCGCTCCTCGGCCTTGAGCCGCCCGTGCACCAGTCCGACCCGGAGCTCGGGCCAGCGCGCGGCCAGGGTCTGGGCCATGGTGCTGGCGGCACGGAGGTCGGCCCGCTCGGACTCCTCGATGACCGGCAGCACCACGTAGGCCTGCCTGCCCCGCCCGCACTCGCCCCGGACGAACTCCAGCACCCGCTCGCGCTGCCCGCCGGTGCGGAGCGCCGTGCGGATCACGCCGCGGCCGGGTGGCCGGTGCCTGAGGGTGGAGACGTCGAGGTCGCCGTACAGCGTGAGCGCGAGCGAGCGGGGGATCGGTGTAGCGGTGAGCAGCAGCACGTCGGGCGCCGCCCCTTTGCCGATCAGCGCCGCCCGCTGCTCCACCCCGAAGCGGTGCTGCTCGTCGATCACCACCAGGCCCAGCCGCCGGAACGACACGCTCTCCTGCATGAGCGCGTGGGTGCCGACGGCGAGCCGCGACTGTCCCGAGGCGAGGCGGGCGCGCACGGCCGTCTTCTCCGCCGCCGTCTGCCGCCCCAGCAGGAGCTCCGGGCGGAGGGACACCGGCGCGAGGAGGCGCTCCAGCGTGTCGGCGTGCTGCTCGGCCAGGAGCTCGGTGGGGGCCATCAGCGCGGCCTGATAGTCATTCTCCAGCGCCAGCAGCATGGCGAAGAGGGCGACCACCGTCTTGCCGGTGCCCACGTCGCCCATCAGCAGCCGGTGCATCCGATCCGGTGCGGTCATGTCGGCGGTGATCTCCCGGAGCGCGCGCTGCTGGTCGTCGGTGAGCTGCCAGGGGAGGTTGGTCTTGAGCCGGGTGGTGAGGTCGCGCTTCACGGTGAACGCGACCCCGCTCCGATGGCGCTTGGCCACGGTGCGCGCGCGGATCAGCATGAGCTGGAGGTCGAGCAGCTCGTCGAAGGCGAGCCGCCGGCGTCCCAGCTCCGCTTCCGCGGCCGTGGCCGGGCGATGGACCGCGCGGAGCGCCTCGGCCAGGGTGGGCAGCTGGAGGGAGCGCCGGAGCGGCTCGGGCAGGACCTCCTCGGAGAGCGCGATCAGCGCGTCCAGGTGCCGCTCGATGAGCGAGCGCAGCACCTTGTGGCTCAGTCCCTCGGTGGCCGGGTAGACCGGCAGTACCTTGCCCGCCGCCAGCGGCTCTCCCGCTTCATCGGCGTCGGCGTCGGACAGGATGACGAACTCCCGCGGGGCCATCTGCCGGCCGTGATAGAAGCGCACCGGACCGGACACCAGCAGCGTCTGTCCCACGGCGATCGTGCGATCGAGGAACGCCTGCCCCGGCCACACGCATTCCAGCACGCCGCTGTCGTCCCGGAGGACCGCGTGGAAGATCCGCAGCCCGCGCCGGGTCGGCACCACGCCCTTGGCCACCACCCGGCCGACGCAGGCCACCTCCTGCCCCACCTCGGCCCGGACGAGGGGGGTGACGGTGGAGGCGTCGATGTAGCGATGGGGAAGGTGCCAGAGAAGATCGCGCGCGGTCCGGATCCCAAGGCGCTCGAGCTGGTCGGCGCGACGCTCGCCGATTCCCTTGAGGAACTTGACCGGCGTGTCCAGCCGGAGCGATTGAGTTTCCCGGGTGGCTCTGGGCGGCATGGGAGGCCCGGTCAGCGGCTTCCGACCGGAGCCTCGGACAGCAGGTGCTGGGCGAAGCGCTGCGGCTCGAACGGCTGGAGATCGTCCAGCTCTTCGCCGACGCCGAGAAAGCGGATGGGCAGGCCGAGCTCACGGCGCAGCGCGGTGACCGCACCGCCGCGGGCGCTTCCGTCGAGCTTGGTGACGATGACCCCGGTGGGCTTCACCGCCTCGACGAAGAGCCGGCCCTGCTGCACCGCGTTCTGGCCCACGGTGCCGTCCAGCACCAGCAGCGTCTCGTGTGGGGCCCCCGGCAGCCGGCGCGAGACGACGCGGACCACCTTCCGCAGCTCATCCATCAGGCCTTCCTGGGTGTGCAGCCGGCCCGCGGTGTCGATGATGACGGTGTCCAGTCCCCGGGAGATGGCGGCGTCGATGGCGTCGAACGCCACCGCGGCGGGATCCCCGCCCGGTGCGCCTGCCACCGACGCCGCGCCCAGCCGCTCGGCCCACACCTGGAGCTGGCTGATGGCGCCGGCGCGGTAGGTGTCGGCCGCGGCGAGGAGCACCTTGCGCCCTTCGCGCTGAAGTCGCCGGGCGAGCTTGGCGACGCTGGTGGTCTTGCCGGTGCCGTTCACGCCCACCACCAGGATGACCGTGGGCCCGCTGGCCGCCCGGGCGATGGCTCCCGGATCGCCGTCGGCCTGGAGCATGGCGGTGAGCCGGTCTTCCAGCGAGCGCCGGAGGTCGCCCTCGGTCTTGAGCTTGCCCCGGCGAACCTCGTCCTCCAGGGCCTGGGTCAGCTCGGCCGTGGCCGTGACACCGAAATCGGCCTCGATGAGCACCCGCTCCAGGTTCTCGATGTCGTCGGCGTTGAGCCCGCGCATGAGGGCGCCGACGTCGGTGAGCGCGACGCGCTTGATGCGCGACCACAGGCTCTCTTTCCTGTCGATCAGTCTACCGTTCGCCATGCCCAAACTTACACTCCTCCTAGCGCAGCCCCAGCCTTCGTCGCCCGAGCCACTCGCCGGCGAGTCCCAGCACGCACAGGGCGAAGAGCCAGAGCCAGTCGCGGGCGGCACTCCGGCCGGTGGCGCGTCCGGCTCGCGCCGGGTGCGCCGCCAGCGCCACCGGACGCGGCAGCAGCTCGTCGGAGTACTCTTCCACTGCGACGGTGCCGCCGCCGCCCGTGGCGAGGCGGTACCGGTACTCCCCGGGGGCGAGCCAGACCGTGGCTCGCCCAGCGCCGTCGAACCGGAGGGTATCGGTCCGCGGAGGACCGCTCCCGCTCCAACCGACGCCGAGCGGCTCCGGCATGCCGGTCGCGGTCCATTCGAAGATCAGTGGCCTCCCACTGCTCACCACCGCCCTCACCGGGCGCGCGGCGCCACGCGCCGAGTCGGCGCCACCCAGCAGCCAGCTCGCGGTGGACGCCACCCACGCGCGGTAGCTCTGCTCGCTCGACCCGCCGCGGAACGCCCAGCGCCAGAGACCGTCGACCCCGACGAACACCCGTCGGACGCGACCCTCCTGCCGTCCGAATACCGCCGGCCGCTGCGCGCCTCGGCGGCCGAGCTGGGCGTTGAGCGCGATCCAGTCACCGGGAGCGGTCTCCAGCGTGGTGAGCTGAATGGCCGGCGGGAAGGAATCCACCGGCTGACCGAGGAAGGCGGCGGCCACCGGTGACCCTTCGGAGGGCACCAGGTACCAGTCGCCGGCGATCTGTGTCTGACGCTCCTGGCCGGCAGGCCAGCTCCAGATGCCTCGCGCCGTCGTCCCCTCCGCCAGCGTCCCGACCGCGCCCTTCCGGATGAGCAGGTCCGCGCGTCGCGCTGCCTGCCGGACCTCTGCCGCCGGCACCAGCGACAAGTCGGCCATCGAGCGCCACCGGTCGGGATCGAGCCGCGCGAAACCGCGCACCGGGAGCTGGGCGACGTCGCGCAGGGTGCGATACAGGAAACGAGCGTCCCAGTCCGCGGAGCCGGCGAGCAGGACCACGCCCGGCGTCGGGGCGATGGTGACGAGATGCAGCCGGGTGTCGGTCCGCGGCTCGGCGTCGCTCCAATGGGCGAGCGAGACTCGGAGCACCTGCTCGCCGGTTCCCACTGCCGCCGAGCCGACGGTCAGGTGGGCCCGGCCGCTGCCGCCACGGAGCCGCACGATGCGACTGGCGAGCCGGGTCTTTCCCGCCATCGCCTGTACCACCACGCTGTCCGGTACCCCGCCCCCGACCGCCGACACTTCGACCTCCAGCGGGATCGAGTCACCGGAGGTCACCCGCGTCGGTCCGGTGACCCGGGTGATCGCGACGTCGGGTCGGGCGACGCGGGGAAAGAGCCGGACCCCTGCCCGGGCGAGCACATCCGGCGGCACCTCGCCGACGTCCTCGATCTCGCCGTCCGTCACCACGATCACCGGCCGGTCCGAGGCGGAGGCCGCGAGCAGCGCCGGCGCGAGCAGCGAGCGTCCGCGCGTGGCGGCCGTGTCATCGCCCGGCCGCTCGTCGCCGAACCGGCGCACGTCGCCCCATCGACGGGCCGAGTCGCGGGCCTCCATCCACCGCCCGCCGGGCCCGGCCATGCTCAGCGACGCGTCGAGCAGCACCAGCGATCGGCGGGGCGCCGCGGCGACCGGGCAGCTCACGTTCAGCAGCAGCAGCCCGAGCGCCGACCAGGCAAGCGCTCGACAGGCGAGCGGCAGCCAGCCATGCGCGCCGGTCCGTTCCAGCCGGAGATAGGTGAACCCGGCGAGCGCCAGCGCCAGTGCGACTACGAGCGCGACGCGCATCCCGCGGCCTCGAGCGCGTCGGCCAGGCCGAGCGTGCCTTCATAGAGGGCCCGACCCACCACGACACCGGCGAGCCCCGCCCGTCTCACGGCCCGGATGTCGTCGAGGCTGGCCACCCCGCCGCTCGCGATTACCTCGCCACCGACCTGCTGCAGTCTCACCGCCCCCTCGATGTCGGGCCCGCCG
>JBBSHB010000183.1:0-5580 GCA_038253515.1 Gemmatimonadales bacterium | reverse complement strand
GGCACGCCCCTAACGGCGCGTCGATGCAAAGGCGCCGTTGATCTCCGAGAACGGAACGGCGCGCGCCAGGCCCGTGAACGTTCCGAGCTCCGCGATTTCCTTCGCCGCCTGGAGGAAGCCGGTCCAGGCGGCGCGGGCCAGTGCTCCGCCGACGCTGACCCGCCGCACCCCGGCCTCGGCGAGCTCGGCCACCGTGGCCAACTCGCTGCCGACCAGAACGTTGACTGGTTTGGGAGCGACCGCACCGATCACCGATACGATCTCGGCCCGGGTACGGAGGCCCGGTGCGTAGAGGCAGTCGGCTCCCGCCTCCGCGTAGGCGGTGAGCCGGCGGATCGTTTCGGCGAGGTCGGGGCGTCCGACGATGAAGCCTTCCGATCGGCCGGTGAGCAGGACGCCCGAGCCGCTCTGGTCGATCGCTCGCCGGGCAGCCTGGATCCGTTCTACGGCGAGGGTGACGTCGAATAGCGGATTCGACGGATCACCGGTCGAGTCTTCGATCGAAAGGCCGGCGATCCCGGTGCCGGTCGCCGCCGCGACGTTGGCGCCGACCTCGCCCGGCTCGGTCGCGAACCCCCCTTCGAAGTCCCCGTTGACCGGCAACTCGACGCTCCGGGCTATGGCACGAAAGTGGTCCAGGGCCTGTTCCAGCGACACTCCGTTGTCGGCTCGACCCTGCGACCAGGCGAATCCGGAGCTGGTCGTGGCGAGCGCCGGGAAACCGAGTCGGGCGAGCAGGCGCGCGCTGCCGACGTCCCACGGGTTGGGAATGACGAAGCAGGACTCGTGGAGCCGGCGAAACACGCGACAGCGATCGGATATTTGGCTCATCGTACCAAGATAGCCCGGCCCTCCTTATCCTTGGCTCATGCTGACGACGCGGACGCTGGGCAGCCAGGGCCTTTCGGTCTCCGCCATGGGGCTCGGCTGCATGGGGATGAGCCAGTCCTACGGCACGCCCAATGATGAGGAGTCGGTGGCCACCATCCACCGCGCCCTCGAGCTCGGGGTGACCCTGTTTGACACAGCCGAGGTGTACGGCCCGTATAGCAACGAGACGTTGCTGGGCCGGGCCCTGGAGGGCCGGCGCGACCGCGCCATCATCGCGACCAAGTTCGGCTGGGAGATCGGCTCGTCGAAGCGCGGCGGTCTGGACAGCCGCCCCTCACACATCCGCGAGGCCGTGGAGGGCTCGCTCGGCCGGCTCCGCACCGACCGTATCGATCTCCTCTACCAGCACCGGGTGGATCCCCGGGTGCCGATCGAGGACGTGGTGGGGACCATGGCCGACCTGGTGCGGGAGGGAAAGGCGCGCTTCCTCGGCTTGAGCGAGGCGGGCGCGCAGACCATCCGGCGCGCGCACGCCGTGCACCCGATTTCGGCCCTGCAGAGCGAATACTCCCTGTGGGAGCGCAACCTGGAGCCGGAGATCCTCCCGCTCCTCCGCGAGCTCGGCATCGGGCTGGTGCCGTTCAGCCCGCTCGGCCGCGGCTTCCTGACCGGCACGGCGCGGCGCGCGGAGGAGTACGCCGAGGGTGACTACCGCCGGGGCGACCCGCGCTTCCAGGGCGGCAACTTCGACGCCAACATGCGCGGCGCCGCGGTGGTGGGCGAGGTGGCCGCCGGGCTGGGGGCCACACCGGGACAGGTGGCGCTGGCCTGGGTGCTGCACCAGGGCGAGGACCTGGTCCCGATCCCCGGCACCAAGCACCGGCGCTTCCTCGAGGAGAACGTCGCCGCGGCGGAGCTGCGGCTGGGCACGGCCGAGCTGGCGCGACTGAATGCGGCGCTCCCCCCGGCGGCGGTGGCCGGGCCGCGGTACAACGAAAACATGATGGCCTACATCGACCGCTGACGCATATGACATCGACACGCACTCCCTGGCTCGCCGCCGCTCTGGTATCCGCCGTCCTCACGACGGCATGCAGCAGCGCATCCGGAGGAGCCCCGCAGCCATCTCCTCAGCCGGCCCCCAGCGACCGCGGCGAGCTCGCGGCCATCGCCAGGGCGAGGGCCGACAGCGTCCGTCATCCCTACACCGAGGCGGACGTTCACTTCATGTCCAACATGATCGGCCACCATGCCCAGGCGATCGTGATGTCGGGCTGGGCGCCCACCCACGGCGCCAGCCCGTCGGTGCGCATCCTGGCCGAGCGGATCATCAACGCCCAGCAGGACGAGATCGCGACGATGCAGCGATGGCTCGCCGACCGCCGGCAGCCGGTGCCGCAGGTGGGGGACACGGGGATGGGGATGACGATGGCCGGTGGCGAGCATATGTTGATGCCGGGAATGCTCACCGCAGACCAGATGAAACAGTTGGACCAGGCGAAGGGAAGCGAATTCGACCGCCTGTTTCTCAGCTTCATGATCCAGCACCACCGCGGTGCCGTGACCATGGTCAAGGACCTGTTCGGGACCTACGGCGCCGGCCAGGACGAGACGGTGTTCAAGTTCGCCTCCGACGTCAACGTCGATCAGTCCACCGAGATCGCCCGGATGGAGAAGATGCTCGCCGCTCTCGCTCCCGAAAAACGCTCCTCCTGATTCTCTCCGCTCCCCCAAAGGACACCGCAATGCGCTTCGCCGCTCCGATGCTCTCCCTGTCGCTCGCCGCCGGGCTCCTGACCGCGACGGCATGCGCCCATTCGAGCTCCAGCTCCAGTATGTCGACCACGGCGCCGAGTCCCGACCCGCGCGTGGGACTCCACGCCGGAGTGAAGGATGCCGGCGAAGCGGTGTGGAACCTGAAGGTGGACTCCAAGAATCCTCCCTCGGAGAAGTTCGCCGGGGAAACCAATTCCGACCTCTCCTTCACCGGCCACTACGCCATCCAGGGCAGCTACAACGGGTACCAGGTGTGGGACATCACCGACCCGAGCAAGCCGTCGCTCAAGATCGGATACGTCTGCCCGGCGTCGCAGAGCGACGTCTCGGTCTACAAGAACCTGCTCTTCGTCTCGGGAGAGGGTCTCTCCGGGCGCCTCGACTGCGGAACCGAAGGCGTGAAGGACACGGTGAGCCAGGACCGCCTGCGCGGCCTCCGCATCTTCGACATCAGCGATCTCAGCAACCCGAAGAACGTCGGCAACGTGCAGACCTGCCGCGGCTCGCATACCCACACGGTGGTGGTCGACCCCAAGGACACCGAGAACGTCTACGTCTACATCTCGGGCTCCGCGGGGGTGCGGTCGCCGAGCGAGCTCCCTGGCTGCTCCAGCGCGCTGCCGGAGACCGACTCCAGCTCGGCGCTCTTCCGCATCGAGGTCATCAAGGTGCCGCTGGCCCATCCGGAGCAGGCGGCCATCGTCAACTCTCCGCGAATCTTCGACAGCCTGGTGGCGCCACCGCGGCACGGCGAGGCGCCGCAGGACAGCATCGCCAACGCGAAGGAGCTTGCCGAGGCGCGGGCCAAGGGGGGGTTCGTCGCGACCATCCACGGTGAGGAGATGGTCGTGCCGTCACAGTTCACGGGCCCGATGCTCGACAGCATCGTCGCGGCCCGGAAGGGAACCGGCGCGCCGACGGCGGCGGACAGCGCCGCGCTGCGCGACGCCCTTCCCCACATCATCGCGATGATGATGGGCACCCCGCCGAAACAGGGGAACGGCCCGCCTCCGGGACCCACCCAGTGCCACGACATCACGGTCTATCCCGCGATCGGCCTGGCCGGCGGCGCGTGCGAGGGCTACGGCCTCCTGCTCGACATCAGTGACCCGGTTCATCCGGTCCGCATCGATGCGGTGTCCGACTCGAACTTCTCCTACTGGCACTCGGCGACGCTCAACAACGACGGCACCAAGGTGCTCTTTTCCGACGAATGGGGCGGCGGGGGACAGCCCAAGTGCCGCATCACCGACAAGCACGAGTGGGGGGCGGACGCGATCTTCACCATCACCGACCGGAAGATGCACTTCCAGAGCTACTACAAGCTCCCGGCACCGCAGACGCCGCAGGAGAACTGCGTGGCTCACAACGGCTCGCTGATCCCGATCCCGGGCCGCGATGTGATGGTGCAGGCGTGGTACCAGGGCGGCATCTCGGTCTTCGACTGGACCGATGCCGCGCACCCGAAAGAGATCGCCTTCTTCGATTACGGCCCGATGGACTCGACCAGGATGGTCGGCGCCGGGTATTGGTCCGCCTACTGGTACAACGGCGTCATCGTCACCTCTGAGATCGCCCGCGGACTCGACATCTTCGAGCTGACGCCCAGCGGATTCGTCTCCCAGAACGAGATCGACGCGGCCAAGTCGGTGCACTTCGACTATCTGAACGTGCAGGGGCAGCCCAAGATCGTCTGGCCGCCGAGCTTCGCGCTGGCGAGGGCGTACCTGGATCAGCTCGAGCGGTCGAAGGGGCTCGAGGCGGGCAAGATCTCCTCGACCCGGGCGGCGCTGGCCCAGGCCGAGAAGGCGTCGGGGACGGCGCGGCAGGACGAGCTGACCAAGCTCGCGACGGGGTTGGACGGGGAGGCGGGCGGGGCGGGGGATGCGGCGAAGGTGCGGACGCTGGCGGGGGCGGTGCGGCAGCTGGCGGGGGCGACGACGTGAGCTAACGGTCACACTGCGGCTGAGACGTCGGATACTATCTTGCGCCCGCCAACTGGAATGCCGCCCAGTAGCGCGGGTTGGCGAACTCGGCGCGCCGCTGCAGCTCCGCCTGGGCGCGCCGAAGCGCCTCGGCCTTGCCGGACTGGGGCTCGGCCAGCCACTGGCGATAGAAAGACCCCATGAGCAAGGCCGTCGCCTCGTCGGAAACGTTCCAGAGGCTCACCAGGACGCTCCGGGCGCGCTTGGCGAGAAAAGCCCGCTGCAGGCCGACCGTGCCCTCCGCCTCCTTCAGGTTGCCGAGCCCCGTCTGACATGCGCTCAACACGATCAGATCGGCGGAGAGTGTCGGAAGCTCGTCCAGCACCTCGCCCACGGTGAGCAGTCCGTCGTCCGCCGGGGTGGGCTCGGCCTCCGGGCCCGGCGCCAGGACGACGAACGACGCTCGCGCCAGTGCGTCGGTCTCGTAGGCGAAGCCGTGCGTTTCCAGATGCACCACCGACGCCTGTGCGATGAGGCGCCGGACGGCGCGCTCAGTGGCGTCCCGGCCGATGAGCACACCGGCCCCCAGCTGCTCGGCGATGCCCCGGCTCGACCGCTCTGCCCCGACGAGCGGAGACGGGGTGAACTCGACATCGCAGAAGCGCACTTTGGGCATGCGCGGATTTCCCACCACCAGCGCGCGGCGGAGTGCTGCGGCCCGGGCCAGCCCGGTACCGAGGCCAGGGCGCTCGTCGGCTTCCCGCATCGTCGAGAGCGAGGGCGCGTAGCGAAGGGCATAGCGAAGTCCCAAAGCACGGTCAGGTGCGCCGAGTGGGAGGGCGGCGAAGGGCACCAGATTGAGCGGCCCATGAGGTAGCACCAACAGCTCACCTGCCTCGGGCAGGAGGGCGCGCGCGGGGGGCGGCAGCAGGAGCTCGGAGAGGGCGCGAACCGCATCCTGGCCCACTCTACCGCTCGGCGCCGGTGCCCGCTCACAGCGATCATCCGGCGCGAACGCAGCGCGGGCATTCCGGACACGAGCCGCAAG
>JBBSHB010000182.1:0-5584 GCA_038253515.1 Gemmatimonadales bacterium | reverse complement strand
GGTCTCCAGGCTGGCGGTGAAGATGCTGGCGCCGAGCCCGTACTTGGAGTCGTTGGCCAGCGCGATCGCCTCGTCCGCGTCCCGGGCCACGGTGACGGCCAGGACCGGCCCGAAGATCTCCTCGGTGGTCGGGAGCGAGCCTGCGCACGCGAACAATCGCACGCTGAAACGACGTTGTGGGACAGGAAGAAACCTGGTAACGCTCCCCATCAAGATGCACCTTGCCCCTCCTCCGAGTCGAGGGATGCATCGCTACGTGTAGCAAATGCAGGCGCTCCGCTGTTCGCTGCGCTGTCATCGCAGGACAACCCATTGTCGCCCAGTCGAACAGTGAAACGGTCGGAGTGCTCGATCTCTCTTAATCGCTCAACCGTTGTGGGTTGGTTGACAGTCCGAATTTCGCCGAGACGCCGCTTGGGGGTATCATTCGGCCTCGACCACCGGCCCGCCCGCCCCCAACGGGCGGGCCGCTCTGCTTCTACTTCGAGGACCCCGTGCCGTTCGCTGAACTCAAGCTCCATCCGAGTCTCCTCAAAGGCATCAAGGAGCTCGGCTTCGCCCGCCCGACACCGATCCAGACCGATGCCATCCCGCCCTCGCTCGCCGGGCGCGACGTGCTGGCCTGTGCCATGACCGGGAGCGGCAAGACCGCCGCCTTCCTTCTGCCGATCCTGCACCGGCTCATCGACAAGCCGCGGCGCACGACCCGCGCCCTGGTGCTCACGCCCACCCGCGAGCTCGCCGCCCAGATCCTGGAAGATCTCAACGATCTCGCGGTACACACGCCGGTGACCGGCGCGGCGATCTTCGGCGGGGTGGGGATGGGTCCCCAGGAGCACGCGTTCAGGAGCGGGGTAGACGTGCTCGTCGCCACGCCGGGGCGCCTGCTCGACCACTTCAGGGCGCCGTACGCCAAGCTCCCCGGGGTCGAGTACCTGGTGCTCGACGAGGCCGACCGGATGCTCGACATGGGTTTCCTCCCCGACATCCGCCGGGTGCTGCGGCACCTGCCCACCCGCCGGCAGACCTTCTTCTTCAGCGCCACGATGCCGGCGCCGATCCTGGCACTCACCCGGGAGCTGCTTCGGGACCCCGCCATGATCCAGCTCGAGCGCAAGGCGGCCCCGGCGGTGGGAATCACCCAGGCCGTGTACCCGGTGCCCCAGGAGCTCAAGTCGGCCCTCCTGCTGGCTCTGCTCAATCGGGGGGAGATGCAGGACGTCCTGGTCTTCACCCGCACCAAGCACCGGACCAACCGGCTGGCGGAGTACTTGGTGCGCCATGGAGTGAAGGCGGAGCGGATCCACGGAAATCGCTCGCAGACGCAACGGACCGAAGCGCTCGCCGGATTCAAGAGCGGGAAACACCGGGTGCTGGTGGCCACCGACATCGCGGCGCGCGGCATCGACGTGGTGGAGCTGGGACACGTGGTGAACTTCGACGTGCCCAAGGTGCCGGAGGATTACATCCATCGGGTGGGCCGCACCGCCCGGGCGGAGGCCACCGGCGACGCGTTCACCTTCGTATCGCCGGATGAGGAGGGAGACCTCAGGGATATCGAGCGCGCCGTGGGCAAGCGGCTCCCGCGGGTGACCGTTCCCGACTTCGACTACGGCGCCAAGCCCGAGGCGCGGTTCGAGGTCCCGCTGGCCGAGCGGATCGCGGGCATCCGGGCCAAGAAGGCGGAGGACCGCGTCCGCGCCAAGGCCAAGGCGGAGCGGCGCGAGGGTCATCAGGCGTCACAGATCAGCCGGCGCGTTCCGCCGCGCGGACCGTCCGGCCACGGCAGGGGGCGCTGAGCGGGGGGCGCTCAATCCCCCGCGGCGCCGATCGCCGGGAGCGAGTGGCTCACCATCACTCCGCAGAGCCCGCCGTGCTGCGCCACGTTCACCACTTGCTTCTGCGACGCCCGAGCCAGGATCGCCACTCCCTCCTCGTTCGCCGCGAATCCCATCACCGTATAGAACGGCTCTGCGTGCACCGCGCCGTCGGCGCCCAGCACCGGGAACTCCCGCACCGGGATGGTGGCGAGCTGCTGGGCGACCCAGCGCTCGTCGGGGTCGGCCAGCGCGGCCTCCAGCGCGGCCTCCCACTCACCGGGCGTGACCGCCGGCCCGATCACGATCCCCTCGCCGCCGTAGGACCGATTGGGCTTGAGGACCAGTTGCTCGTGGCAGGTCCTGGTGTACTCGAGCAGGTCGCCCACCCGGCCGTCGGGGAGTACGGTCCGACGGTCGGACAGCACCCGGGTCCAGAGGATGTGCCGCTGGAACAGCAGCCGCTCGTCGGGACTGAAGTATCGCCGGCAGAGATCGGGGTCGGTGAGCACCTCCCAGCAGCTCTTCTGATCGAGGTCCGCCGCGATCGACGAGATGACCCGATTCTCCCGCAGCAGCAGCCGCATCGGCTCGACGTCCACCCCCTCCGCCTGGAGCTCCAGGAGATCGGTGACCCCGTAGTCCCGGTAGCCCAGATTCACCTCGGTCCCGTGGTACCAGACCCGCCCCTGACGCAACTCCAGCTCCGACGGATCCGCGTGATCCACCGACAAGCCGTGGCGCTCGCGGAGATAGCGGGTGATCTGCTCCTGCTCGTCGGGGCCGGTTCCCGAATACTTGGGCTCGATGAAGCAGAGATTGGGCCCGCTGCCGATCGCCGCCATGTGGTCCAGGATCTCCCGGGTGAGCAACTCCCGCATGTCGTGGCCGAGCTGCAGGTCGAGCTCCGGATCCCGCGCCCGGAGCGCCGGAACGACGATCTCGGCGAGGAGCCGCTCGGCGGTC
The DNA here is from genome assembly GCA_038253515.1 of Gemmatimonadales bacterium. Lineage (GTDB taxonomy): Bacteria > Gemmatimonadota > Gemmatimonadetes > Gemmatimonadales > GWC2-71-9 > CAVVWJ01. The sequence goes on along the minus strand of JBBSHB010000182.1, from coordinate 2,801 downwards.
GGCACCATGTGGAGGCCGCCGATGCCGCTCAGATTCGGCTCGACGAACCGGAGCGACTCCTTCCACATCGGGCTGGTGAAGTCGATCAGCGCGTCGAGCCGCCCGAAGACCGGATTGTGCCGCTCCTGGCTCGGGCCCCAGCACTCGCGCAGCCAGCGCTCCTCCTCCTCCGGCAGCCGGAGGATCTCCCGTACCACCGGATCGCCGAGGTAAAGCGTCGGCAGGCGTTTGAGCGCGTTCTGTACGGTGAGCGTGATGTGGTGGATATAGGCGAGCTGGTCCGGCACCACCGTGATGGGGCAGGGAAGGATGCGGACGGGCTCGAGCACGCCGTCGTGGAGGTAGATGACGTGCCGCTCGACCGCGCCCTGGCGGAGCCGCTCGATCAGACCGGCCAGTTGGGACTCGGGAAGGCCATAGAGCGCGCGCTGGACCCGGCTGCTCAAGGCCACTCCGCTCAGACCCAGCTCTTCGGCGGTGGTCAGCATGGTGCGCTCGGGGCTGGGGTCGGGCTCGGTCGGGGCGTGAAGGTGTATGTTACTGCCTGACCCTTGACCACGGGAGATCATGCGCGCGGACAAGGCCTACGACGAGTTGATCCGCCGAGTGCGGGAGGAGACCCTCCTCACCACCATCGACGCACTGCTCGAGTGGGACGAGGAGACGTACATGCCGGCCGGCGGGGTGGAGAATCGAAGCGAGCAGATGGCGCTGGTCGCCGGTCTGCTCCACGAGCGCGGCACCGATCCCCGGGTAGCCGACCTGCTGGCGGAGCTGGAGGGCTCCGATCTCCTGGCCGACCCCGCCTCACCCGCCGCGGTGAACGTGCGGGCGCTCCGGCGGGAGTACGACCGCTATGTGCGCCTCCCCCGGCGGCTGGTCGAGGACGTCGCCCGCACCACCGCCCTGGCCCAGAAGGCGTGGGCCGCGGCCCGGCAGAGCGCGGAGTTCGACCGCTTCCGCCCGTGGCTGGAGCGAATCGTCGAGCTCAAGCGCGCCGAGGCAGAGTGTGTCGGATACGAGGACGAGCCGTACGACGCCCTGATCGAAGACTACGAGCCGGGTCTCAGCAGCGCGGTGGTCGCGCGCCTCTTCGACGCGCTCCGGCGGGACCTCGTCCCGCTGGCGGCGCGAATCGCCGGCGCCCGGCGGCAGCCCGACCGCTCGATCCTCCGGCGCCACTTCCCCCCCGACCGGCAGCGGCGCTTCGGCGAGACCGTGGCCGCGGCGGTCGGCTTCGATTTCAGCCGCGGGCGGATGGATCTGGGGGTGCATCCCTCCTGCACCAGCATCGGCTCCGGTGACTGCCGGATCTCGGTGCGGTACGACGAGCGCGACTTCGCCGGCGGGCTGTTCACCATCCTGCACGAGGTGGGTCACGGGCTGTACGAGCAAGGCCTCGATCCGGCCCATTACGCCACCCCGATGGGAGAGGCCGCGTCGGTCGGGATGGACGAGTCGCAGGCCCGGTTTTGGGAGAACCGCGTCGGGCGGAGCCGGAGCTTCTGGGAGCACTTCTTCCCCGGTGCCCGCCAGCTCTTCCCCGAGAGCCTGGGCGATGTCGGGCTGGACGAGCTCCACTTCGCGGTGAACGGCGTCTCGCCCTCGCTCATCCGGGTGCATGCGGACGAGGTGACCTACAACCTGCACACGCTGGTGCGCTTCGAGCTGGAGCGGGCGCTGGTCTCCGGGGAGCTCGCGGCCGCCGACCTCCCCGCCGCGTGGAGCGCCGCCTACCGGCACTATCTCGGCGTCGCCCCGGAGAACGACGCGGAGGGGTGCCTCCAGGACGGGCACTGGGCCGACGGGCTGATCGGCTACTTCCCGACCTACACCCTGGGCGACGTGTTTGGTGCCCAGCTCTTCGCCCAGGCGCAGGCGGAGCTGGGCGATCTGGACGAGCAGTTCGCCCGAGGGGAATTCGCCGAGCTGGTACGCTGGCTCGGCGAACGGGTGTATCGGCAGGGCGGACGGTACCCTTCGGCGCGACTGATCGAGGCGGTGACGGGATCGGCGCCGGATCACCGGCCGCTGGTCGATGCCCTCCGCTCCAAGTACGGCGCCCTCTACGATCTCTAGGTCCCGGAACCCCGGCCTGCTGGTGCGCCTCTCCCTCAAACCGGTCGAGCACTTCGTCCGACGGAGCCTGCTCCGGACCGGCCCGCGGCGATTCACCGGAGCGCTCGCCACCGTCCCGGAAGATCTCCTGCGCCTTCCCGCCGCGCCGGCCATTCTCCTGATGCGGCAGGAGCGAATCGGCGACGTGCTGGTCGGAATTCCGGTGCTGCGGGCGCTCCGGCAGCGGTACCCGGCGGCACGGATCCATTTTCTCGTGAGCCGCAACAACTATGGGGTGCGGGACGCCGTGCGCCCGTTCGTCGATCGGGTCTGGCGGTACGACAAGACGATCCGCAGCGCGGTGGAACTCCTGCGGGCGTTGCGTGGCGAGCGGTATGACGTGGTGGTCGATCTGGTTGACAATCCCTCGGCCATCTCCCGGCTGGTGATCGGCTGGTGTGGGGCGCGCCACGCCGTGGGGCTGGCGCATGCGGAGGCCGGCTACTATTCCCACGCGGCGCCGCTGCTGGACCGGTCGAGCGTGCATCCGGTCGAGCGCCTGGCGCAGTTGCTACTGCCGTTCGGCATCGATCCTGCCCAGGTGCCCCTCGACCTCGAGTATCGACTGAGCGACGGGGACGAGCGGCGCGCGCGCGAGTTGCTCGGCCCTCGAGGCCGGCCGCTCCGGCTCGGAATCAACATCTCGGGCCGTGGTCCCGAGCGGTACTGGGGACGGGAGAACT
>JBBSHB010000181.1:0-5618 GCA_038253515.1 Gemmatimonadales bacterium | reverse complement strand
GGCCATCCGTTGGTACGCGGCCGGCGAGGTGAGGAGCTCGCTCGCCACCGCGACGATGCGCGCCTGGTCGGTGCCCACCACCACGGCCGTGCCGGCCGCGACCCCCTCGGGCCGTTCGGTCACTTCCCGCAGCACCAGGACTGGCTTCCCCAAGGACGGCGCCTCTTCCTGCACCCCACCGCTGTCCGTCAGGATCAGGTGAGACCGCGCCATCAGGTGGACGAACTCCAGGTAGTCCACCGGATCGATCAGATGCATCCCGGGCAGGTCGCGGAGCAGCTTCTCCACCGTGGCCTTGACCTCGGGGTTGGGGTGGACCGGGAGCACGAATTGAAGGTCGGGAAACCGGCAGCCCAGCTCCCGGATGGCCGCGCAGGTGGAGCGGAGCGGCGCACCGAAGCTTTCGCGCCGGTGCGTGGTGACCAGCACGAGGCGGCGGCGAGGATCCAGCTCGCCCAGCGCCGCAGTCCGAAACCGATAGTCCGGCCGGACGGTCTGGAGCAGCGCGTCGATGACGGTATTGCCCGTGAGGTGCACGTCACCCGCCGGCACGCCCTCGGCGAGCAACTGATCGCGGGCTTGCGCGGTGGGAGCGAAATGGATGCTCGCCAGGCGGGTGGTCAGCACCCGATTCATCTCCTCGGGAAAAGGCTGCCAGCGATCCCCGGTGCGGAGTCCGGCCTCGACATGGCCGGACGGTATCCGCTCGAGGTAGGCCGCAAACGCCCCGGCGAAGCTGGTCATGGTGTCGCCCTGGACCAGGAGGATGTCCGGGCGGACCCGGCGGAGGAGTGGCGGGAGGCCTTGGAGCACCCGGGCCGTGATCTCGGCCGGCGTCTGACCCGGCGTCATCAGGTCGAGGTCGTGATCGGCGTGGAGCCCAAAGACGCCGAGGACCTGATCCAGCATCTCGCGGTGCTGGGCGGACACACACACCAGACTCTCGAATCGGTCGGGCGCCGCCTGCAGGGCGCGCACCACCGGCGCCATCTTGATGGCCTCCGGCCGGGTGCCGAAGACACTCAGCACTCGGATCATCGGGTGAGGGCAGCTGCCTGCAATCGCTCCGCCAGCGCCTGCATGGTGACGAAACGGAAGCCCCGCTCGATCACCGTGGCGAATACCCTGCGCAGGATCCCGTCACGCACCCCTTCGTAGCAGGGATGCCCGTAGAGGATGACCAGCTCGTTGGCATCGAGGTGTTCGCTCAGCTGGCGCAGCACCTCGGCTTCCGGGGTGCCCTTGGCGCCGTGATACTCCAGGAAGGGGATGGTGCGAGGACCCGAGAGCGTCACCGGGATCGTCCAATGGCGCAGCGCGCGACCGCCAGCCTCCGCCCGGTGCGGCTCGCCCCCGATGCCGTCGCCGTTGTAGAGGAAGCCCAGGCGGTCGAGCAGGCTCATGACCCGCTCGTCGGAATAGAAGCCCGGCGAGGAGAAGCCGGCCGGGCGGCCGAAGTGGCGCACGAAGTGGCCGTGGGACTGCTCCACGTCGGACTCGAGCACCCGATCCGGCAGCTCGCGGAATCGGCGGCTCCAGATCACGTGATCCATCCCGCCATGCAGTCCGAGCTCGTGGCCCTCCGCCTGAGTGGCGTTGAGCACGGGCACGAAGTTGAGGCCCACCGGACGACCGAGCGCCGTCTCGACCAGGAAGCGAGGCCAGCCTGTCTTCTTGATGAGGTGAACGGCCTCGCGGTCAGCCAATTTGGCCTTGGAGCGCGTGATCCCCTTCCCCAGCCATTCCCTGAGGTTGGTGGACCGTCCCATGTTCACGAAGAAGGTGTTGGGAACGCCGAAGTCGCGGCACACCGCGCGGATCCGAGGCAATCCGTCGGTGACACAGACCCGATGGTCCACGTCCCAGCGAAACACGAAGAGGCGATCGCTCACCGGCGCGCCCCGGCTCCCACCTCGCGATAGATCTGCTCGAAGTGCGCCGCGGTGCGATCCCAATCGAACAGCCGGAGAGCGCGCTCCCGCCCCGCGTGACCCATCCTGAGGCGGCGCTCCGGATCCGCCAGCAGGGACCCGATGGCGGCGGCGAGCGCACCGCTGTCGCCGCGCGGGACCACCAGACCGGTCACCCCGTCCTCCACCACCTCCGGCAGCCCGCCGGCGTCGCTGGCGACCACCGCCGTCTCGCACCCCATCGCCTCTGCCGCCGGAATGCCGAACCCCTCCTCCAGCGAAGGAATCACCGACACGGCGGCGGCCCGATAGTAGGGCGGCAGCTCGACGTTCGGCACCCAGCCGAGGAAGGTCACGTCGGCGGCGATACCCAGCTTGGCGGCCAGGCGCACCAGCTCCGGGCGCTCGAACCCGTCGCCGGCCAGGACGAGCTTGAGGTCGGGGAATCGCGGCTTGAGCTGGGCCGCGGCCTCGATGAGGAACCGGATGCCCTTCCGGGGAAAAAGCTGGCGGCAGGCGAAGATCATCTGGGGACCGAATTGCGGATCGGGCGGGCCATTCCGATGCTCGACCGGGCTGAAGCGCGCCAGATCGGTGCCGTTGAAGACCAGCCGAATCGAGTCCGCCGGCGCCCCGGCGCGCAGCGCGTGCTGTCGGCAGTCCTCGGTGATCGCGGTGAGCGCATTCGCCTTCCGGAGGGTCCAGCGGAGCGCCGGGCGGACGTACCACCGAGTCGGAAAATCGTAACCCTGCTCCGGGTTCACGTAGACGTCGCCCCCGTGCATGGTGATCACGGACGGTATCCCGAGCCGCTGAGCCACGCGGACGGCCGCCGGGCCGGTGGGAATGGCCCAATGGGCGTGGATGACGTCGGCCCGCTGCTCCCGGGCCGCCGCCATGGTCGCCCGGTACTGCTCCTGGAGATAGTGGCTCATCACCACCATGCGGGCGATCTTGCCGAGGTAGTTTACCCGGGTCTGGGCCACCCGGCCGTAGGTGAGATCCGCCGGCAGCTCCATCGGAAACCGGATGACCTTCACCCCGTCGAAGGTCTCGGAGGCGGGCAGCGACTGGTTGCCGGGGGTGACCACCGTGACCGAATGGCCCCCCCGAGCCAGATGCCGGTTGATGTCGTGGACGTACGTGGCCTGTGTATCGGTCGCGTGCTGCGGATACCAGTAGGTCGGGCAGATGATGCGCAACGCAGCTCCTGAGCCCCCACCTGGACGAGAGGGGTTGTCGGCCGCTGTGACCTCCAGTTCCCCAGGGATCATAGCGTGATTCCTACCGATTCACCGAGTGGAAGCCTAGAGGGTCGATGACGAAAGATCAACATTTGTGCCACTTTAGGAGGGGGCACTCGAGCTCTTGTCGACGAACCTGCCGGCATGGTGCAACACCCGGGTGATGCCTCCGAGCGCCACTGGAGATGGATGAGCTGCGCGGCCTCGTTCGCCGCCGCCTGCGGAGCGGTCGTGCACGGGCTGCCGCCGAACTGACCCCGCCCCCGAGGTGTTGGACCTTCGCCTGTCACGGTCCCTGGCTCCGGCGGATCATCCCGAGGCGCCAGGCCTAGCTTCGACCCTCCAGCAATTCCCGCACTTTCGCGGCCAGGTCCTCCTGGGTGAACGGCTTCGCGAGGAACGGCGCGCCCGCCTCCAGCAGTCCGCCCTGGAACACCTCCGAAGGAAAGCCGGACATGTAGAGGATCGGTTTGCCCGGCCAGCGTTTTTCGACGTGCCGCCCGAGCTCCCGCCCGTTCATCCCCGGCATCTTGATGTCGGTGAGCACGAGATCGATCGGTCCGCTGTGCCGCTCGATGGTGACCAGCGCCTCCCGTCCGTGCCGAGCTTCCAGCGCCTGATAGCCGGTCCAGGTGAGCATCCGGACCGCCAGCCGGCGCACCGCTTCCTCGTCGTCGACCACCAGCACCGTGTACCCGTCGGCCGGGCGTTCGGTACGGTGGGACTGATTCACCGGGTCCGGCTGAGTCATGCCTGGAATCCGTCGAGGGAACGGGATGGGCGTAGGGCTGAGAAACTTTGTATGGTCCGTGGGCCTCCGCAAGCTCCCTCAGGGGCGGTTGATCGTGAAGTAGAAGGTGGCGCCCTGTCCTACCAGCCCTTCGGCCCAGACCCGGCCGCCGTGACGGTGAAGATCCGCTGCACGGTCGCGAGCCCGATGCCGGAGCCGGGGAACTCGGTGGTGCGGTGCAGCCGCTGAAACGGCGCGAACAGGCGATCGACGTACGCCATGTCGAAGCCGGCCCCATTGTCCCGCACGTAGTACGCCGCCTCCCCACCCACCTGCGTGGTCCCGAACTCGAGGCGGGGGACCCACATCGGGCGAGCGTCTCCGACAGCAGGTCGCCCATGAGGCACTCGGACACCACGTACACCTGCCCTGTCCCCGTCTCGCCCATCTCGCGAACCCCAGCGACGCCGGGGTGGGGGATCTGGATCGCCCGGCTGAACCATTCCCGCAGGCGCGCGAGAGCGGCCGGGTCACCGCCGTGCGACTCCCATGAAATTCAGTTCCTCCACCCGGGCCGTGATAAGAAGGAGGCCCGGCCGCTCACGGAGCGCATCCGGGCCACTATTCCGCCCTGCAGACTACGACGGGTGCTGGAGCGATTCTTGGCGCACCCGGTGGCCGAGACACCCTATTGAATGGGCGCCTTCCGTGGGTCGTCGGCCGAATTCACATACGTGATCTCGAACGGCCCCTCGCCTCGGATCTCGACCATGGTCTTGCCTTTGGCTTGTACGTAATGCGGGTGACGCGCGGCGACCGCCATCCCCTGGCCGGAGTGCAAGGGCCGGAAGCTCGCGGTACGCCAGTCCCGCCCATCGCCCACGAGGAGGGTTCCCTCGAGCACCCTGATCCGCTCACTCGTCGGATGCCAATGGGGCTTGACCTCGTAGCCGTCTGGAAGGTCGACCCGCACGGTAAAGGGGCCGTCCTTCGACGGGTCGCCTCGCACCACCGCAGCTCGGGCACCCGCCGGAAGGCCGGGCGGCTGGGGGCCCCACTTGAGTGCCCCCGGCCCCACTGTGTCCTCGGCGCCGGCGGCGATGTGGTTTGTCTTGTGAACGGTGTCGACGTCGACCGTCGTGTCCGCATGCACGATAGTGGTGTCCTTCACGCTCGAGCTCCGGATGATGGTGTCTGTGCCGGAGCGGCTCACTTCGTCACCGTGTCGCCGGTCACACCCGCCGACCAGCGCGAGCACACCCAGCACTCCTAGCCACGTCCTCATGCCGCACCTCCGATCGCTTGAGTGAGTCCCAGCAGCTGCGGTCGCGCGCCAGGTATTGGACGCCAGGCCGCCGCGGGCAGACTTCGCCCGCGGCGGGAGCAGCCGAGCCGATGGGTGGCGAGCGGTCGACCGTGCTCCTCACTCGCCGGCATCCGTGCTCCGCGAGGGAGGGTTCGGCCGTCCGTCCGGTCGACCGCGAAACTCGAAGTGCTCCGGGTTCAATACGCGATCCCAATGAAACATTTCGGCCACCCGGTGCAGCAGGCGCCAGGCAATCACTTTCTCGGTGATCACCGTGGCCGGTTCCCAGACATCGGGATTGAGAGACGGGTAGCTCTGCGCGAACTCCCGGCGGAGCCGGGCCTCACGTCGCTCCGTGGTCATCCGTCGGTCAGCCGAGTCAGCAAGCCGGTCCACAGCGACCCGCGCGGCGCCGTGCCGCGGAATTC
>JBBSHB010000180.1:0-5650 GCA_038253515.1 Gemmatimonadales bacterium | reverse complement strand
GACGCGGACCTGCAGCTCATCCGCCAGCCGATCGATTTCGTCGGCATCAACTACTACACCCGGAGCGTGAGTCGGCACGACGACTCGGCGCCGCCGGTGCGGGCCACCGGGGTGCCCCAGCCGGAGCACGTCTACACCGAGACCGGCTGGGAGGTGTACCCGCAGGCGCTGACCGCGGTCCTCCTCTGGGTCAAGCAGCGCTACGGCGACCTGCCGCTCTACATCACGGAGAACGGCGCCGCGTTCTACGATCCACCGTCGCCAGTGGACGGGCGGATCGACGACCCGCTCCGGGTGCAGTATTACTACGAACATCTGCGCGCCGCCGCCGACGCCATCCGCCAGGGCGTCGATCTGCGGGGGTACTTCGCCTGGTCGCTGCTCGACAATTTCGAATGGAGCCTGGGCTACGCCAAGCGGTTCGGCCTGGTACACGTGGACTATCGCACGCAGGGGCGGACGCCGAAAGCCAGCGCACGCTACTACTCCGAGGTCATCCGCAGCCACGGCGAGGTGCTCGCGGAGCCCATCCCGGAGGCGGCATTCAGTAGGAGAGAGTGAGCTCGGCCGGCACCTGTCGGATGACCACCTCCCGGCCATCCCTGACCGACACACTCTCGCCGTTCACGGTGGCGGAGCGTAGCGCCCGCTTCCTGGGCGAGCGCACCACGATGCCGCCGGGCGGCACCCGTACCCCGGCGTCCAGGCGAACCCGCACCGTGTCGCGTTCGCCGCGCATCGAGTAGCTCAGCGGGCCGTAGTGGGTGGAGAAGTCGGCGATGGAGACGCCCGTGCTGTCGTCCACCCAGGCTTCCAGCAGGCCGTCCCCCACCACCAGTGTGCTGTCCGCTTCCCGCTCGTAGGCGAAGAAGTCCAGCGTCGAACGCAGAAAGTCCGATCCCACCCAGGTGTGCGGCATGTCGCCGACGAACTTGAGCGTCGCGGGGTCGCGCCAGACCACCTCGGCCCAGTCGCGCCAGGCCGGCGGTCGCCGGCCGGCGAGAAACCAGCTCAACAGCTCGTGCGCTCGATCCTTCCGGCCCAGGCGAAGCATCGTCCCGACCGTGCGGAGCTCGTATGGCGTGTAGGCGTCCCACGCCTCGCGTCCGTCCCGGCGCGCCACGAATCGCTCCCAATAGCGGTCGAAGGTGCGCTGGAGGGCCGGCTCGGGCAGGCGGCCGAGCTCGCCTCCGGGCGCCACGGCGACGGTGGTGGAGGTCGGATCGAAGTCGCCGAGCTCCACCGACCCGGGAATGAAGTCGATGCGCTTGGCGGCCATGGCGCCGCCGATCGAGGCGTACAGGTCGGCCGCGAACTCGTCGCGGATCCGGGCGAAGCGCTCGCGCTCCTCGGTCCGGCCCAACACACCCGCGATCTCCACGGCATCCTTGAGACCCTTGAGCGCGAAGAAATCGTCCCAGTAGGAGTGCATCGGCTTGGCGGAGTAGCCCTCGTGGCTGATCGACTGCGGCAGCAGTCCCCGGAAGGCGAGGCTCTCTGGGGTCTGGTAGACCGGGGTCCGGCGGCTCTGACGGAGTGAGTCGATGTACCCCACGGCCAGCGCCAGGTGAGGCCAGAGCCGCTCGAGTGTCCCGCGATCATGCGTGTGCCGGTAGTACTCCATCGCGAGGTACAGCAGTTGTCCATGGCTGTCGTTCTCCGGCACCGGGTCCGCTCCGCGCGCGTCCACGCAGCAGGGCACCTTCCCGTCGGGGTACTGAAACGGTGCATACCACTCGAGGAAGCGGCGGACCTCGTCGGCATGGCCCAGGCGGAGGAGTGCCGTGGAGATGAGCGCTCCGTCGCGGATCCACGACCGGCGGTAGGAGCGGGCCCCCGGCTCGATGCCGGGACCATCGCGGTTGATCAGGGCATAGGCGAGATTCGCCTTGAGCGTGGCCACGAGATCGGCTCCCGCGGGTGGCAGCCGAAAGGTGACGCGGTCGAGGCGCTCGCTCCACTCGCGCACGGTCGCGGCGAGGCGGCGCTCCCCGTAGGCGGCTGCCGCGGCCGCGGTCGATCGAGGAGTGGCGAGCGGAGTCGCCCGGTGGAGTGGGATCTCCAGCCACACATCGCGGGTTGCCCCGGGGGCGAGCTGCAGCGGGTAGGTGAGCGCGCCCGAGGCGCGCCCGGATGTGTCGATGACGCCGGGGTGGGATGGAAGGCCACCCCGCCGCAGGTATTCGACGACGTCCCCCTGGTCGAAGCCGGTCGCGCCGAAACCGCCGGGCGGCGTGAGGAGGACGAAGCGCCGTTCGCGGTTGGCCAGCACCTTGCCGGCGGACCGGCCGAGGCTCGTCAATCGGGCGACGCCACCCGGGGTGTTGAGCCACTGCGACGGCGGGTTGACCTGGAACGGACGGAAGGCGAGGGCCAGCGACGCCTGGGCACCCGTCCGCCCGGCGTTGGTGAGCCGGTACCGCGCCAGCAGCGACGAGGTGCCCGCCTGCCCCGCCGCGAAGGCGGTGATCGTGAGCGTGAGGCGGCCGGCGCGCCATTCCACCGACGGGATGGGAAGGTCCCCGCGCTCGAGCCACTGCCTGCGTTCCACGTCACTCCAGGCGAGCAACCGGCCGCCGGTCAGCAGGAACGGCTCGATCGAGATGCCGCCGAGCCACGGCTCCAGGGCACCGTCCTCGTTGAGCAGCGCCCGCATGCCGTCGCCGCTCGCGCCGACGATGGTCCAGTACGACTGGACGCCGGAGAAGTAGCGGGGATAGCTGCCCCGTGGCGCGTCGCGGGCCACCGCGCCGAAGAACGCGTTGGGCGTGGCGGCCCACTCGAGCGGCTCGATTCGAATCGACCTGATCCCGTATCCCGCGCCACCCACGGCGTGAACCAGCCGCAACCGGAGCCAGCGCGACTCGTGCTCCGGCAGATAGAGATAGTCCCGGCCGCCGTTCCCTCCGCGGACCGAGTACGCCGTGCTCCAACTGGTGCCATCGGCCGACGTCTCGACCGTGTAGTCGGTGGCGTGATGCCCCGCCACCCAGTCGATGACCAGGCCGCCGTACTCGCGCGGCCGCAGAAAGTCGAGCGTGAGCACCTGTCCTGCCGCACGGCGTACGCTCTCCCACCCGGCCCCGCCGGCGGTGTCGAGCACTGCCGCGGCAGGATGGCCCGGCGTGGCGGAAGACGCGGTCACCTCCGGCGTGCCCTGGTAAGGCCGATCGGACGGGCGCGTGGCCAGGGTGAGATCGTCGATCCACACGGTGCCCCGCCCGCCCTCCGCCGCGGTCACCACGATCTCCAGGGCGGACAGCCGTCGCGGCTCGCCGCCGCCGGCGGGTCCCCAGGCGAAGCTCAGGTGCCGGCGCTTGATCACGATCGACCGCCACTGGTGGGGAAACTCGAAGCGGGGACGGGTGCTCCACCAGACATTCTCGCCGGTGGGATCGAGGAGCTTGAACTCCAGCGTGTTGGGCCGGCAGTCGCCCCGGATCCAGAAGGCGAACTGGTAGTTCTCCGGGAGCTCGAGCGGCAGGGTGAGCCGCGCGATGGCGTACCCCGCATGCCCGTGGAAATCGAAGTCCAGTCGCATGGCTCGGCCGCGGCGTCCGGGGCCGCTGCCGATGATCATGCTCACGCCGTCCGCCGGATGCGCGCTCCAGGTACCGGGTCGGGCGTGGTCGAAGTCGTCCAGCACCCGCACGGAGTCGGCCGGCGACTGTGCCCATCCGCTCGCGACCGCCAGCGCCAGACCGCCCAGCGCGGCGGGGATGCAGCTCATCGTCACGCACTCACCCTTTGACGCTCCCCGACGTGACCCCTTCCAGGTAGTACCGCTGCAGCACCAGGAAGGTGAGCATCACCGGGAGCACCGTGATCACCGAGCCCGCCATCATCAGCTCGGTGTCCTGCACGTGCTCGCCGGCCAGGTTGGCGAGCGCCACCGGCAGGGTGTAGCGCGAGCTGTCGCTCAGCACGATGAGGGGCCACATGAAGTCGTTCCAGGTGGTCAGGAAGGTCCAGATCGAGAGGGTGGCGAGGATCGGGCGGATCACCGGCAGGACCACGGACCAGTAGATCCGGAGCTCGCTGGCGCCGTCGATCCGCGCGGCGTCGAGCAGGTCGTCGGGGATCGACTGGGTGTATTGCCGGATGAGGAAGATCCCGAAGATGCTTGCCAGTGAGGGGAGGATCACGCCCCAGTAGGTGTTGATGAGGCCCAGCTGCTTGAACAGCAGGAAGAGCGGCAGCATCGCCACCTGCACCGGCATGATGAGTCCCGCCGAGAGCGCGCGGAACAGTCCCTCGCGCCCCCGGAAGCGGAGCTTGGCCACGGCATAGCCGGCCATCGAGTTGACGATGAGCGAGGCCGCCGTCACGGTCAGGGCGATCAGGCTGCTGTTCAGCAGGTTCCGGCCCAGCTCCAGCCGGGTGAACAGCGTCCGGTAGTGCTCCAGCGTCACCGCGCTCGGCAGCAGCCGCGGCGGGTAGGTGGTCGATTCGCCGGCCGGCATGAGCGAGGCGGAGACCATCCAGAGCATCGGCGCCAGGGCCAGCAGGGCACCGAGGAGGAGCGCGGCGTAGAGCGCCACAGCGCGGAGTCGCGAGCTCACGCCGTTTCCGTCCCGCGCAGTCGGCGCTGCACCAGCATGCCGCCGAGGATGAGGACGAACAGCACGAACGCGATCGCCGCGGCGTATCCCATCCGCCACCAGCGGAAGCCCTCCTCGTACATCAGGAGGACCATAGTCGTGGTGCTCCGGAGCGGCCCGCCGGCCGTCATGACATAGGGCTCGGCGAAGACCTGGAAATACCCGATCATCGTGATCAGCCCAACGAAGACCAGCGTGGGCGCGAGCATGGGAAGCGTCACATGGCGGAAGCGCCCCCACGCGCCGGCGCCGTCGAGCAGCGCCGCCTCGTACAGCTCCTCGGGGATCGCCTGCAGCCCGGCGATGAGGATCAGCATGTTGTAGCCGAAGTTCTTCCACACGGCCATGACGATGATGGCGGGCATGGCCCAGCGCGGGTCGCCCAGCCAGTCGACCGGAGCGATCCCGACCGCGCCGAGCGCGTAGTTGAGGATCCCGTAGGTGGGGTGGTACAGATAGCGCCAGACGATCGCCACCGCCACCAGGGTGGTGACGAACGGCGCGAAGTACACGGTGCGGAAGAAGCTCTTGAACCGGACCAACTTCGCATTCACCAGCAGGGCGGCGCCCAGTGCCACCAGCAGGGAGACGGGGCCGCCGACCAGGACGAAATAGAGCGTGTTCCGCAGCGCCAGCCAGAAGAGCGGGCTCGCCACCAGGGTGGCGTAGTTCCGCGGTCCGATGACGCGGAAGTTGTCCAGCCGCCCGATGGCGTAGATGTCGAAGTCGGTAAAGCTCAGGACCAGCGACCCTGCAACCGGCAGGAAGAAAGTGGCGCCGATGACGGTCAACGCGGGCGCAAGGAAGAGCCACGCGGCCCGGCCCTGATCGTCCCGGGCCGGCCGGCTCATCGGGCGGCCGCGGCGCGCGCCAGCATCCAGCGGCGCTTCTCCAGCACGCGGTTCACGTCCCGATCGAGCGCCGCCAGGGTGGCCGCGATCGGGCGGCCACCCCGGATCACTTCCTCGGCCCGTTGATAGAGCATGGTGGCGATCAGCTCACTCTCCGGCACCTTGGGTAGCGGCACAGTCCGGTGGAGCTGGACCCAG
>JBBSHB010000179.1:0-5749 GCA_038253515.1 Gemmatimonadales bacterium | reverse complement strand
CTGGTCGAAGGCATCACCGAGTTCATCCCGGTGTCCTCCACCGGGCACCTGATCGTGGTGAGCCGCTGGCTCGGCGAGGTCGACGAGCGGGCCAAGACCTTCGACATCTTCATTCAGCTCGGCGCCATCCTGGCCATCGTGTGGCTCTACCGCGGCCGGCTCACCCACGCCGTGCTGGCGGCCGGGCGTGAGCCGGCGAGCCGCCGGTTTCTGACCAATCTGGTCATCGCCTTCCTGCCGGCCGCCCTGGTGGGGTTCCTGGCGCACGACTGGATCAAGGCGCATCTGTTCAACCCGGGCGTGGTGGCCGGCGCGCTGATCGTCGGCGGCCTCGCCATCCTGCTCATCGAGCGCTGGTGTCCACCGACTCGGATCGATGAGGTAGGTGCCGTTCCTCCGAGCACCGCGCTTGGCGTCGGCCTGGCACAGGTGATCTCGCTCATCCCAGGTACCTCGCGCTCGGGGGCTACCATCATGGGCGGGTACGCGCTCGGGCTCTCGCGCACGGCGGCCACCGAGTTCTCCTTCTTTCTCTCCATCCCCGTCATGTTCGCGGCCACGCTCTACGATTTGCACAAGAGCTGGGCGGCGCTCAGCGCGGCGGATGCGCCGGCGTTCGCGGTCGGCTTCGTCGTCGCGTTCGCGTCCGCCGTGGTGGTGGTGAAGGCGTTCCTGGCGTACGTCTCGCGCCACAGCTTCGGCGCCTTCGCCTGGTATCGCATCGCCCTCGGCGCGCTGATCCTGGTGCTCTTGCGGTGATGGAGCCGCCGTTGGTTCGGCTGGACCGGGTCGGCTCGACCATGGACGTGCTGCACCAGATGGCCGAGGCAGGGGCGTCCGCCCGTGCGGCCGTGGTCGCTGGAGAGCAGACCGGTGGGCGGGGCTCTCGCGGCCGAGGCTGGGTGTCTCGCCGCGGGGGGCTCTGGCTCAGCGTGCTCTTTCGTCCCGGGGCGGCACCGGGTCTCGAGCTGATGAGCCTGCGGATCGGCCTGGCGGTGGCGGAAGCGCTGGAGCTGCTCGGCGCCCCGCCGGTGGGGCTCAAGTGGCCCAACGACCTCATGCTCGGCGACCGCAAGCTGGGCGGCGTACTGTGCGAGGCGCGGTGGCAGGGGAACGCCCCGGGCTGGGTCGTGGCGGGGCTCGGACTCAACGTGGCCAATGCGACCCCGGCTTCCCTCCGCGCCATCGCTACCAGGTTGATCTCGGTCCTGCCCGGCATTACGCCGGAGGACCTGGTGGCGCCCCTGCTCGCCGCGCTCCGCCGGGTCGACCCGGACGCGGGGCCGTTGACCGCCGACGAGCGGGCGCGCTTCCAGTGCCGCGATTGGCTTCACGGGCGCCCGCTCCGCGCTCCCGCGGCGGGCGTGGCGGTCGGCCTCTCGCCCGACGGTGCGCTCCTGGTGCAGCTGGCCGCCGGCGCCACCACCGCCGTTCGCGCTGGCACGATCGAATTGGCCGACTCCTCCACGCCGCCGTAACTTCGTCCATGCTCCTGACCCTCGACATCGGCAACACCGAGATCACCCTCGGCCTCTTCCTCGGGAGTGAGCTCGAGAGCCACTGGCGGCTCACCACCAACCCCGATCGCACGCCGGACGAGTGGAGCAGCGCCATCGGCGACTTTCTCATTCAGGCGGGCCGCTCGCCCAACGAAGTCCGTGCCGTCTGCTTCGCCTCGGTCGCTCCGGCCGTCACCCAGAGCGTCATGCAGGGCGTCGCGAAGTCCACCGGGTGCATCGGGGTGGCGGTGGACGCGCGCTCGCCTCTCCCGGTGACGCTAGACGTGGACGAGCCGCTCAGCGTCGGCGCGGACCGGATCGTCAACGCGC
This sequence comes from Gemmatimonadales bacterium, assembly GCA_038253515.1. Taxonomy (GTDB): domain Bacteria; phylum Gemmatimonadota; class Gemmatimonadetes; order Gemmatimonadales; family GWC2-71-9; genus CAVVWJ01. The sequence goes on along the minus strand of JBBSHB010000179.1, from coordinate 3,920 downwards.
TGGCCGCGGTCGAGATCTACCGTGCCGATACCATCGTGGTCGACTTCGGCACCGCCACGACCTTCGACTGCGTCACCGCGGAGGCGCGCTTCCTCGGCGGGGTGATCATGCCGGGCCTCCGCACCGCGGCCGACCAGCTCACCCGCCGGACGGCCAAGCTTCCCGCGACCGAGCTCAGCGCGCCCGCGCGGGTGATCGGCCGGCGCACCGAGGAATGCATTCAGGCGGGCGTGCTCTTCGGCACGGCCGACGCAGTGGACGGGCTGGTGCGCCGGATCCGCGCCGAGTGGCCCGGCGGACGCCGTCCCGGCGTCGTTGCGACCGGCGGTCTCGCGCCGGTCGTGGCACCCCTCACCACCAGCATCGAGCACACCGACCCCGACCTGACGTTGCGCGGGCTGCGTATCGCGGCCGGCTACCTCGGGCTCCAGTGGTGAGCTCGGGCCGGGCGGCGGGCTACCGTCTTCTCGGACCTCGGCTCGACTATCTCCTCCATCTGCGTCCGGCCGAGTGGCCGATCATGGCGGCCCACACGGCGGTGGGCTACCTCCTCGCGGTCGGGCTGTCGGGAGCCGCCGCGGGGCAGCGGATCGGGCCTGCGGTGCTCGGTCTCGCGCTCTGGGTGGTCTGCCTCAACGGCGGCACGCTGGCGCTCAACAGCGCATTCGACCGTGACGAGGGAGATGTCGCCTACCTCAGGAGTCCGCCGCCGCCGCCCCGTCGTCTGGCCGGATGGAGCCTCGCGCTGATGGCGGCTGGCCAGCTCGTCGCACTCCTCCTTCCACCGGGCTTCGGGCTGGCGTACGCTCTCTGCTTCGTGCTCTCGGTGCTGTACTCCGTGCCTCCGTTCCGGCTCAAGGCCGTGGCCGGGGCGGACTGGCTCATCAACATGTGGGGGTTCGGCACCCTGACGCCGTACGCCGGATGGGCGGCCACCGGCCGGCCGGTCGATCCGGCGGGTGGTCTGGTGCTGCTCGCGTTCTGCCCCCTCTTCGCCTCGCTCTATCCGCTCACCCAGATCTATCAATTGGAGGAAGACACCCGCCGGGGCGACCGCACCCTGGCCTGTGTGCTGGGTGTCCGCCGGAGCCTCGATGCCGCGCTCACGACCGCGCTGCTCGCGTTTGCCCTGTTCGCCACGGCGGGTCTCCGCGCCGGCTGGCGAGCCGCGGGCGGGGATCTCTGGCGATGGGCCGGCCTGACGCTCGCCGCGCTGGCCTGGCTCGGGGTGCTGCTGCCGTGGCGTATGAGGCACCACGCGATGAGCCCGGCCGAGCACCAGCGGGGGATGTACCTGGCGCTCGGAGCCTGGGCGGTGACCGACGCGGTGGTGGTCGGGGCCTGGGGCACCTGACCGGGCCCTTGGCCTCATGACCCGCGGGCCGGTATACTTGGAGCCCTCACCCCCTCTCGGAGCCGCCATGCACCCGGCGATAGACCTTCATGCGGATGCGGATTACGACGTCACCGACATCCCCTCGATCGTGCGGGGTGCCGTGAAGCTTGGCCTGCTCGAAGCTGTCACCGTACTGGTGTTCTCGCTGGTCTCCCGCTTTCTCCCTGCCGGACCGATCGAGACGGCGGCTCAGGCCGTGATTCTCCTCGCCGGACTCTACGCCGTCACCCAGCTTCCCGGACTCTGGACCCACGCGCGTACCATCGAGGGAATCGCCGGCGCCGCGGGCATTGGCCTCGGTGCCTGCCTGGTCTTCCTGCTGCTCGACGTGGCGTTGCTCCAGAACATCGGGACCTACAGCAACCGATGGGCAGAGATCGGTGGCGGCGCCTATTGGTGGTATCACCCGGTCTGGTGGATGGTGGGCACCTTCCTGCCTTGGATGGGAGCGTGGGTTCTCGCCAATCAGGCTGCGCGGAACGGCCGGGTATCGGCGCCGGCGGGGTTCGGTACCGCGCTGGTCCTCGGAATCGCGGCGGCCATCGCGGCGATCCTGCTGGGCTTTCCCGGCGCCCACTGGACGCTGGCGACGTTCGGTGTCGCCTTCCTTCCCGGGCTCGCGCTGGCCACGGCCATCACCAGCCTGGGAATGCAGCGCGCCTGATTCGATGCGCTGGCTGCGCCTGCTGTTCCGCGTCTTCGGTTGGCTGCTCACGCCGTTCCTGGCGTGGGCAGCTTCGTTTTTCGGGGCGGTCGGCGGGGCGCTCATCGCCATGAAGCTGGCGGACCCCATCAAGGGGCTCGCGGTGACGGCGCTTTGCGGGGCGGTCGCGGGCTTCGCGGCGCTCATCGCCTGGCTGGGATACCTCAGGCAGTCGCCCGAGGTCCGGCAGGTCCTCGCGGTGATGGAGGACGGGACGCCCGACACCACCGAGTTCGTCCTTCCCACGGTGGGCTCCCCCCCAGCGGAGCCGGGCGACTGATGGCCGCCCGGGCTGCCTCCTGTTTTCTGCTCACGGCCGGGCTCGCCTGCGGCCGCCGGACCGACGCTCCTCCCCGGCAGGAGGCGGCTGCCCCGGTGCCCGCGGATTCTCTCCTCGCGACCGCTCCGGGTGGAGTCGAGGTCTGGGCCACCCTCGCCCGGCCCGCGACCGCCGTGGACGGGAGCCACTGCGTGGACCGGGCGCTCGAGATCCGGCGAGGCGCTGCCCGGATCGCCGTGCCGTTGCTCTATACCGGGACCGCGCCGCGCCTGGTGAACGACTCCACGCTTCGCGCCACGCTCTCCGATCGGTGCCGTCCGGGCGATCCATACCTGGTCGACCTTCGGACCGGCCACCCGGTGCGAGAGCGCCGGTGAGTCGGCCGCTCGCCGTCGCTCTGGCCGCCACCCTCATGAGCGGCGCGGGCCCGGCCCACGCTCAGGCGTTCGAAGGGCAGGTCGGCCATTTCTTCGAGGGCGACGGGTGGACGATCTATCGCCTGGGACTGAGCCGGCCGTTTGGAAGCGTGTTCGGGCTCGCCGCGCATGGCGAGTACCTGGGGCGGACGGGCGGAGGTGACGGCGGTTTTGCCGGATTGGGCGCCGACGTCAGCGCGTTCCGCGGTGGGCGGCAAGGGCCGTACGTCGTGGCCGGGCTCGACGCGGGAATGGGCTCGCCCCGGTCCAACTCGTTCTCCAGCATCTGGGCTTCCTGGTCGGCCGGAGTGGGGTACGAGCTGTTTCCCGCCTCCTTCCTCACCCTCGGCGCGGAAGCCCGCTGGCGCGCGATGACGCTCGACTCGCGGGAAGGCGCGGAGCTCGCGGCCGGGCTCACCATCCGGTTCGGCGGGAAGGGCCGGGCCTCGCCGCCGGCACGGCCGGACGCCATCTCCTCTCCGGATGCCGCCCGCGACCCGAGCCAGGCCGCAGCATCCGGCCCGCCATCACCCGGCGCGCCGCGGAACGCTGGCACTGCTGGGCTGGCCGACTCGGTCGTCGCGACGGCGAGCGAAGCCATGGGCCGCCGCTATCAGTACGGTGGCACCGGTGCCGACGGGAGCGGGTTCGACTGCTCCGGCCTCATCCAGTATGCCTACGGTCGGCATGGCGTCACCCTCCCGCGCCGGAGCGCGGACCAGGCGCGGGAGGGTAAAGAGGTGTCCAAGAATCCCGCCAAGCTCCGTCCCGGCGACATCCTTACCTTCTCCAATAAGGGCGGTCCGGTCACCCACGTCGGTCTCTATGTCGGCCAGGGGCGCTTCATCCACAGCGCGACCCGCGGCGTCCAGCTCAGCACCCTGAGTGCGGACGATCCGTACGGCCGCTGGTGGTACCATCGCTGGGTGGGCGTCCGCCGCATCCTGCAGTGAGCGTCCGCCATCCCACCCGAGCCACGCCACGTCACTGATTGGGTACGGGCGCCTCGTGATTGTTCGTGGCCGAACGCCGCATGTTCATCGACTCGTGCTTCATGCCGCCGTGGTCGCCGTGATCCATACCGGCCATGTCCCCCCTGACCTGCAGCGACGCGAGATCGCGCTG
>JBBSHB010000178.1:0-5767 GCA_038253515.1 Gemmatimonadales bacterium | reverse complement strand
GGGCTCCTGGCACTGCAGGGGCCGCGCGCGGCCGAGCTGTTGCAGCCGCTCGCCGAGACGCCGCTCTCCGACGTCGCCTACTACCACTTCACGTCGGGCCGGGTGGCCGGTGCCCAGTGCTTCATCTCCCGCACCGGCTACACCGGCGAGGACGGCTTCGAGCTCTACTGCCGGGACCGCGACGCGCCGGCGCTCTGGCAAGCGCTCACCGGGGCCGGCGCGCAACCGATCGGGCTCGGCGCTCGCGACTCGCTCCGGCTGGAGATGGGCTATGCCCTCTACGGGAACGAGATCGACGACACCATCACGCCGCTGGAGGCCGGGCTCGGCTGGATCGTGAAGCTGGAAAAGGGCGCGCCGTTCCTCGGCGATGCCGCGCTGCGCTCGCAGCGGCAGCGGGGAGTCACCCGCAAGCTGGTCGGCTTCCAGCTCCAGGGCCGCGGCTTCCCCCGGGCCGGCTACCTGGTGTACCACGAGGGCCGCGAGGTGGATTTCGTGCGGAGCGGCACCATGAGCCCCTCGCTCGGCGTGGGGATCGGCACGACCTATCTGCCGGCCGCGGTCGCCAAGCCGGGCACCCGGTTCGAGGTGGATTGCCGGGGCGAGCGGCTGCCGGCGGAGGTTGTCACCCGGCCGTTCTGGAAGAAGGGGTCGGCCAGGAAAGCGTCGTGACCATCCGCCTTGCCATCCTCACCATCTCCGACGCGGGCAGCCGGGGCGAGCGAGCCGATACGTCGGGCGACGCGGTGGCCGCCTGGGCCGGCGAGCGCGGGTACACCATCACCGCGCGCGAGCTGGTGCCCGACGAGACGGGCCCGATCGCCGCCAGGCTTGCCTCCTGGGCCGACGAGGATCGGGCGGACCTGATCCTCACCACCGGCGGCACCGGTCTCACCGCGCGAGACGTGACCCCCGAGGCCACCCGCGCCGTGCTCGACAAGGAAGCGCCGGGAGTGAGCGAGGCGCTCCGGATGACCGCCTATCCCCGCTTTCCCCGGGCGGCGCTCTCTCGCGGTACGGCGGGTGTCCGGGGCCGCACCCTCATCGTCAACCTTCCCGGAAGTCCGAGCGGCGTGCGCGATGGGCTCGACGTGCTGGAGGACCTGGTCGAGCACGCGGTCGAGCTGGTGCGCGGGGTGCGGACGGGGCACTAGGCCTTACATCGGCCCGCCGACGGCGCCCGGCGTCGAACGACCGGTAGTCGTGCCACCGCCAAGTCATGAGCCGCCTCCGCCGGTCAAGCGGAAGTCAAGCGCGGCACCCCTGCCACTCGATTAGCTTGTCCGCATGGCCGCGCAGATCCTCATCACCATGGACGACCTCGAGACCGCCGTGCCGCTGAACGCGGCGTTCGAGGCGGCGGGCTATACCACGGCGATGTTCTCCTCGCTGGACGACGTGCGCGGGTCGGTCCGCCGGGAGAATCCCGACCTCGTCGTCCTCACCGGCGCGGTGCACGAGCCGCACGCGCTTCAGCTCGCGGCCCTGGCGCGCGATGCCGAGATCTCCACCCTCGCCCTGCTCGAGCCGACCGACTCGGAGCGGGCCGAGCGGGTCGAGCGGCTGGGCGTCACCGAGACGATGATGAAGCCGGTGCCGCAGGACGACGCGGTGGCCACCGGGCGACGCCTGATCGAGCGCCGGCGGCTGCAGGAGCGGACCGGCATCATCGGCCAGAGCTCGGCGATCCAGGAGGTGATGGTCAAGATCGAGCAGATGGCGCCGGTCTCGAGCACGGTGCTGATCCAGGGGGAGAGCGGCACCGGCAAGGAGCTGGTGGCCAAGGCGGTCCACGATCTCTCGCCGAGACGGGGGAAGCCGTTCATCGCGGTCAACTGCGCGGCGCTGCCGGAGTCGCTGCTGGAGTCCGAGCTGTTCGGGCACGAGAAAGGCGCCTTCACCGGCGCGGCGGAGCGGCGGCTGGGCCGCTTCGAGCTGGCCGACACCGGGACCATCTTCCTCGACGAGATCGGCGAGATCCCGGCCAGCGTCCAGGTCAAGCTGCTCCGGGTGCTGGAGAGCCGGGCCTTCTTCCGGGTGGGCGGGGTCCAGCCGATCAAGGTGGACGTCCGGGTGCTCGCGGCCACCAACCGCTCGCTCCGCGACGCCGTCGCGCTGGGCGAGTTCCGGGACGACCTCTACTACCGGCTCAACGTCCTCAACATCTATCTCCCGCCGCTCCGGGAGCGGCGGGAGGACATCCCGCTCCTGGTCCGGCGGTTCATTCGGGAGTTGGCCAAGGCCCACGATCGCACCTTCCGCGGGATCGCTCCAGAAGCGATGCAGCGGCTGATCAGCGGCCCCTGGCCGGGAAACGTCCGCCAGCTCCGGAACCTCATCGAGTCGATGGTGGTGCTGGCGCCCGGCTCCGAGATCCGGGCCTCGGACATCCCGGCCGACATCCTGGAGGGGCCGGGCACCTTCCTGCCGATGCGGCTGCAACAGCCGCAGCCCGGCCGCGACCTGCCGAGCCAGGAGCTGGGCTTCATCCTCCGGAGCCTGGTGGACCTCAAGCTTCAGGTCGAAGAGCTGCGCCGGAGGCTGGACAGCCACCCGCAGCGGGTGCAGGTGATCGAGCTGGGCGACCACACCACGGTGGCCGACCTGATGCCGGAGGGCGACCACGACGGCAATCACCCGGTGGTCTACCGCCCGGGGATGACCATGGCGGAGGTGGAGAAAGCCGCCATCGAGGCGGCACTCAAGGAGCACCGGGGGAACCGGCGGCGGGCGTCGGAGGTCCTGGGAATCGGGGAGCGGACCCTGTACCGGAAAATCAAAGCCTATCATCTGGAATGATTTAGCCCAGCTACTGCAGCTTTCGTGCGGCTGCTAAGTTCTGCTGTATCATTACTTTGCACCGATCCTCCTCTTGACAGTTCTGAGCCGGACCGTCAAATTGCAAGGGTATCCAACCTCGACCGGCCTGGTCATCTGAATTTCGTCATCGACGCGGAACTCTGTGTCGCCTGCTTGGCGTGCGTGCGCGTCTGCCCGACCGATGCGATCGCGGTCGTGGGAGACGAGCCGCTGCTTTTGCAGGTGGTGGACGAGGCCTGCATCCGCTGCGGCCAGTGCGTGCCGGCCTGCCCGCACGAGGCGGTCAAGGTAAATGGCGAGATCGGACGGGCTTTGGCCATCGCCTCGGGAGGCGACGGCTTCCTCATCCTAAGCCCGGAATCGGTCGCGCACTTCTACCCAGCCACCCCGGAACAGCTCGTCAACGCCTGCTATGCGGTCGGGTTCCGAGCGGTCACCCGGGGCGTCATCGGCGACGAACTGGTTGCGGCGGAATATCTTAAGCTCTGGGAAGAGGAGCCGTGGGGCACCATGATCCGCTCCACCGACCCGGTGGTGGTGGAGACGGTCCGGGGGCAGTACCCTGAGCTGGTGCCGTACCTCGCGCCGGTAGCGGTTCCGGCGGTGGCGGAGGCCCGATACCTGCGAGCGCAGTACGGACCCGGACTCAAGATCGCCCATGCGGGGATCTGTCCTCCGGCCACCAGTCCTGATCTCGATGCGGGCATCACCTTCGGCGACCTGGAGCAGCTCTTCCGGATCCGGGGGGTCGACATCCTGAGCCAGCCGACCTTCTTCGAGCGGCTGCCCGAGGAGCGCCGGCGACACCTGAGCGCCGCGGGCGGGCTGCCGCTGGCGTTGTTGGAGGAGGCCAGGTACACCAGCCGTCGGTTCCGCAAGATCCGCGGGCTGGACGCGCTCAAGGCGCTGGCGCGGGCGGTCTCGGTGGACCGGCTGGACCTGGGCTTCGTGGACATCCTCTCCACCGAGGGGCCGCTGGACCATCCGCTCTCGGGTCCGCGGGAGGAGCTCTGGTGGCGGCGCGAGCTCCTGGCCAGCGTCGAGGCGCCGCGGAGCCGGCACCCGGTGGTCGACCGCACGGTGGTGGCGAGCGTGGGAGCCACCTTCGCCTTCAAGCCTCGGCGGCTCGCGCCGGACCCCGATGCGGTGGCCGCGGTGCTGGCCCAGATCGGCCTGGGGCCCAACGGCCGCCCCTGGGACTGCGGGGCGTGCGGCTTCCCCACCTGCCAGCGCTTCGCCGAGGCGGCGGTGCTGGGCCGGGCGTCGATGCGCCAGTGCATGCCGTTCCAGGAGCGGCGGGCGGACGACGCGCAGCGGGCGGCGGCGGTGGACACCATGACCGGGCTCTCGACCTATCGGGTGCTGCGGGACCGGCTGGCGTTCGAGGTGGAGCGGGGCAAGCGGAGCGCCGAGGGGTTCGCGGTGCTCTTCATGGATCTCGACCGGTTCAAGGACGTGAACGACCAGTACGGCCACGAAGCGGGGAACGAGATCCTCAAGGCGGTGGCGGGGGAGATCAGGAACGCGGTGCGCGCCTCGGACGTGGCGGCGCGCTACGGGGGCGACGAGTTCGTGGTCATCCTGACCCGTACCGATCTGCAGGGCGGGGCGCGGGTGGCGGAGGCGCTCAGGGCCGGTATCGAAGGGGTGGGGCGGCGGCTGGGGTATCCGGCCGGCCTCATCACCGTGAGCATCGGCCTGGCCCAGTTCGACCCGCGGGAGCCGACCGACGGCGACCTGCTGGTCGCCGCCGACCGGGCGCTCTACCGGGCCAAGGCCGCCGGCCGGAACGCCGTGGCATGAGCAGGCTCATCGCTCTCCTCGAAGGGTACGCACCGTGACCGGATTCAGTCCGCGACAGCCCGCGGCCGCTCCCGCGAGTGGCCAGACCACGCCACCCGCCCGTCCGGCGTCCTCCGACAGCATTCCGGATCCCTGGGGCGTGCGGCGGGCCGAGAACCTGCTCACCAGCCTGGAGGGGATCCTCTCGGCCCGGCTGGTGACCACGCCGCTGGGCGACGTGAGCGAGGTCCACGTGCTGGCCCAGGCGGGGCTCTCGCCCAAGCAACTGGTGCGGAACATCGAGTCGGCGCTGCTGGCGCAACTCGGGCTCAAGATCGACCACCGGAAGATCAGCATCGCGCAGACGGCCGACGTGAAGCCGATCGAGGCGCTGGAGAACCAGGCGGTGCGGGAGCGGGTGCTCCAGCGAACGCTGCTGTTCGAGAACCTGGCGGTGGCGCCGGGGCGGCGGCAGCACCGGATCCTGATCACGGTGACGCTCTCCTACCGGGGGCGGACCGAGACGGCGGAGGAGGAGACCTCGGACACGCCGCGGAGCCGGGTGGAGGGTGCTGCCAAGGCGTCGGTGGGGGTGCTGGACCGGCTGCTCACCGAGTCGTCGATCGCGCTGGAGGGGGCCAAGATCGTGGAGGCGTTCGACCGGCAGTTCGCCTTCGTAGCGGTGCAGGGGCTGGGGGGCCGGGAGACCATCCTGATGACGGGCACGTCGGAGATCAAGGAGAGCGCGGAGCGGGCCGCCGTGTTCGCGGTACTGGACGCCACCAACCGGTGGACCGAGGCGCGGCGGCCGACGTAGGGGCAGGGACGGACGTCTGGAACGAATGCGGTGTGCGTCCTTCGTGGGGGGTGCGCCGCTGCCGATACTGGGATCATCTCGTGGGCGCACCGGTCGTGCGCCCGATGTTTCAGCAGGAGATGGGACGAGCGCGCGGTAGCGGGCATGCCAACCCACTCATGAAAGGACACAAGGTAAGGGGACCCCGGTCTTCGTTGGACCAGCGAAGATGAGCGGACAACTGATGAGCGGAGCGTCTGGTAGGCCATAGCGGGGCTTGCCACTTCCCGAGGTGGTTGTGACTCGAAGGGAGGTGACGCTCATGTTGAAGATCAGCTGGCTCTCAACGGTAGCCTTCTTCTTTGCCGG